>NZ_SPVJ01000005.1:0-337968 GCF_004634465.1 Bradyrhizobium sp. MOS001
CCGCGCGTATCGTGGCCCACGACGTGGAACGAGTTTTTGCCGATATCGATGCCGATCACGGCGATCGCGGTACTGGGTGTCTGGGACATGGCGTGCTCCCTGTCTTGGCGCCCCTGGCCAGCTTATCGCTGGCGGGGCAGGAGCACGGCCGGACCATCCCATTAGCGGATTGGAAACTGGAGCGCTGAACGTCGTGAACGCCACGGGATATGGGAGGCAGCGGCTTTACGATTGCTAGCGCGGCTGCGGGCTTGATCAAGGCGACGCTCAGCAACGTCAAGGTGATCTACGCGGCCAGCGGTATCGGCGTGGGCGCCGGCGCCGCCGTTCACCTCAGCAATTCGGTCGTGTCAAGCAACTCGGTTGCCGGCATTGCCATCTCGGGCGGCGGCATCAACATTGACGCCACAACGATCTCCTTCAACACGATCGGCGTCAAGCAAGTCGGCGGGTCGGTCGACCTGTCCAACAACGACCTTTCTCCGCTATGTCGGCTCGCGTTTCGACGGTTTGCGTAAGATCTAGATGGTTGCCTAAGCCGTCAATGCGCGGCCGATGGTGATCACCGCGGCGGCCCGGATCCGAAAGGCCGGCTGTCGCGACGCGGCCGTTCTTTCACACCACCTTGGCGTTCCGGAGCGTCGCGATCTCGTCTGCACTGAGGCCGAACTCCTTCAAGATCTCGTCGGTCTGCTCGCCGAATTCCGGCGGCCGCGCCACCATGTTGCTCGGCGTGCGCGACAGCGTGACGGGTTGGCCGACCAGTCGAATGTGGCGGTCCTCGTCGTTCGGCACGTCCTGAGCGCAGGTCTTTGCGTGGGGTAATGGCTGAGAGAGGTCGGAGAATTCTCGCCAAACGGATGATCTTGCACGCAGATCTCGCAGCTCTTCTAGGGAGCGTCGGGAGTCTTTTCAGCCATGGCATTCATATGGAGCCGGGATTCAGATTGCCGTCCGGCCCGCGCGCTGATTCCTATTGGAGCGACGTGATCACGCACCGCCAGAAATCCTGCTTGACCCCAACTTCGCCCTCGAAATCGGTGTTGCCGATGATGTCTCAGAAGTGGATGATTGGGCCGTGAGGATGCAATTCATCTGCGACGTCTTAGAGAAAGGCATCCTGACAAAATCGAACGCCGCAAAAAGCAGATGAAAAAAGGGAGTAAGGCTGTTCTGCAGCGATGGCCGTGCAGCTGACACCTCCGCGAGGCCAACGCGCTTTAATTCGTTAATGGCGCTTACGGTCCAGAACGGGGCACCTTGCGTATACGAGCAATTCAAAACATGAAGGCCCGCGGATTCACAGTGACGAATGAAGCTAGGTTTGGTGAAGAGAACAAAATGTCGAGGCGTGTGATATCCTCCCCAGGAACGATATCTAAAAATACGAGCGTCTAGCGAGTCGTAGTTGGGCGTTTTAATCCAAATGAGACCACCGGGAGAAAGCAGGCTCTTTGCCTTTTTCAGTATCTGGATCGGATCCGGAACGTGCTCGATCAGGTTTAGCATCAAGATCAAGTCAAACGTTTTTTCAGTCTCGAAGCCTTCAATAGGCGTGAGGTGAAAGTTGTGACCTTTGGCGCGGGCGACATCGGCCGCTCCAGCATCAATGTCTACGACGGTTGTATCAGCAATTCTGGAATCGGCTCTCTTCAGCCCGTCGAGGAGCCAACCGATTCCGCCTCCAATGTCTAATGCAGACAGGCGTTCTCCATTGAGTTGTTTGGTGATTGCTTGGAAAGCCCTGTCGTCAAGACGCTTCTTGAAGCGTAGTGCCAAGGTATCTGCTGCATTGGCGTGAAACGAATAATAGTTGGATGGATAGATTTCATTCAGCCGATCCAACAGCATCGGGTAAATGAACAGAATATCGCAGCTGTCACAGCGGTAGAAATCGAAGAGCCTGCCGGATGTAAAATACTCAACGTCGTTGGCTTTCGCGAAATGACGCACAGAACCATCGGCACAAATCGGGCACGTTATTTTGGTCATGTGAACCTGAAGAGACTGAGGAACGTTTTCAAATATGTGGAGCGACGCTGCTCGATAACCGATGCTAACTCTGTCTTGAGGAGATATGCCTCCATTTCATGCAAGTTGGTATAGGAAACCTGCGGCTCCCAGTGGTGCAGTAGGTGGCGATTGAATCCCGCGGCTCCGAATACCGAAGCGAATATGCCGGGTCCAAACACCCTCGTATAGGCGCCATGATCATGCTCATTGTAATCGACACATGAATCCGCAGAGGGGCCTCTATGTTCCAGCAACTGGCGAAGAGCGCCGAAGAGGGGGAAAAACATCACGGTCCCCAGGACCCACGCGACGCAAAAAAGTAGCTCGCGAGAAAAGAAGGAAATCGTGACGATTGCAATGTGCGCAAGGAGACCCATGGGCCTGACCCATGTGCCTCGATCGACCCTCTTGGCTTTAGCTTCAAGTTTTGTGCGCGACCGCAGCACTTCCATCACTCGGACGCCAAACAGAGCCTTGATCAGAAATGCCAGATTAAGCGAGGAGAAATAAGTCGATTCGCTGTCGTCGATTTTGCCGAGCGCGCGATGATGCTGAAAATGGGTGATGCGGTACTGCTGAACAGATGTGCCTATCATCCAAGCAACCAGAATGTTGCATAGAAAATCACTCTGTCCTCTATCAGGGGCGAAATTGAAGTGAGCGCCTTCATGAAGGAACAGTTGCAGGTAGGCGATCCAGAAGCCAATAGAGATTGCACCAGCAAACACAGTAAATAGCAGTCCATAGTCCATTTCCACGGGCACGGCGCGGACAAACGCAAAAGTAACAATCAGCGCAAAGTAGCCGAGCGCAATGTCCAGATAGAGCCTCGTATAGTTGGGCGTCAGCGTCTTGATGAAGTCCGCGTATCTGAGACCTTCGTCATTTACGAGAGATGGCCTTAGTTCCTGAAACCTTCGCGAATAGTCATCATTACCATCGATCATTTGCCGTCACCCCGGAGATGGTTCGGCGCCTGAGCGTGCGCCGGAGCGTCATTGGTTTCGCCCCCGTCTGGCTCAAGTTGAAGAGTTCAGGTTAATATTTCCATTCCCGGTCCATCCTCCGATAGACGTGTTGAGCGAGAACGGACAGCGAACGGCAACCGGGCGCAACAAACCGATGGATCATTAGATTCCCCCAGCGGGGCGACAATCTCAATTTGCAACCTATAATCGAGCAACTCATGACCGACCCTTCGCCGATACCAAGTTGCGCACCGTCTCACTTCTACAATTCGCCTGGTGGCGCTACGGCTGTCGCGCAGTTGCCGACTACCGGCGCGAGCGGTGGCGTTAACGGCGGGCTCGGCGACTCCGAGGCGCGGCCGCGCAATATCGCGCTGCTTGCGTGGATCAAATACTGAGAACTCGCTATGAAAATCTGGAACTACCGCTCAGAAGCCATTGAGGTCCTTACTGAGAGCGCCGCCGATCCCTGTCCCGTGCAGGAAGACGTTTGGTTAATCCCGGCTTTCGCGACGAATATCCTACTCGCGGACGGAGCTTGATTCGTCATGCTGGAAGCCGTTCTTCTGCTACTAGGAATTGGAGCGCTGGCTCTTGTATTGATTGCCTTCTGGGGCGCGTCTATTTGGCCCCATCAGGCGCGGCGCGATTTTCTCAAGCTGCTCGACGAATACAAGCTTGATGAGATACTGCTTGAGCTGGACACGCCGGGGGTGACGCTGCTCCACTGCCCGCCGAACTGGCAATGCATCTTCAGCGACAATGTGGCGGTCGCCCATCGGCGGTTGGATGTGTTGTAGAAATAGTTCAGGCGGTACCAAAGGCGGCGTATTGGGCGCCGAGCGGAATACGCCTCAAGGCGCCCTCGACGCGGCGTGCCGGCTCTGCCTCCCAGGGCAACAGTAGGAAATGATGCGCGCCGATCTTCTGCAAGCCGCTAGCCGCCATCAATCTCCGTGCCTTGCGAGCGCTGAGCAACACGGCGTCGCGATCGAATTCGCAGCGCGCAACGGCAAGGCGGGTAAGCGGATTGAGGGGATTGTGCTCGATGATGCAGATAAGGCCCCCCGGGCGCGCCACGCGCCGCATCTCATTGATGAAGTTGGTCCATTGGGCAGGCGCGACGTGGTGCAGCACGCAAATCGCAGTCACGATATCGAAACTGTCGTCGTCGAAGGGAAAGCTCCTGCCGTCGAAGGCGCGGTACTCGCCGCCGGGATTGTCGGCGCGCGCCTGCTCGATACTCTCCGATGAAACATCGATGCCGGTCAGGCTGCCGACCATGTCGCGCAGCAACGGATGAAAGCTACCGACGCCGCAACCGACGTCGAGCATCGCGGGTCTTGCCGATCCGAGACGCCGCGCGGTCAGGTCGCGCAGGAGGTCGGCTTTGGAGCGCATGAAGAAGCTGTGGGGCAGGCCCGAGAAGTCGATCGATGATTGGACGACGTCCCGGTAATTGCTGCGGTACTGGTCGAAGAGCTCGCTCATGTGGGCTCACTATTCGTGCATGGCGTGAGCTGCGGCGCTCGCCGGCGCAGCCTGGGCGCGATCGAAGCCCAACCGCTTCTGCACGACGTAGAGTGGACGGTGTTTCACCTCGGCATGAATGCGGCCGATGTAGAGCCCGACGATGCCCGTCATGAGCATGTTAAGTCCGCATAGGAGCGATATCACGACCATGGTCGAGGACCAGCCGGCAACCAGGTGGCTGTCCTTGCTCATCCACAGCACAAGCACCCAGCCGCCGTAGAGGAGGGCCAGGCTCGACACCACGAGCCCACACCAGATTGCCAGGCGTAAGGGCACATCGGAAAAGCCGAGCGCTGCAGCCAACGCAAGACGGGTCATCTTGAGCAGAGGATATTTTGTTTCGCCGGCCGCGCGCTCAAGGCGATGGAAGGTCACTTCAGTCTGCCGGAAGCCGAGCCAGGCGATCATGCCGCGCACGAAGCGGTCCCGCTCCGGCATCTGGCGCAGCGCGTCGAGCACCTTGCGATCGATCAGGCGGAAGTCACCGACGTCGGCCGGAATCCGAACCGAGGTCATGCGCCCGAGTATCCGGTAGAACAGATGGGCCGTCGAGCGCTTAAACCGGCTTTCGCCAGCGCGCGACAGGCGCCGCGCATAGACGACTTCGTAACCTTCTTCCCATTTGGCGATAAGTTGCTCCACGACCTCAGGGGGGTCCTGCAGATCGGCATCCATAACCACTATCGCTTGGCCCTGCGCCGCGTCCATGCCGGCGGTAATAGCGACTTGGTGGCCGAAATTGCGCGACAGGCCGATCAAGCGATAGCGCGGATCGCGTTTGACGAGTGCTTCCAGCACGATGGAGCCGGAATCGCTGCTGCCATCGTCGACGATAATGACCTCCGCCGCGCCGTTGAGCCGGGTCAGCAACAGGTCGAGCCGGCGTAGCAATATAGGGAGAACGGCCTCCTCATTGAAGACCGGGACAATGATGCTGTAGCTAACCGTCCGGGAATCGATCGCCATTGGGGTTCATTCCGCTTTGAATGAGCTGAAATCTAGAGCACCTGTGGTTAAAGCGGTCTTGCCTTAACAACGAGGAACGGCTCGAACGGAGGCTGTTTTTTCGTGAAAATCGGGATGGAGGCTCAATCCGGCTTATCCGGTCGGGTCGGGCGGCCCGAACGGGCAGGCATCCAACGTTTTACCCAATGCGAGACTGCCCCTATCGTGAGCGGACTCAGACGACGCCGGCCTCCCCTAGTCTTCGTGCTCGGCAACCGCGCCAAGGATGTCTTCCACCTGTCGATGATCGGGTCCGGCGGCAACCTCAAAGTGTTCTGGTTGAGCGGTCTGGTCGACCCGATCACGACGCAGGCCATCCTGTTGCTATTTTGGCCGGTGATCGACGGTCTTCTTGGGCGCGCCGGATGGACGGGGCGGGCGAAACCCGCGTCGAACTAGCAACGAGGGTCGTAGGCGCAGATCGTCGGCGAGGCGAATCCGCTGTCTAAAGCCGCGCGTCGTCAAGGGCGGTCACCTGTTCTGACGGGCTCCGGCGGCCAAGGCCGAAGAAGGCCGAGCGCTGCTTCTCGACGGATCTTGCGGTGGCGCGAATGCGCAGGAGATCCTTGCGGGCAACCAGGCCGACGAGATGCCCGCTCGCGCGTTCGACGATCGGCACGCGCCCGACGTCGGCCAGAACCATCCGATCCGCAAGATGTGACACCGGTTCGTCGGGATAGCCGAGTGTGAGCGAGCGGTCCGAGGCGCAGTCGAACAGGGTGTCGCGACCGTCAGCGCTTTCCGCTCGCCAGCGCAGGACGTCCGAGCGGCCGACGAGACCCGAGACCTGACCGTCCGCATCGATCAGCGGATAGCACTTGTGACGCCGCCCGTTCCCGGAGAAGAACGTCACCGCTTCGCCGACCGTCATCGTTGCCGGCAGCGTATCGACGTCCGTCACCATCACTTCGTTGACGCGGAGCAGTTCGAAGGGATCGATGCCGTATTCGCGCACCACGTGCTGGCCGCGCCTCGCGATTTTCTCCGTGAGGATCGAGCGCTTGAGCAGCAATACGGTGAGCGCATAGGAGGCGCTCGTGGCAATCAGAAGCGATCCGAGCAGCGGAAAGTCGCCGGTCAGTTCGACGGCGAACAGGATACCGGTCAGCGGCGAGCGCATGGTGCCACCCATCATCGCGGCCATGCCGACGAGCGCCCAGGCCCCATGAGACCCCGGCAGCAATTGTCCTTCGAGCCAGCCGACGCAGCCGCCGAAAATGAGAAGCGGCGCGAGGACGCCCCCGGATGTGCCCGACGCGAGAGCGACGATCCAGATCGCGGACTTTACCAGCAGGATTAGCACCGCGACTGATACTACAACGTTGTCGTTGAGCAGGTCGCCGATGATGTCGTAGCCGACACCGAGTGCCCGCGGTTCGATCAAGCCGCCGGCGCCGACGAACAGTCCGCCGATCGCCGGCCACCACATCCAGTGGATCGGCAGGTGATTGAAAAAATCCTCGGCCTTGTACAGCAGCGTGGTCAGCAATCCCGATTGCAATCCCGCGACCACGCCGACGCCGACGCAGGCAAGCGGCCCCCACCAAGGCAGATCGAGCTGGCCGGCGAACGGAAACAGTGCGCCGCTGCCGATCAGCCAGGGCCGCAGCGACGACGAGACCACGCAGGCGGCGATCACGGGAATCAGGCTGCGTGGCTTCAGCTCGAACAGGAGAAGCTCGACGGCGAGCATGACGGCCGCGATCGGTGTTCCGAAGATGGCCGTCATGCCTGCCGCGGCACCGGCCACCAGCAACGCCTTGCGTTCGGCCGCGCTGAGGTGGAAGCATTGCGCGAAGAGAGAGCCGACAGCACCGCCGGTCATGATGATCGGGCCCTCGGCGCCGAACGGGCCGCCAGTACCGATCGAGATGGCCGACGACAGCGGTTTGAGAACGGCGACTTTCGGCTGGAGACGGCTGCCGCCGATGAGGATGGCCTCGATCGCCTCGGGAATACCGTGGCCGCGAATTTTTTCGGAACCGAAGCGCGCCATCAGGCCGATGACGAGGCCGCCAAAGGCCGGGGCCGCAACCATCCAGGCGTCGGGTTTCAGATTGGCTGTCGAGAGGGTCTGCGTGCTCAACGTGTGCAGCCACACGGCATTGGTAACGAGCGCGATGGCACGCAGCAACAGCCACGCCGTACCGGCGCCACCCGCGCCGACGAAGATCGCCATGGCGACCAGCATGAGAACGCGGCGGTCTGTCGTGAAGTCGCCGAGGCGCGGCAGGGAATTGGCGGGGATGGGGCGGGGCATCTTGGTCCGATCGGGATAACGCGATTGTGAGGATGACGAAGTGGCGCCGATCACATCGGCCGGCGCCGGAAATATATCGTAGAACGATACAAATCAACGGATCATTGCTGGCTGGAAAGCCGGTTCGCAGACAGGGGGAGAAGGCAGCCTAGCGGGGCAGCTCGAGAATTCGGGTGAGGCGGGCATGGGCCGGCACCGCGTCAGATGCGCGCCTGAGAAAATCGCGAGGCAGGATTTGAGCAGGACGGCGACGATGACGCGCGGTTCTGCGCCCTGGAGCATGATATTCGTCGGTCCGAAATCGCCGTGGCAGATCGGTTCGGGCGGGCCGCGAGAGGATCCCCGAGCCATGCGCAGGCCCCAGCAGGCCGCGCGCGTTGGCGCTGGGCGGCGTCAAACGACCTTCGCTCGTCTCAGTTCGGCAATTTCGTCAGGGGCGAAGCCGAACTCGGCGAGCACTTCGCTCGTCTGCTCGCCGAATTCCGGCGGTCGCGCCACCATCTTGCTCGGCGTGCGCGACAGCGTGACGGGTTGGCCGACCAGTCGAATGTGGCGATCCTCGTCGTTCGGCACGTCCTGCGCGATGCCGAGATGTTTGACCTGCGCGTCTTCGAACATCTGGTCGATGCCGTAGATCGGTCCGCAGGGCACGCCGGCGTTGTTGAACTCGCGGACCCAGGTCTCGGTCGACTTCGTCACCGTGCGCTTTTCGATTTCGGCGTTGAGCGCGTCGCGGTTCTTGGAGCGGGCCGGGGCGGTCGCATAATCGGGATGGCTGTAGAGCTCCGGCGCACCGATCGCCTGCGCGCAACGCTCCCAGATCCGCCCGCCGGTGGTGGCGATGTTGATGTAGCCGTCCGAGGTCTTGAACACGCCGGTCGGGATGCTGGTCGGGTGGTTGTTGCCGGCCTGTTTGGCGACTTCCTTCTCCATCAGCCAGCGCGCGGCCTGGAAGTCGAGCATGAAAATCTGCGCTTGCAGCAGCGAGGTCTGCACCCACTGGCCCTTGCCCGACACCTCGCGCTCGAGCAGCGCGGTGAGGATGCCCATGGCACAGAACAGGCCGGCTGTGAGGTCGGCGACGGGAATGCCGACCCGCATCGGCCCTTCGCCCGGCGCGCCGGTAATCGACATCAGTCCGCCCATGCCCTGCGCGATCTGATCGAAGCCCGGCCGCTTGTGATAGGGGCCGTCCTGTCCGAAGCCGGAGATGCTGCCATAGACGATGCGCGGATTGATCTCGCGCAGGCTCTCATAGTCGATGCCGAGCTTCTTCTTCACGTCGGGACGGAAATTCTCGACCACGACGTCGGCCCTGGCTGCTATGCGCTTGAACACGGCGAGCCCGCGCTCGTCCTTCAGGTTCAGCGTCATCGCCCGCTTGTTGCGATGCAAATTCTGGAAATCGGACCCCCGTCGCGGCCCGCCCGGCTGCTCCCCCCCGGCATCCTCGGTCAGCGCGTCGATCTTGACGACATTGGCGCCCCAGTCCGCGAGTTGGCGCACGCAGGTGGGGCCAGACCGGACGCGGGTCAGATCAAGTACAGTGAAGCGCGACAGGGCTTCCGAGGCATGCGGGAGGGGCATCGTGATAGGCTCCGGGACAGATTGCGGCCTACCATAGTGCCGAAAGATCATGCGGCAAGTCTGGGCCGGCGCGGAGGCCGCCTGTCGAAATGCGGTGCCTGACGGGGTCTGCCCTGACGCGGTTTGCTGCGCTGCGTGAAAGGGATCAGCGCGACAAGCGCTTCAACTCGGCGCGCGCCTGCTCGGCCAGTGGGGCGTCGCCGTGGCGCGCAATGAAGAGCTCGAACGCCTCCCGCGTTCCCTTCCGGCGGGCGGCTTCGAACTCCTCCGCCACCGCGGCGGAAGGATCGCGGGCCATTGGCATCGAGGGGGCGCGTCCCGCCTTGCCGCTTTCCTTGCCGCTGTCGTCCGCATTGGCTTTCCCGACCATGGCGAGCTGTTCTCCGATGGACAGACGATCCGCCCCCGCGAGCACCGCAAGGAGGCTGATCAAACCTATTGAAAATGGGCCTGATTTCATGCTTCCCTTACCATACCTGCAAGCAGAACCTGCGGCCGGCCCCTGGCCCGTATAAATACAGAATTTGATGGCTAGCACGGCGTTTTGGAAGAGGGGCGTGCACGTCGGCCAAATTTAAACGAAACGTATAACTCTCAAGCTAGAATCACGTGCCCACGAATCGCGCGCGATGCGTTGCTCCGGAGAGTCCATTGGCTACCTCTGTTTACGTCAGTGCCACCAACAACGCCGACATCGACGGCCTGCTGTCCGGCTATAAATGGACCGGCACGATCGCGTATAGTTTCCCCGACTCGTCCAGCAACTACACCTACCCCTACAGCGGCGGCGGCAGCGAGCCGACCAGCTCGGGCTTTGCCTCGGCGCCAAGCCAGATGCAGGCGGCGATCAACTATGCGATCGGATTGATCCGCAGCTACACCAACGCTGATCTTCAGTACGCGGGCACGAACGGCGCCGATATCATGATCGCGCAGTCGCCGTCGGCCAATCCGACCTCCTACGCCTACTACCCCGGTAACTATGCGGCGGGCGGCGACGTGTGGTTCGGGTCCCAATACAATTACTCGCTGGCCAAGCTCGGCAATTATTATTTCACGACGGCGCTGCACGAACTCGGCCACGCCCTCGGGCTCAAACACAGCCAGGAGACTGGCGGACCCGCCAACGTCGCGGTGCCGAGCGTGCATGACGACAGCGAATATACCGTAATGAGCTATCGCAGCTATGTCGGCGCTTCGACCACGAGCGGCTACACCAACGAGGCGTATGGTTATCCGCAGACCTATATGGCGAACGATATTCTCGCGCTGCAAACGATGTACGGCGCGAACTACACGTCCCAGAGCGGCAGTACTATTTACACCTGGAATCCGACCACGGGGCAGGAGTTCATCAACGGCGTCGGACAGCTCGCGCCCGGCGGCGGCGGCGGCGGCTCGGCCAACCGCATCTACGAGACGGTCTGGGACGGCGGCGGCGCCGATACCTACGACCTGTCGAACTACACGACGAACCTGAACATCAATCTAAGTCCAGGCGCGTCGTCACTGTTCTCGTCGGCGCAACTGGCTAATCTCGGCAACGGCCATTACGCCTCAGGCAATGTCTACAACGCCTATCTCTACAATGGTGATGCGCGCTCCTACATCGATGATGCCATCGGTGGGGCCGGCAACGACACGATCGTGGGTAACGCCATTGCGAACGTGTTGAGCGGCGGCGCCGGCAACGATACGATCACCGGCGGCGGCGGCAACGATACCATTATCGGCGGCGCGGGCACCGATACGGCAGTGAATTCGGGCAATAGGGCGAACTACGCCGTTTCCTACAATTCGGCGACGCAGACCTTCACGATTGCCGATCAGCGATCCGGTTCACCGGACGGGACCGATACGGTCACGAACGTTGAGTATTTCCAGTTTGCCGACGGCATGGTTGCGAGTTCGACCTACAGCTCAGCGCCCACCATCATTGAATCATTCGGCGCAACCGAACTGGTGCAGTCTGTCAACAACTATGTTTTGGAGCTGATTTCCAGTGGCAACGGGCCAACTCTGAAGTCCGGCGGTGTGGCTATTGTGCTGGGACAATGTGGGCCTTATGTGCCGATCAGCGCCGAGCAGACCTCGTCCGGCTATGATGTGGTGTGGAAGAATGGCAATGCCGACCAGTACGTGGTGTGGAGCACCGACAGCAATGGCAACTACGTCTCCAGCCTGACACCGGTGGTCTCGGGCACGAGCGCGACGCTGGAGTCCTATGAGAACATTCTCCATCAAGACCTCAACGGGGATGGAACGATCGGTCCGGTCGGCCCTGTCACGCCTGTCGCCACCACGACGGTGATCGAATCCGCGGGATCTACGACGCTCGCTCAAGTCGACTCGAATTACTATCTCTACACCAATGGGACCGGTCCTTCGCTGAAGTCCGGCGGTGTGGCTATTGTGCTGGGACAATGTGGATCGTATGTGCCGATCGGCGCCGAGCAGATCTCGTCCGGCTATGACGTGGTGTGGAAGAATGGCAATGCCGACCAGTACGTAGTGTGGAGCACCGACAGCAATGGCAACTACGTCTCCAGCCTGACACCGGTGGTCTCGGGCACGAGCGCGACGCTGGAGTCCTATGAGAACATTCTCCATCAAGACCTCAACGGGGATGGAACGATCGGTCCGGTCGGCCCTGTCACGCCTGTCGCCACCACGACGGTGATCGAATCCGCGGGATCTACGACGCTCGCTCAAGTCGACTCGAATTACTATCTCTACACCAATGGGACCGGTCCTTCGCTGAAGTCCGGCGGTGTGGCTATTGTGCTGGGACAATGTGGATCGTATGTGCCGATCGGCGCCGAGCAGATCTCGTCCGGGTATGACGTGGTGTGGAAGAGTGGCAATGCCGACCAGTACGTAATGTGGAGCACCGACAGCAATGGCAACTACGTCTCCAGCCTGACACCGGTGGTCTCGGGCGCGAGCGCGACACTGAAATCATATGAGAGCATCCTCCATCAGGATCTGAATGGGGACGGGACGATTAGCGCAGCAAGCCAGGTAATGGCGTCAAACGACTCCTTCGTGTTTCGCCCGGTGGCACCTCACGGCAGAGCGCCCCTCAGCAGTGTTGAGTCAGCGCTCGGGAATGCCGCACCTGCATTCGACGGCGTGCACGGTTCGGCCGTCAACGATGCTCTGCAGCATGTCGTGAGCCTTGTCAGCAGCGTCGAAACCGCACATGGCGGCGCTCTAGACCACCTTATCTATGGCGTGGGACATTTCATTCTCGACTGAAACCAATGGATGGCCTTAAGGTGGGCCAGGGCGAGCGGAATTACGTCCATTTCGTCTCGGTGGGGTCAATTGGCTTCGTCTGGGTTAGGCGGTTGAGCCGTGCTCCTCATCACAGACATTGCAGCGTAGGAACCTCATGAATGGGACTGGCCGTCTACGCCGGCTGATTCACGGCTGGTCGGCAAATCTGGTTCAGATGTTGCTCGCCCTGACCCAGCAGATTCTCTTGATTCCGGCGTTCCTGCATTTCTGGACCGGTGAGACCCTGGCGGCCTGGCTCGCCATCTACGCGGCTGGCAACCTTGTCCTCGTCGCCGACGCGGGGCTGCAGCTTCGCGCGATCAACCGGTTTTTCGCCTTCAAGTCGTGCGTCGATTGCGACGGCCGCACTGCGAGCTTCTTCGCTGGCATAATGCACCTCTACATTCGAATCGTTGTGGTGCTGGGCCTAATGCTGGTTCTGAGCGTACAGCTTTTCCCGCCGGCCGCGGTGCTCGGGTTCCAGGGGACGCCGACCTTCGACTCCGCTATGCTGGTGATCACCCTCGGCACGCTCGTCGCGTTGCCCGCCAACCTGGTTTCGGGCCTCTATCGTGTGCACGGGAAATACGGTCGCGCCGTTTGGGCGCAGAATATAGCCATAGTGTTCGGCCAGATCGCGCAGTTGGTCGCGATCGCCTCAGTTGGCAATCTCCTCGCCGTCGCGTCAGCCTATGTGTTTGCGCAAATCCTGTCTGCCCTCTTTATGCTCGCCTACGACGCTCCGCGCCAGTTTCCGCTCCTGCGGCGCGAGCGAGTTCTCCGATCCCGGATCCAGTCATGGCGGTGGAGCTTGGGGCAATTCGTTCGCGCATCTCCCTTTGCCTTGGCCAATGTCACTGAGCTTGCGCTCGTCAACGCGCCCGTGCTGCTGGTCAGCGTGCTCGTTGCCGATCGTGTGGCTGTGGCACAATGGGGGCTGACCCGCGTGATCGCTAGCCTCGTGAGAGCGCTCTGTATTCAGGTGGCACTGCCGCTGGCGCCCGAACTTGGCCATGACTACGCGATCGGTGACAAGGAACGGCTGCGCCGGCTCTATGCCCATGGATCGGTGTTTGTGACGGCGCTCGCCTGCCTGATCGTGGCCGGCTTGCTGCCGTTCTGGCCGGACTTCTTCGTGCTGTGGACTCACGGCAGCATCCCCTACGATGCACCTCTGGCCGTCACGCTACTACTTGGCTCCGCTCTCGTTGCCCCTTCGCTACTTGCGCTCGTGTTCGCCAACCACAGCAATCGCCGCAATCTTCTGGTCCGGACCAAGGGTTTGCAACTGATGGCCTTCCTGATCCTGTCGGCCTTGCTGATCCCCCGGCTCGGGCCGCTTGGCGCCGCCATCGCGATCGTTGCGAGCGACGTCCTAACCCAGTTCGGAATCTTGACCCTCGTCATCGTTCGTCAGACGCTTGCGCACCCGGTTCGTCACATGCTGGTCCTGACCGCCGTCATGGTTACGATCGTGCTGGGCGGATGGGGGCTCGGACTCGCGATCCGCGCCCTTGTGCCGGGGGCGGGGCTGCTCCGCTTCCTGGCGGAATGCGCGATCTGGGTTGTCGTCGTTGCCGCCGCGGCGAGCCCGCTGCTGTCGGAGCGCGTGCGTAGGCGGGTGTTGGCGGCGGTGCCGAACTAGCCCATTCGGCCCGCGGCCGCTCCGGCCCCGGGGGTGCTGCGGATGTCAGTAGATCTGAGGGTAGCGGCGATATCGCAGTCGCATCAGGTGCCGCGCGAGTTGCCGATGCCCTTCGTCGATCCGTTCGGCGAAATAGGCGAGCCTTTGCTTGCCCGCGATGGCCAGTCGGGCACGCTCCTCAGTAGAGCCAATCTTGACGATGGCCTTGGCGAGCGATGCGGGATCGTCGTAGTCGAACAGGACAGCGGCGTCGCCCGCTTGAGCCTTGAAGGCTTCCGGATAGATCACCGCCGTGCCGACCGCCCACGCCTCCAACGGCGGCAGATTGGTGGGGCCGAAATAGGTGGCCATGACAAGCGCGTTGGCGCCGCGATAGAGGGCGCCGAGCTCAGCGGAGGGAACGAAGCCGAGCATGCGCACGGAATCGCCGAGGCCGTGCTGCGCGACCAGCGCCTCGAATGCCACGCGCGCGCCGGGATCGGAGCCGCACAGCACCAGCGTGTGCCGCTCGCCCTGGTTCCTGAGCAGGCGCATCGCGAGCAGGATGGTCGCGTGGTTCTTGTGCGACCAGAATTGCGCAGGATAGAACAGATAGCCGCGCTCGATGCCGTACTTTTTGAGGATCGCGGCGTCCTCGGCCTCGCCGGTGGCGCCTGACCGTGCCACGTAAAGCGACGGCGAGAACGGGATGCAGACGGCGTGGTCGCGCTCTATGGCGTAGCGCCGGCACAGCATGTCGATCAGCTCGTCCGCGTTGGTGATGACCACCGCGGCCTTGGTAACGGCGCTGCGCCATACGATGTCGCGCCGCTCGAACTGGGCGAATTCGCGCACCTCGTCGAACTCAGGGCTGTCGCGGAAGCATCCGTCGAAAATCGTGATAATGAACGGCAGCTTGTAGAGCACAAGGTTCCAATTCGACGTGGTGGTGAAGTAGACGATGTCGACGCCGGCCCTGCTCAGCTTTTTCTCGAACGGCGCGCAGACGCGCATCGCGTATTGCAGCAGGTCGAACGGTCCCAGATATTTGAGGAACAGGAACAGCCGGTCGAGCCAACCGAGCTTCAGATACACGCTGTTGATGCTGAGATCGGCAAGGATCGCGACGTTGTCGGGCAGCGTGGTGAACACGGTGACATCGATATCGACGGTCTTGGCCCAGTCGCGCATCCACACGATGTCGGTGAGCGACTGCTGGAAACCGCCGCCGACGTCGAGCGGCAGCTCGAGGAAAATGCCGACGTGATAGCGTTTCACGGCTGAGCAGCCTTTCTCGCGATCGAATAGGCGGCCCAGTCTTTCGTGTTAGGCGCAGCGTCGGACAGCCAGGCATGACTGCCCACCTGCTCAAACCCGCTGTTCCTGAGCGAGGCCTCAACCTCGAACGGGAACCAGTAGCGCATGCGATGGGTCTCGTCGACGCGCCGGATCGTTGAGCGCTCCGTGTCTTCACAGAACAGGGTGTAGTTCACGAGCACCGTTGCCTGCTGCTCGTCATGCTCCGATTGCGCGATCCGGGTCAGGCGTAATGGGGTCTGTTCGATGATCTTGACACGTGTCTCAACGCCCTGAGCCAGTACGGCACCGCCGTACCAGTAGTCGAAGAAGAACACACCCCCGGGCCTCAACGCCGCGTGGGCGGTGTGGAAAAGCGCTTCCAGCCGGTCGTGATCGTTCTGATAGCTCGCGACGTGAAACAGCGACACCACGGCGTCACAGTCGTGCTCCGGGCCGGCCTCGCAGGCATCACCCTGCCGGAAGGGAATCCTGAGCCCGGCCTGCGCGGCGCGCGCGTTCGCTCTGGCAATCATATCCGCGCTGAGATCGACGCCGGCGACGTTCCAGCCGCGGCGCGCGAATTCGATCGCATGCACGCCCGTACCGCAGCCGAGATCCAGGAGCTTGCCGGAGGGGATGCCGTGGTCGCACAGCCGCGCCTCGACGAAGGCGACCTCCGCGGCGTAATCCTTGTCCCGGTACAGAAGGTCGTACCAGGGCGCGTAGTCCGCAAACACGCTCACGTCAAAATCTCCTTCAGCGCCTGCGCGGACCGCGCGATCTCGTCATCGGTCAGCGCCAGCCCGCTCGGCAGATAGAAGCCGCGCCGCGCAATGCGCTCCGCGTTCGGATGCCGCTCGTTCAGCATGAAGCCCATGCGCCGCAGCACCGGCTGCTGGTGCATGCACCAGAAGAACGGTCGGGTGCCGATGCCCTTCTCCGCCAGGCGCCGCATCGCCTCTTTGGCATCGAACGGCACGTCGTCGTTCAATACGACGCCGTAAACCCAATAGATGTTGTCGGCATAGTTGGTGCGGGGGACGGGGCGGCGGATGCGTTCGACGTTCTCGAGATGGCCGTCGTAGAATCGGCCGATCCGGCGCTTGGTCTCGACGGTCTGCGGCAGGCGCTCGACCTGGGCAACGCCGAGCGCAGCCTGAAGGTTGGTCATGCGCGCGTTCCAGCCGAGCTCTTCATGGATGAAGCGCTGCTGCGGCTGAAAGCAGAGGTTGCGCAGGCTGGCGAGGCGATCGGCAAGCGCATCGTCGTCGGTGAGGATCATGCCGCCTTCGCCGGTCGTGACGTGCTTGTTGGGATAGAAGCTGAAGGTCGAGACGTCGCCGAAGCTTCCGCAGGGGGCGCCGCGATAGGTCTGGCCGTGCATCTCGGCGGCGTCTTCGATCACCCTGAAGTCGCGCTTGCGGGCGAGCTCGAGGATCGGGTTAAGATCGACTGGGAGGCCGTAGATGTGGACCAGCATGATGGCGCGTGTCCGCGGCGTGATCGCCGCCTCGACGCCTTCGATCGTCATATTCCATGTTGCTGGATCGCAATCCACTGCAACGGGAACGAGCCCCGCCCGCACGACGGCGGCCGCGCAACTGATGATGGTGAAGGTCGGAATAATGACTTCGTCACCCCGCTCGAGACCCAGCGCGTGGACGGCAATGTCGAGCGCGACGGAGCCATTGGTGACGGCAACGCCGTGCCGCCGTCCGGCGGCGCTCGCCATTGCCTCCTCGAAGCGCTTGATGAACGGGCCTTCCGACGAGATCCATCCGGTGCGGATGCACTCAGCAAGGTATTCGGCCTCATTGCCATCGAGGAGCGGCGTGTTGACGGGAACGAAGGCACCAGTCACAGCGAAGGACCCTTGACCCGTACCTCGGACGCCGGCACCTCGGGAAAGCGCGTCTTGTCGTTCTCGCCGGCATAGGGGCCTTGCTTGATCTCGAACATCTCGATCGGCTCGATGACGTGGAAGCCGTGCGCGCCACTGCAGAGCAGGATGATGTCGCCGGCGCCGAGCATGCGGCTCTCCAGATACTCCTCGGCCTCGGTGTAGAAATCGACCTGCAGCTTGCCCTTCTGGATGAGCAGGACTTCCTGCGTAAAATGCACCTCCCGCGTCACCTTGTTATGACGATGGGGTGCGATGCTCTTGCCTTGCGGATGGTTCATGAAGGCGAGCTGTTGCGAGAGTTCGGGCGAGGAGAAGAAAGTGATGCCCGGCTCGCGGAACGAGGCGCGAACGATGATCGCGTAGAGCTGCTCGCCGAATCTGACATGTTCGACGTGTTCCATCCGGGGCCTCAAAAAAACGCTGGAATTATAGTGACATAGCGTCGCTATCTACGGCACTTTGGCTATTTTGCCCCGCACCGTCAAGGGCGCAAGGGGCCCGCTGCGATGCTCTAGTTTCGGCCGATGAAGCCGAGAATGTCGTCGATCCGCTGCCTGAAAGTGTGGGTCGAAAGCGTTCGCGCCTGCCCTGCGGCGGCAATCGCGCCGCGCTCGCCTTCATTTCTGAGATAGCGATCGATCATCGCGAGGCAGTCGTCGGCCGAGCGCCAGGCCGCGACCTCGCTGCCATCGTCGAACAGCGTATGGAGATTGTCCTTGAAATCAGTCAGGAGGAACGTGCCGACGCCGGTTGCCTCGAACAAGCGTGCGTTGCCGGCCTCGCGCCCCGCCATGTCGATATGCGAATTGAGCGTGAGGCGGGACGCGCGGAGCGCCTGATACATCTCCACGCCCCACACCTCGCCTTGATAGCAGCGGTGCAGCGGCGAAGAGGCGGGGAGGGTGTGCAAGCCGCTGCCGTAAAGCTTCAGATCGTATTTCCGAGCCACCGCTTCGAGTTGTGCCACCCGCTGCTGGTGATCTGCCGACACGGCACCAACGAAGGAGATGTCGATGCTGCGCTCGGGCGCAGGCGGTAGAACGTCAAGGATATTAGGCTCGAAGGCCAGATGAACAACCTCGGATCTGACACCGGTGTTGCGGAAGGATTGAACGACCCGGAGAAGCTGCGAGATCATCAGGTCATAGGCCGACCAGTCCTCGCCGCGCGAGGGCACGATGCCGACCTGGCCGATCAGGATCGGACGGCCGATACCCTTGATCTGCCGCGCGAGGCGCGCGTCGACGTGAAAGACGTCCTGGTTGAGGACGAGGTCCGGCTTGAACTCTTCGATCTGCGCGAGCAGGATCTTTTCCGCCTGCGCATCGAGTCGAGGACTCAGACCCACCTTGCGTGCCAATGGCCTGAGGACGGGCTTGAATGGCGCAATTACGCGCTGAAGCCAGCCGGGGATTGTTTGTCGTTGCACCTCGTCGGCCGGCTCCGGCGACGGTGTAACGGCGAGCCCATGCCCGCGAGCCCATGCCGCCCGCATCCAGGGATTGTTGACGTGAATGTCGGCGGCGACGTGCCCCGCCGCGGCGAAGTTGCGTGAGTAGAAATCGGCAACGCCGAACAGGCTGGCATTGCGCGCCACCATCTGCATTGCGTAAGGCGCGCCTGCCAGATCGGGCACGCGGCGGTACAGCCACGTCAGGAAGCGCGGATAGTCGGCGTTGAGGATGAGGACGCGCACTGTCTTCAGCGCCGCTGTTCGGGGATGCCGCGCGGCATCACGTACCACAGGAGAAACAGCAGCGCCGCCCCGTGCGTCAGCATCGCCGTCGTGAAGGGAACGTTCAGCAAGGTCTGCGGCAGCAGCGCCCCAGATACCAGAATGGTGCGCTGGGACACCCCGGCGGACATCCCGTTGGCGATCGCGATGACGATGCCGCACACGAGAGCCGAAGCCGGGGCAAACAGAGGGCCAACCGAAGCCACGCCCTCGGTAGCGAAGAGCGACGCGTTCATATAACCGCCGATGCCAAACCAGTTGTAGATGACCACCGCCATCGGCTCCTGATACGCGCAAGACATCAAAGGCTTCAAGAAGCTGATCTGACAGAAATGGGTAAGATCGTGCGTGAAGAAGAACTCGTTGTAGTAGTCCATCGCAAGCGAGGGGATGGCCACCATTCGGAGGTTCACCAGTTGGAAGACGGGCATCGCGAACCGCTCCGGAAATAGGCCGTACCGGTAAAGGCCAAATAGAATCACGCCCGCTGCGGTCGGGACCAGTAGGGACAAGATGACGGTGATCCGCAAGCTCATGAACCTTGTGGCCACCAGCATGAGGACGAGCCACGCGGGGGCAAAGAAAGTCTGCTTGCTCAACGTGACCGGATAGAACAGCAGCAGCACGATGACGATGGCGCCGGCCCGCCAGAGGCTTCCACGGAGCGCGTAGCATGCGAATGCGAATGGCAAGAGCGCCGTCGTCGTGATCCCGACCAGGTAGTTCACCAATGTCGGCGCGGTCAGAGTCTCGCGATAGGCGTAAATGTCTCCAAGCGAGACCAGCCTAAAATTGTAATATGCCCCGATCGCCGCGGCGGCGACCCCGAGCAGCACGATGCAGCCCAATAGCCGTTCGAAGGCTTGCGGGGACAATGTCAGCAATCGCGGTAGGGGCGGCCGGTAGAGCGCAGGCAGCAGGAATGCCGCCGCGGAGGCCGTCGCCGATAGGCTGCTCAGGCGATGGTTGTAACCGAACTCGGAGAAGCTATTCAGCCAGAGATAGCCCGCAATCATGACGAAGAGGTAGTAGCC
Organism: Bradyrhizobium sp. MOS001; assembly: GCF_004634465.1. Taxonomy (NCBI): domain Bacteria; kingdom Pseudomonadati; phylum Pseudomonadota; class Alphaproteobacteria; order Hyphomicrobiales; family Nitrobacteraceae; genus Bradyrhizobium; species Bradyrhizobium sp. MOS001. The sequence goes on from NZ_SPVJ01000005.1 coordinate 20,241, forward strand.
GACGAAATAGCCGAAGCTGAAACGGGCGCAAGCGAACAGGACGAGCAATACGGCGAGCACAGCAACCGTGGCAACTGCGGCGGGCAGCATCTCCTTGCGGAAGAAAATATGATAATGGGGATAGATTAGCGCGACGCAAATCAGCGAGATGCAGCCCAGGGTCAGATGAGCCAGGATAAGCAGCGCCACGCCGCGATCGTTGCCGCGCAAGCGGATCCCGCCTGCGGGCTGATGCTCCTCGATATCGACAGGAAGATCCATTGAGCGCTTCAGATAGCTCATTAAAGTCGGAGGCACAACGTCGTGCCTGGCTTGTGTTCGGCCATGGATTCTTGAGCATCGGGCCCAGCTCTGCGAAGTCACGAGAGCCGGCCACTGCAATTGCATCCCGCCGTCTAGTATGAGTTTTTTTGAGCGTTGCTCAGGCAAGCTGCGCATGTGTAGGAATGGGAACTGGAGACTAGGCGCATCGCGTTAGAAATGGGGGCGCCGATGCTGACCGATGCCGAGTGGGACATCTTCTTCGGTCGTTGTATCGGGGCGCCGTCGCTTTCGGCAAGATGATTGCCGCAAATACCGCGGCGCAGTCGATCGTGCGAATGAGAGCTGATGCGAACACCGCATCAGTTCGAGATCGAGGGCGTCAACAGCGGGCTCGACGGCATGCAGGCGGCGATCCTCACCGCGAAACTCCTGGACCGAGGCACGGCAGCGCGCGGCTGCGATCTATGATGCAGGCCTCGATCAGATTGAGGGTGTGAGTGTGCCGCAGGTTGCCAGGTCGGGATCACGTCTATCACCTCTACACCATCAGGCATCCGCGCCTTGACGTACTGGCGGCGCACCTCAATGCCAACGGGGTGCAGACCGCGATCCATTATTCGACCGCTCTGCTGCTGCTTCAGGCCTATGCGCGATTCGGTCACACTGCCGACCAATTTCCCCACGCCTACCGGGACCAGACCGGCATCCTATCGCTGCCGATCTTCGACGAAATCACGTCTGCGCAGCAGGACAGCGTGATCCGGCTCGTGCGCGAATTTGCATAGCGCCGCGCAGGCGGTCTTGCCCATGCGAGATTTGTTGATCATTCTCAAAGGCTTGAGGGATCCACGCGGTTGCATTTCGTGCTGAGGGTTCCTCAGCCGATTGTGGGTAGTAGCTCATTCAAAACTGGCCTCCAGCGGCCGGAGTGTTTAGAAGCGGCCATATCAAGAATGGCATGTCGGGTGGCCCGGCCAGAGGGGAACCAAACTTTGCGAAAAGTACTTTTGACGGGGGCGGGCGGCTTCATCGGATCGCACCTTGCGGAAGAACTGGTCCGGCGCAATGTCGCTTTGCGCGCCTTCGTGCACTACAACAGCATGGGCTCGCACGGCTGGCTCGATGCCTCGCCGCCCGAAATCCGCAAGGAGTTCGACGTCTTCGCCGGCAATGTGTGCGACCCCAACGGCGTGCGCACCGCGATGAAGGGTTGCGATGCCGTTCTGCATCTTGCCGCGCTGATCGCGATTCCCTATTCCTATCATTCGCCAGACACTTATGTCGAAGCCAACATCCGCGGCACGCTCAACGTGCTCCAGGCGGCGCGCGATCTCGGCGTCGAGAAGGTGATCCACACCTCGACCAGTGAGGTCTATGGTACGGCGCAATTCGTTCCGATCACCGAGGAGCATCCGCTCCAGGGCCAGTCGCCTTATTCTGCGACCAAGATCGGCGCCGACCAGCTCGCGCTGTCGTTTGAGCGCTCTTTCGGCACACCGGTGACCGTGGTGCGCCCCTTCAACACCTACGGGCCGCGGCAATCGGCCCGCGCGGTGATCCCGACCGTCATCACCCAGATCGCGGCAGGCGCGCGCAAGATCAAGCTGGGCAGCATCCATCCGACGCGCGACTTCAACTACGTGGCCGACACGGTCAGCGGCTTCCTGGCGGCGCTCGACTCCAAGACCGGTATCGGCGAGGTCATCAACATCGGTAGCGCCTTCGAGATATCGATCGGCGACACCGCGCGGCTGATTGCCGACCTGATGGAAGCGGAGATCGAGATCGAGCATGACGACGTTCGCGTGCGCCCCGAGCGTAGCGAGGTCGAGCGCCTCTGGGCCTCCAACGCCAAGGCGCAAAAGCTGCTCGGCTGGTCGCCGCGCTTTGGCGGCGTGGACGGCCTGCGCAAGGGTCTCGAAAAGACCATCGCCTGGTTCACCCAAAAGGAGAACCTGGCCCGCTATCGCGTCAATGCCTACACGTTGTGAGCAAGATGAGCATGTCCTCCGCGCAAGCGAGCCACAACCGTCCCGCCGTGTTTGACCTCAAGCCGGTGCTCGACGCCGTCGATGCCGCGCTCGGGTCGGTGCCGCGACCGGTCGAGCTGCACGAGCCGCGCTTCGGAGATCGCGAGCGCGAACTGGTGCTCGACTGCATCGACACCAACTGGGTGTCGTCGGCCGGAAAATACGTCACCCGTTTTGAGGAGATGGTGGCGGCTGCGACCGGCTCGCGCCACGCGGTTGCGATCGTCAACGGCACCGCCGCGCTGCATGCGGCCCTGGTGCTGGAGGGCGTCGAGGTCAACGACGAAGTGCTGTTGCCCTCGATCACCTTCGTCGCCACCGCCAACGCCGTAAGCCATGCCGGCGCCGTGCCGCATTTCGTCGATTCGACCTGGGACACGCTGGGGCTCGATCCGCGCGCGCTCGAGGCGCACCTCGACGCAATCGCTGTGCGGCAGAACGGTACCTGGGTGAACAAGCACACCGGCCGCCGGCTTCGCGCCGTGGTTCCGGTGCACATCTTCGGGCATCCCGTCGACATGGCCGCGCTCGGCGCGGTTGCCGCGCGATATGATCTGGTGATCGTGGAGGACGCGACCGAATCGCTCGGCTCGACCCTGAACGGCAAGGGTTGCGGCACCTTCGGGCACTCCGCGGTGCTGAGCTTCAACGGCAACAAGATCGTCACGACCGGCGGCGGCGGCATGATCGTGACGGACGACGAGGGCCATGCCCTCCACGCCCGCCACTTCACCTCGACGGCGAAGAAGGCGCATGCCTGGGCGTTCGAGCACGACGAGGTCGCCTACAACTACCGCCTGCCCAACATCAACGCGGCGCTCGGCTGCGCCCAGATGGAGCGGCTGGCCGGCATGGTCGCGGCCAAGCGCGTGCTCGCAAAACGCTATCTCGATGCGTTCAGCGATTTTCCGTGGGCGCGCATCTATCGCGAGCCGATGGGTTCTGAGAGCAATTACTGGCTCAACACGCTGGTGCTCGACCGCGAATACGCCTCCGAGCGCGACCGCCTGCTCGAAGCCCTGCACGGCCATGGCATTCGCGCCCGCCCGCTGTGGACGCCGATGCACCTGTTGCCGATGTATCGCGACTGCCCGCGCGCTTCGCTGCCCGTCGCCGAAGACATGAACACGCGCTGCATCAACCTGCCCAGCAGTCCCTTCCTCGCCGGAACCGCCCAAGGCGCGAACCAGAGCTGATGCCCCGGATCGTCTTCTTCACCATTCACAGCACGACGGTCTGGTGGAAATACCTGGCCTCGCGCATGGAGTTCGCCGACGCGGTCGTGCTCAGCGACCTGCGCGACGACGGCGACTACTCGTTGGTTGACGATTTCTACCGCTTCGCCGACAGGGGTGATGCTGCCGCGGCAGCACTCGACCGGTTCGGCGCGGATGGATGCGCCGACATCATCCTGCGCTGCCGGGTGCTCAGGAGCATCGATCGCAATCTCGCGCTCAAAATGATCGGCGGCATGACGCAGGCGATCGAGCAGGCCTTTGACAAGCTTGGTCCCGCTCTCGTCATGACCTTCACCATCGACCGCTATGTCATGGACGTGATGGAGCGCATCGCGCGGCGTCGCGGCATCGACTTCCTGGAGATGACGACCTCGATCATCCCTGATCAGGTCATGCTGATGCGCCGCGGAAAACCGGTCTGGTTGCGCGAGCCTTCCAAAGAGGACATCGAAACGGCGGTCGGCCAGCTCTGTCGGGAAGACTTTGCGCCGGTCTATGTCCGCGACGCCAAGCGCTTCTCGCTGGCCAAGTTCTGGCGGATCTTTGGCTATTACGCGCTGCGCGGCGCCTTCTTCAATGTCTGGCGCTTCCTCAAGCGTGACCGCTACAACTGCCACTATCTCGACGCGCTCAAGCGGCTGAAGCATAAGGTGCGTATGCGGGACGTGGCCGTGCTCGGGCTGCTCGATCAGGGCTGGGACAAGCGGCTCGCCGAAGTACCGCGCGAGCGACGGGTGTTCCTCGGGCTTCAGCTCTTCCCGGAAGCCTCGATGGACTACTGGCTCGAGCAGCAAGGCATGCTCGCGCATGACGACGTGGTGGTGCGCTATTGCGAGGTGCTCGGACGCGCCGGCTATCGCATCTTCGTCAAGGATCATCCGTTGCAGTTCGGTTTCCGCCAGCGCGAGCTGTTCGAGCGCCTGGCGAAGCTGCCGTCCGTGGTGCTGGTGCCCTATGACGTGCCGGCGAATCTGCTAATCGGGAAGTGCGCGGTGTCGGTGACGTTCACCGGCACCATCGGCTTCCAGGCGGCGCTGGCCGGGCTGTGCTCGGTCGCGACCGAGCCGTACTACGCAACCGCGCAGCACTTCCTGCACGTCCGCGACACCAGCCAGGTCGACGGCCTCGCCGAGCGGCTGACGCGATGGCAATCCCCCGACGACCTCGACACGACCCGCCGCGCGATCATGAGGCACCTGGCGTCGATCAGCGTCGAGGGCGACTATTTCGGCTGGCGCAAGTTCGATCCCGAGAACGAAGCTTTGCGTACCTCGGTCGAGCCGCTGGCGCGTTCGCTGAACGCGCACCTGCCGCGATTCCTGAAGTCCTGCAGAACTGCCGCCTGACGATCCCATGACGCGCGCCTGCAACCGATATCGACGGCCGGCGGTGATGGAACAGCGCTATGCGACTTCGTCTTCTTGATCTCGTAGCACGGCCGGCGATCGTTACCGCCGTCGCGGTCCTCGTCCTGCGTGGTTTGACGCTTGCCAGCCGCTTTCTGTTGTCTTTGCTGCTGGCACGGATGCTCTCGCCGGACGAGATGGGCAAATACGGACTCGTCACAGCAGTGCTGGCATTCGCGCTGCTTGGCCTGGGGCTCGAATTTTATTCCTATATGTTTCGCGAGATGGTGCCGGCGACGCCGGAAAGACGCGTGCAGATTATCGCAGATGAGGCGGCATTGGGGGGGCTCACGTTTCTCGCCGCGGCAGTTCTCTCGGTTCTGGCGGTTTTCGCGGGCTTGTTTCCGGCGCGCCTCGCTCCCTGGTTTCTCCTGATTTTGTTGACCGAGCATCTCTCGCTCGAGGCCACACGCTTCCTCGTCATCATGTCGCGACCGATTTGCGCCTATGTTGTTGTTTTCCTTCGCGGTGCCATATGGGTCTACGCGATTGCGATTCTAATGTTCACCGTGCCGTCGTCGCGCTCGTTGGAGGCGGTGTTGATTTGGTGGGGGCTCGGGGGAGCCAGTTCGATCTTGTTCACGGCAATCTCCCTGCGTGATCTGCCGTGGCGCGAACTCCAGAAAAGGCGACCGGATTGGATCTGGATTGGCCACGGTTTGCGCACCGCTCGTCCCTTCATGCTAACGGCGGCTGGAGCGCTGATCATTTCCTATGTCGATCGCTTCGTCATCGACGCGTTCATCGGACGTGATGCACTCGGCATCTACACGTTCTATTCGACGATCCTGATCGGCCTGTTGTCGCTGGGCAGCTCGGTGTCGCATCAATTCCTGCCGAAGGTCATTGCCGGCTACGCTGCGGGCGCGGATTTCTATCGCACAGCGCTCCGCTCGTTCTTCTGGTCGATGCTGGCGCTGGTCTGCGCGACGACCGCTTTGTCGGCCGTTGCCATGGGTCCCATGCTCGCGCTGCTCGGGTTGTCCACCTACGCGGCGAGCATCGGAGTGTTCTATGCCATGCTGCCGGGAATCTTCCTGCGCATGCTGGCGGATGTTCCGTCCTATGCACTCTACGCGGCGCGGTCGGACAAGCATCTTTTGATCTGCAATCTCGGTTCGGCCGCGGTGGCGACGCTGTTGAACGTGGTATTGGTTCCTGTGTTCGGGCTCTATGGGGCCGCGTTCGCTGGCGGAATCGCCAGTGCCGCGCTGCTCTTTTCCCTGGTGGGGTTCGCCGTCCATAGGATGCGCGAAAACTTCAGGGAACCCGGCGCGACCGAGCCCGTCGGTCTTCCCACCGATCCCGACATGCTCTATCCGTGAAGGACTGGTTCATGAGCTGACGTCGGGGTAATCTCACCTCGAAACTCGAGGGGGCGCTTCTTGGACGGCGGCATGCAGCAGCGATTGGTTCAGTTGGTTGGCGCTCTCGCGTCGCCCGCGATTCTGATGACCGTAATCTGGCTCGGAACGCCCCTCGCCGTCGCCGTCGGACCGATCGACTATCCCGGACAGCCGTCCGCTGCGGTGCTGAGGTTGGTCGCGCTGGGGCTGGCGATCTTTCTGCTGTCCTATCAGGGCGGCAAGCTCGTCTTCGATCGCTGGTTTGTGCCCCGGGCGTGCTCGCCGCGACGTTCCGCGCGGGTGCTCAACAACGTCACCATGGCCGCATCACTGTTTGGCATCGTCGGCATCGCGCTGGTGGTACTCGATCGTACCATCCTCAGCGGCGTGAGCAATAGCAGCTATGCCGAGTTGCTGCGCTGTGCTCCTGGACTCGTCGACACGATCGCGATCGAGCGCACGCCGCTACTCTACTTCGGTTACGCGATGTTCTCCTTCGGCTTCGTTTCTGTGGTGTTGTTCCTGCTCAAGGGAGAGGAAATCCGCGGATGGACGGCGGTGCTGGCGCAACTGTCCATTGTCTCTCCGGTTGGCTATGCACTACTCTATTCGGGGCGGATGCCGATCCTGTTCGTTATCAGCCTGGTCGCGATGGCGATGATGGTGCGCCTCGCGCAGGGGCGGACGCTGATGCCGCGCGGGCATTATCTCGTGCTCAAGGTCGTCATCGCCGTGGCCTTGTTTGCGGTCTACTCCAACGCGATCTGGACCAACAGAAATAACTTCTGTATCCAGATATTGCCTCTGATCGCTCAGTTGCAGGAAAAGGACCAGCGCGACACGATCATCACCGCAACGGAGCTCAGCAAGCGGCTAGCCGAGGTGCTGGCGGTCCCGCCATCAGCGCCCGACGCAAGCTCGACGGATGTTTCTCTGGCGATGAAGCTGAAGGATTGGGGTGTCATGCCGCGCAGCTATGTCGCCTCGGTGATCGAATCCAGCCGCGCGTCGGCGCGCGGGGCCATGATCGTTCTCAGCACCTATTTCTACCTGACTCATGGTGTGCGGACGGTAGATATCGTCTGGAAGGCGCGCGGCGAGTTCACGCCCCAATGGGGCGTGTACGAAATCGGTGTACTGTCGCCTCTGCTACGGATTTTATTCCCGGAGAGCAATCAGGTGGCAATCATGAAGGCCGAGCAGCAGGCGGCGCTGATCTACGGCTTCTACCCGAGCGCCTGGGCTGCGGCCTTTATCGATTTCGGCTTTGTGGGCGCCATCGTCTACGTTGCGATCTGGGGAGGAGTGGCCGGCTGGAGTGCGGCCGGAAGCCGGCATTCCCGTCTGATGACGCCGCCTCTGCTGCTCGTGTTCGCGCTCGCCAGCGTCCTGCTCAGCCCGGTTCAGGGGCCTCTTGGTATCGCCAACTCGGCGCTGGTGTTGGTGTCGATGCTGGTGACCGGGCTGGTGTTTGATTTTGCCACACTGCGCGCGAGGGAGCCGCAGGACACAGGCAAACTCAGGACCAACAAGCCTGCGATCTGATATCAGCGGGCGAGGAGATTTCGCATCCACGCGACGGTCGCCTCTACGCCTTGCTCTATGTCGCAGGGAAGCGGGCCACAGACCGCCGCGGTCGGCGCCAGATCGAATTGATACTGCGTGAGCACGTTATTGAGGCGGAAGGAATTGAATGGAAACCGCTTCAAGCCGATCGCGTTCATCGCATCGCCGCAGAGCGCCAGCGAGCGGGCGACACCGGTCGGCAGATGCGGAATCGGGCGCGAGCCGAAATTGCGCTGAAACGCATCGCACCACGCGATGAGATCGATCGGCGTGTAGTCGGCGAGATAGAAGGTCCGGCGATGAATCTGTTCCGCCGGCACGCTCAAAAGGCGCCAATACTGAAAGGCGATGTTCTCGATATAGCTGTAGGATTTCCAAAGCGGGCCGTGCCCGACGTGGAAATAATGGCCGTGCTCGATCATGCGCAAGAAACGCTGGTAATGCGCGCTCATGCCTGGGCCCCAGACGGTCGTGGGGCGCGCCAGGCACCATTCGCGCCCAGCGCCGTCGGCGCTGCGGACGATCTCTTCGGTGCGCACCTTGCTCTTTCCGTACAGCGTGTCGGCCTGGTAGTCGGTGTCGCTGGTCGGCACATAGCCGACGCGGCAGACGAGTTGCGATGAGGTCCAGATCGTGCGCCGCACAGAAGGCGTCCGCCGCACGGCCTCGACAAGGTTTTCGACGCCCTCGATATTGGCGGTGTAGCCTGAAAGATTGGTCTTCTCGTCCAGATCAATGCGTGCGGCGAGATGGACAACCGCATCCGGTGCGGCGCCGGTCACGGCTTTTGCCAGGCCATCGGCGTCCAGGATATCGCACACGACGTCGGTCGCGTCGGCCGGAACCTTGTCGAGCCCCACGACCGTGCAATGCTCGGTGCGCAGCCGTCGCACCAGTGCTTGGCCGATGAAGCCGGAGCTTCCGGTCACGAGAACTTTCATGCTGATGTCGCTGTCTTTGCCGACGGGGCGGTCGCTTTACCGGCTTGCCGGGCTGATCTACCAAACCAACCGGTCGATTGCAAACTGTGGCAAATGCATCGTGCGTAGAGGCATTTTGCGATCAGTACCCGTTACCTCGGCTTCAGCCCAACCGGCGTTCGCTTTATGAAGGCGTTCGTCTCTGCCGCGTTCCAGGCCATCGATCGCTTCCTGAAGCCCATCGGCTTTCGCTTGATGCGCACCAACGTGCCGGTCAGGAATTTGGCCTGTTCTTCAAGCGTCTGAAGTCGCTGGGTTTCGACGTGAAGACTGTGGTTGCCTTCGGCACGTCGCTGACTCTACGACACCTCGCGCGCGCCAAATATTTTCCTGGTCGAACCGGTTGCGGAATTCCGCCCGATCCTGGAGCAGCTCAAGCAGCGGCTCGATGCCGAGTATTTCCTAGTCGCGGCCGGTGCCGCGAACGGCGAGATCGCGTTCAACGTCCACGACGACATCTCGGGCTCCAGCATCTTTGCGCAGATGTCGAGGGTAACGCGCTCGACATTACCCCGTCGTTCCGGGCGATTCCGGGGCCGGTAAATCATAGAAATGCTTGGGGAAAGCGCGCTTGAGATCAACCTTTCGAAGGGTTCCTGCAATGGCTTCGGATGCACCCCCGCGGCCGTAGGGCGGCGGAAGCTCCGGATCGGGCCGGAACCGGCCCTCGAAGATGCGCCTGAGGCTTGCGAGGATTAGGAGCGAATCGGCGGGGCAATCGATGATCGAGGTAGCGCGCAGCCGGCCCTTCTGGCGGTCGCCGATATTGATCGAGGGCACGCCGACGGCGGGCGCCTCCAAAATGCCGCTGGAGGAGTTGCCGACCACGGCATCCGCAAGCCGCAACGCGGCCCAGTAACGCTCGCTGCCGAGCGAGGTGAAGTGATGGGCGCGATCGGGGCGTGTCGCGACGAACGCCTTGATGGCGTCGTCGATGGCGCGATAGCCGGGATCGGCGTTAACGCCGGTGAAGATGACGCTGCGGTCTTCGACCTCGGCAAGCGCGCCAAGGAGTGCCGCGACGTTGGCGGCGTCGGCTTCGGGCTGCGCCGTGGTCGGATGCAGTGTCGCCAGCAGGAAGCGCTCGGGGCCGCTGATGCCGAGCTTTGCGAGCAGCTCGGCGCGGGTCAGCGGCGGCGCGGCATCGGCCAGATCGAGACCGGGCGCGCCGACATTGAAGACGAGATCGGGCTGCTCGCCCATCCGGATCACGCGCTGGCGATAGGGCTCGGCGGCGACGAAATGCAGGCAGGCCATCTTGGTGATGGCGTGACGGATCGCATCGTCGAAGGCGCCCGCGGTGATCTCGCCGCCATGGATATGCGCGATCGGGATGTTCAGGAGCGTCGCGGCGACGGCTGCAGCCAGCACCTCGTAGCGGTCCCCGAGCACGACGATGATATCGGGCGCGAATTTCGGCAGCGCCTCGGCAAAGCCTGTCACCCCCATGCCAGTGCCGCGCGCAATCGTCTCGGCGCGGTCGTCGTCCAGCGCGAGATCGACCTTCGCCGCGATCGGAAAGCCGTCGGCCTCGATGATCTTCCAGGTCTCGCCGAAGCGCTGTAACAGATGCATGCCGCAGGCGATCACGCTCAGCGTGACGTCGTCGGCCGCCTTGAGCTGCGTCAGGATGCCCCGCAGCAGGCCGTAGTCGGCGCGCGAGCCGGTGACGACGGTGATGCGGCGGCGTGCGCTCATGCTTGCCGCCACGGCGAGGCATCGAGCATGCCGTGCTCGATGACGTAGGATGCGTAGGCGAGGTCGGCTGCGCTCTCGATCTCGATCGAATGCATGCGGTCCATCACGATGCCGTAGCTCGCGGTGGGCTCGGCGTAGATCTTGCGATGCTTGCGCATCGCGTTCCAGCCGACGAGATAGAGCGCGCCGTTCATGGTGACTTCGATCACCTGATCCTGCCGCCGCTGCGCGGTGGTCGTCTGCATCTTCTCGACGATGCCGTCGATCGAGCCGTCCTTGCCGAGCGTGCCGACGAAGATCGAGGAGACCTCGGTCTCGCGCATGCCGACGACGAGGCTCGCCTTACGCGCAGCGAACAGCTCGACGGCCTCGTCGAAATGCGCTGGCGTTGCGAAGGGCGATGAGGGTTCCAGCAGCATGATGGCATCGTAACGCCGCTTCTCAAACGTCTCGATCCAGTCCATGGCGTGCAGCACCACGTCGTTGGAGGAGGCGGTGTCGCTCGCAAGCTCGGCCGGCCGCTCGAACAGCACCTCGGCGCCATGGCGCTTCGCCTCGTTCCGGATCTCGGCGCTGTCGCTGGAGACGATCAGGCGCGAACAGTAACGGGATCGTTTTGCGGCGATCGCCTTGTAGCCGGTCAGGCTAAGGCCGCCGATTTCGCGCAGATTCTTGCCGGGCAAGCCCTTCGATCCACCGCGGCCGACCAGCAGGAACAATATCTCGGGCGAGTTCGTCATTGGCTCCAGACAATCCTGCGTTCAGGCCGATGGCGAATCGGCGCGATTCGTTACCCGGCGGGGGCTGTTTCGGCGCCCTTTGGGGACCGCCGCGAGCTGCCCGCTTGCGTTGCTTTTACCAGCGTGCTCGACTAAGACAACCACTTGATTGGCGGGCGATTTCGCTTCGCCCAGCGACGAAACCCGATGCATCGCAAAACCTTGATCATTGCTGAGGCGGGCGTCAACCACAACGGTGACCGCGCACGCGCGCTGGCGCTGGTGGAGGCGGCCGCAAAGGCAGGGGCCGACGTCGTCAAGTTTCAGTCGTTCCGCGCCGACAACCTCGCCACAGCCGGGGCCGCGAAGGCGAGCTACCAGCAGGCGACCACCGGCAACGCGCAGTCGCAGCTCGATATGCTGCGCGCGCTCGAGCTCAGCACCGATGACGAGGTGCAGATCGCGGCCGCCTGCGCCGCGTCGAACATCACCTACATGTCGACGCCGTTCGATGCCGACAGCGCCACGCATCTGGTCCGCCGCGTCGGCGTTTCCACGCTGAAGGTCGGCTCGGGCGATCTCACCAACGCGCCGCTGTTACTGCATCTGGCGCGGTTCCGCCTGCCGATCATTCTCTCGACCGGCATGGGGACGCTCGCCGAGGTGGAGCAGGCGCTCGGTGTCATCGCGTTCGGTTATCTCGGCGACGCGGCCGCGCGCCCGTCGCCTGCCGACTTCGCAAAACTGCTGCTGGACCGCGCGACCTGGACGGAACTGCGCGTAAAAGTCGCGCTGCTGCATTGCACGACCGAATATCCGGCGGATCCGCGGTCGATCAACCTGCGCGCGATGGCGACGCTGCGCGATGCATTTGGCTTGCCTGTCGGCTTCTCCGACCACAGTCGCGGTATCCACATCGCTGCGGCAGCGGTGGCGCTCGGCGCCGCCGTGATCGAAAAACACCTGACGCTCGACCGCGATCTGCCGGGCCCCGATCACCGCGCCTCGATCGAGCCAGACGAGATGACGGCGATGATCGCGGCGATCCGCGACGTCGAGGCCGCACTTGGCGACGGGCGCAAGGTGCCGGCGCCGGAAGAGATTCCCAACCGCGCTGTGGCACGGCGCAGTCTAGTTGCGCTTCGCGCGTTGCGCGCCGGCGAGCGCTTTACGGAAGACAATCTCGGCGTCAAGCGGCCGGGCAATGGCGTGCCGCCGATCGACTATTGGAACTATCTCGGCAAGACCGCACAGCGCGACTATGCGGCCAATGAGGCGATCGAGCCATGAGCCTGATCGTGCTTAGCGCCGGCGGTCATGCCCGCGTTGTCATCGAGGCGTTGCTGAGCCGCGGCATACGTCCCGCAGCCGTCGCCGACCGCGACGCCGCGCTTATCGGCGAGGCCATCGGCGGCGTTCCGATTACGGAATCTGACGACCATGTCCTGAAGATGGCCGCCGACAAGATCGAGCTTGCCAATGGCCTCGGTAACCGCGCCTCGCGCAGCGATTCCGGGTTGTCGGGCCGGCGCACTTTGTTCGAGCGGTTTGCCGCGCAGGGCTACAAATTTCCGGTGATCGCTCATGCTTCCGCCGTGATCGCCTCCGATGCACAACTCGGCGACGGCGCGCAGGTGATGGCCGGCGCCGTGATCCAGCCGGCGGCGCGGATCGGGCGGAATGTCCTGATAAACACGCGCGCGGTGGTGGAGCACGATTGCATCGTCGGCGATCACGCGCATATCGCGCCGGGAGCGGTGCTGTGCGGGGGCGTGTCGATCGGCGAGAGCGTCCATGTCGGCGCCGGTGCCGTAGTGTTGGTCGGCGTCAAAGTGGGCGCCGGAGCCGTCGTTGCCGCGGGCGCGGTGGTTACAAAGGATGTCGCGGCCGGCGGGTTCGCCGGCAACGAATAGGATTGGTTTGTCATGAAGGGCGCGTTCGTCGTCAATGAAGATACACCTCTGATCGAGACGCTGCGGCGGATCGATCAGGGCACGGTGCAACTCGCCATCGTCGAGCGCGACGGCCAAATCGTCGGCACCGTCACCGACGGCGACGTGCGGCGTGCGCTGCTCGGCGGCACCGGCCTCGACGCCTCCGTCAGCCGGGTGATGAACCGCACGCCGATCACCGCACCCGTCGGCATCTCGAATCCGGCCGCGCTCAATCTGATGCGCAAGCATTCGATCCACCAGCTTCCGCTTGTCGATGCGGAGGGGCGGGTGATCGAGGTCCGGCTGATCGACGAGCTTGCGCTCGCCCAGCAGTCCGATCATTGGGTGGTGCTGATGGCCGGCGGCCTCGGCTCGCGGCTGAAGCCGCTTACCGACGACATCCCGAAGCCACTGATCCGCGTCGGCGACAAGCCAATTCTGGAGACCGTGCTCGGCGGCTTCGTGAAGGCCGGCTTCGGCAAGTTCTTCATTTCGGTGAACTACAAGGCCGAGATGATCCAGGACTATTTTGGCGATGGCTCGGCCTGGGGCGTCGAGATCAACTATCTCCAGGAGAACGCCCGGCTCGGCACGGCCGGCGCGCTGTCGCTATTGCCGGAGCGGCCGGCGCAGCCGTTCTTCGTCATGAACGGCGACCTGTTGACCACGGTGAATTTCGAGCAGATGCTGAAATATCATCGCGAGCACCAGGCCTTCTCCACCGTCTGCGTGCGCGAGCATTCCGTGACCGTGCCGTTCGGCGTGATTGATTTCGACGATCATCGCCTGCTCGGCATCCGCGAGAAGCCGACGCAAAAGTTCTTCGTCAATGCCGGCGTCTATCTGCTCGATCCCGGCGTGCTCGCCCATCTCGACGCCAATGAAGCCGTGGACATGCCGACATTGATCGAGCGCACCATCGCCAAGGGCAAGCCGTCGGTCGTCTTCCCGTTACGGGAATACTGGATCGACGTCGGCCGGCTCGACGATCTCCAGCGTGCCTCCGACGAATTCCAGAGGATCTTTGGATGAGCACCGAACGTTCGCTCCGCGAGATGATGTCGCTCGACGGCCGGGTTGCCGTTGTCACCGGCGGTGCCGGCCATATCGGCCGCGCGGTCGCGAATGGCCTTGCCGAGCTCGGCGCTGATATCGCGCTGGTCGACATCGCAGCATCTGCCGGCAAGGAAGCCGCCTCGAAGCTGACGGCGGACCATTCGGTCAAGACCGCCATGTTCGATTGCGATTTCGAGCAGGGCGATGCGGTGAAGGATCTGCCGCGGCGGGTGCGCGAGGCCTTTGGCGGCATCGATATCATCGTCAATTGCGCGGCCTTCGTCGGCACCAGCGGGCTCGAGGGCTGGGCGGTTCCGTTCGCGCAGCAGTCGGATGCGACCTGGCGACGGGCAATCGAGGTCAATCTCACCGCGCCCTTCGTCCTGATCCAGGCCGCGAACGAGGACCTGGCTAAATCGGGCCATGGCAGTGTGATCAATATTTCCTCGATCTACGGCCTGGCCGGGCCCGATTGGCGGCTTTATGAGGGAACCCCGCTCGGGAATCCGGCCGCCTATGCCGCGAGCAAGGGCGGCCTGATCCAGCTGACGCGGTGGCTCGCCACCACCATGGCGCCAAAAGTGCGTGTCAATGCGGTGGCACCGGGCGGCGTCTTCCGGGCCACGCCGGAGCCGTTTTTGAGCCGCTATGTGGCCCGGACGCCGCTTGCACGCATGGCCAGCGAGGACGATATGAAGGGCGCCGTGGCCTATCTCGCGAGCGACCTGTCGGCCTATGTGACAGGACAATGCATTGCGGTCGACGGGGGGTGGACGGCGTGGTAAGCCGACAGCAAATCATGCAATCGCGAGAATCTTCGAAATGTTGAGCTGTAGCAAATGCTTATTGCCGGAAACGGCTGAGGCCACTTCATTCGACGAAGCCGGTTCGTGCAGCGTCTGCGCTCAGATCGAGGTGCGCGATACCCAGATCAACTGGGAGGAGCGCCACAGGCAGATGATGGAACTGGTCGCGCAGTACCGCGACAAGGGGTTATACGACTGCATTGTGCCCTATTCGGGCGGCAAGGATAGCGTCTTCCAGCTCTGGTACGTGGTCAAGAAACTCGGCCTGAAGCCGTTGGTGGTGCGCTTCGACCACTGGTTCTACCGTCCACTGATCGAAGAGAACAACACGAGCGTGTTCAAACAGCTCGGCGTCGATGTGCTGAACTTCACGCCGAACTGGCATGTGGTGCGTGAGCTGATGCTGGAATCGCTGAAGCGCCGTGGCGACTTCTGCTGGCACTGTCATACCGGCATCTACGCGCACACCATGCAGATCGCGATCCGCTACGAGACGCCGTTGCTGTTCTGGGGCGAGAGCCTAGCGGAATACCAGTCGTTCTATTCCTACGACGAGATGGAAGAGGTCGACGAGAAGCGCTTCAATCGCGCGATGAATCTCGGCATCACCGCCGACGACATGTACGAATTCCTCGGCGGCCGCGTCGCCAAGCGCGACCTCTATCCCTTCGTATATCCGCCGCGCAAGGACCTGATGCGGATCAAGTGCCGCTCGATCTGCCTCGGCAGCTACATCAAGTGGGACACCAAGAAGCACGTCGAGATCATCAAGCGCGAGCTCGGCTGGAAGGGCCAGGAGGTCGAGGGCATTCCGCCGGAATACGACTACGAGAAGATCGAGTGCTTCTTCCAGGGCGTGCGCGACTACCTCAAATACATCAAGCGCGGCATGGGCCGGACCAACCATCTCGCCAATATCGACATCCGTAACAAGCGCATGACCCGCGAGCAGGGCGAAGCGCTGGTGCGCGAGTTCGACGGCAAACGGCCGCCGAGCCTTGATCTGTTCCTCGACTATCTCCAGCTCACCGAGGAGCAGTTCTTGGGCATCGCGATCAAGCACGAGGTCAGCCCGTGGCAGTTCTCGCCGAATACGGTCGAGCCGGGCCGCCGCATGCCCGACATGGACAAGTGGAACAACACGCAGGTGCCGTGGCCGAACCATCCTGGCGTCGAAATCGGCGGCGGCAAGGGATAGTCGAGGGTTGACGGGCGGCGCGTCGAAGCGCCGGGGGAGCAGGCGATGTCTGGCGTAGCGATCGTCGATTACGGCATCAACAATGTGCGCTCGGTGAAGAACGCCGTCGAGTATTGCGGCTTCGATCCGGTCGTGACCCACGACGCCGACGCGGTCGCGGATGCTTCCCACGTCATCCTCCCCGGCGTCGGTGCGTTCGGTGATGCGATGAGCAACATCCGCGCCCGCGGCATCGACGAGATGCTGGAGCGCCACGTCCGCGAGAACGGCAAACCCTTCCTCGCGGTGTGTCTGGGGATGCAACTGCTCGCCAATACGTCCGAGGAGCACGCCGACGACGGCGGGGCACATCGCGGGCTCGGCTGGTTCGACGCCGACGTCCTGCGGCTGATGCCGAACGACCCTGCGCTGAAGATCCCGCATATGGGTTGGAACATGGTGGCGAAGGAGCGCAACCATCCGATCCTCGCCAATATCCGCGAGAGCAATCTTGCATTCTATTTCGTGCACTCCTTCGCCATGCGCTGCAGGGACGGGGGCGACGTTGTCGGCTTCGCTCAGTACGGCCAGCCGGTGACCGCGATCATCGCACGGGACAACATCGCCGCCACGCAGTTCCATCCCGAGAAGAGCCAGGACACCGGGATTGAGCTGATGAGCAATTTCCTGCGCTGGAATCCCTGAAGTCGTCGTGATGCTGAAGAAGCGCCTGATCCCAAAGTTCCTGCTGCGCGATGGCAGGCTCGTCAAATACACCCGCTTCTTCGACAACGAGCGCGTCGCCGGAAATCCCGTGACGACCGCGAAGGTCTACAACGACTACGGTGTTGACGAGCTGATCGTCCTTGACATCGTGCCGAGCGCGGCTTCGCGTGGCCGCGTCGTCGACATTATCGAGCGGATGTCGGAAGAGATCTTCATGCCCTTTACCGTCGGCGGCGGAGTCAAGACGCTCGACGACGTCAACACGCTGCTCCGCGCCGGCGCCGACAAGGTGTCGGTGAATTCGGAGGCCGTCCGGCGTCCGGAGTTCTTGCGGGAGGCGGCACGCACCTTCGGTGATCAGTGCATGACGGTGTCGATTGACTACAAGAGAATCGGCCCAGGCCATGCCAGTGTGTTCATCGAAGGCGGTCGCGAGCACGTCGCGCTCGATCCGATCGAATGGGCGCAACGTTGTGAGGACCTCCACTGCGGCGAAGTGTTGCTTGGCTCGATCGATCGTGACGGTACCATGAGTGGTTACGACCTCGAACTGATCCACAAGGCGGCAAATGTGTTGAGTGTACCGCTGATCGTTTCCGGCGGCTGCGGCTCGCTGCAGCATGCAATCGACGCGCTGGAAGCCGGCGCCTCGGCGGTCGCGATCTCCTCGATGTTCCTGTTCACCGATCACAGCCCGATCAAACTGCGCAGCCATCTGTTCTCGCGCGGCCTTGATGTGCGCGCCAGCTTCTCAAGCAGGAATTAGCACAGTGCAGCTCTCGCTTGCCCGCAACGATCTCGCCCTTTACGTACGCAAGCAGTTCGAAAACCTGTTTCCTGATGGCGTCGACGTCGGCGACCTCCCGAAATTCGTCGACCTTGCACTCGGCCGGATCGATCATTGCTTCTCGCGGGTGCGGCTGAAAGGGTTCTTTGCGAATGGCGAGGCTCGGTTCTCGCACTGGCACTCCGACCAGTATGTGATCTTTCTCTATTACCTCGCCAATTCAGCCTTTCGTGAGCGGCCCGGCCACCCCATCGCAGATAAGGCCTACGCGTTGAACAAGGCGCTACACGCGATTGATGCGTTTTATGAGGTGGAACTGCCCGATGTGTTCGCGGTCCAGCATCCCGTTGGCTCCGTGCTCGGCCGCGCCAGCTATTCCGACTATTTCATCTGCTACCACAACTGCACGGTGGGAGCGAACCTCGACAATGACTATCCATCGTTCGGCCGCGGCATCGTGATGTATGGCGGTAGCCGCGTGATCGGAAAGACCGCGGTGGGCGACAACAGTTTCGTGTCGACTGGTGCGATCGTCATCGACGGCGGCGCGCTTGCTGCGGACAGCATCCTGCACGGCATCTATCCGAACGCCGCGCGGTCTCCGACATCGCGCAACGTCGTGCATGATATCTTCGGGGTGGCGACCTGATCAGGTCAGGCGCTTGAATCCGGAATGCGCAACCGGGCCGCGCAGCAACTGTTTGACGGCCTTCTGGTCGATCGCGGTGCGCAGCTCGCGGAATACTTCGTTCACCGTCTCCAGATAGCGGTCGACATGGGCGTCGGTGTGCGACCACATCGCGTAGAACGAGCCTGTGGCGAGAATGCCGCGGTCGAGCATCATCTGCGTGAACAGCGTGCGCACCTCCTGCGCGTCGGGCAGGTCGAAAGCGAAATGCCCGAGCGGCGAGATGCCGGAGACGTGCAGCGGAAGGCCGGTGGTCTGCGATGCCTCCGTCCAACCCTTCTGGATCCGGGTACCGATCCGCATCAGGTGGCGAGCGACGTTCTGCTCGCGATGCTTGCGCAAGGTGGCAAGGGCTGCGACCGGGCCGACGCGCTCGGTCCAGGCCGTCGAACTGACGAAGGTTTCCTGTGCCGCGTCCATCACCGAAGCGCGGCCCACGATCGCGGCCATCGGGAAGCCGTTGGCGATGGCCTTGGCGAACACGGCCATATCGGGATCGACGCCGTAAGCGAGATGCGCGCCGCCGGAATTGATGCGGAAGCCTGACGTGACCTCGTCGAAGATTAGCGCCGCGCCGCAGCGGTCGGCGAGTGCGCGGATGCCCTTGATGAAGGCCGGCTCGGGCTCGCTGGAGCGCACCGGTTCCATCACGATTGCGGCGAGCCGCTCGCCATGGGCGGCGACGATAGCCTCGATCTCGTCGAGCTTGTTGAAGTGGAAAGGATGCATCAGGCCGGCGAGGCCACGCGGCACGCCTTTGGTATCTAGGCCTGGCAGCAGATGGCCGTCGAGCGCGGTGGTCTCGCCGAGATTGGCGCTGAGATACCAGTCGTGCCAGCCATGATAGCCGCAGAACGCCACCATGTCGCGGCCGGTCGCCGCGCGGGCGATGCGGACCGCGATCGCCATGGCCTCGCCGCCGGCGCGGCCGAAGCGCACCATGTCGGCCCAGGGATGCAGCTCGACCAGGAGCTCCGCAAGCTCGACATCCTCGGCGCAGTTCAAGGTCGACATCGAGCCCATGTCGATCGCGGACTTCACCGCGGCATCGACGTCGGGATCGGCAAAGCCCAAGATGGTGGCGCCGATGCCGCAATAGCTCATGTCGAGATAGGTCTTGCCGTCGAGGTCGACGACCTCGGCGCCCTTTGCCGATTTGAAATAGGTGGGCCATTGTTCCGGCAGGAACATTTCCGGCCGCTTTGAGAGCAGCTGCGTTCCGCCGGGCATTACCTTGCGCGCGCGTTGGTAGAGGCTCTGACCAGTTCCTGACATCGTCGTCCGTATCGGCAGTGATTGATATCTGGCTATCCGAAAAGCTCTGCCCAGGCAAGCGGCCGGCACCCGGAGCGCATTGAGAAATGGACCGCAGAACCACCAGTTGACGATGCCTTTGCGTTCGAAGTACCACATCAAAGGGTGGGTGCGGGCGGCCCTATCGTCCGGCCTGGGGGATCTATCTGGAAGGCTGTCATGACCGACGTTGTACCGACCTCGGGGCTGGAAATGCTGCGTCGGGCCGTGAGACTATCGATCGTCATTCCCATATTCAACGAAGAGGGCAACATTGAGCCGCTTCGTGCGGCGCTAGTGAAGACCATATCGACGCTCGGGCCGGAGGTTGAGGTCATCCTGGTCAATGACGGGTCGACCGACGGCTCGGCGCTCCAACTTGAGCGCTTGGCCGCGTCGGATGCCCGATTCAAAGTGATCACTTTCGCCAGGAACTGCGGCCAGACCGCCGCCATGATGGCCGGTTTTGATGCGGCGCGGGGCGACGTCATCGTGCCTATGGACGGTGATCTGCAGAACGATCCCGCCGACATTCCGCGACTCCTCGCCAAGATGGACGAAGGGTTCGACGTCGTGTCGGGCTGGCGCCGGGACCGGCAGGACAACGCGCTCGTGCGGAATTTGCCGTCGCGGCTTGCCAACCGGCTCATCTCCTGGCTGTCGGGATTGTCGCTTCACGACTATGGCTGCACGCTCAAGGCGTACAAGGCCGACCTCCTGCGCGGTTTCCGGCTGTATGGCGAGATGCACAGATTCATCCCAATCTACGCCGCCTGGCAGGGAGGGCGCGTAGTCGAAATTCCGGTCGCGCACCACCCGCGTCGCGCCGGCAAGTCAAAATACGGACTGGAGCGCGTCTTCAAGGTCGTGCTCGATCTGCTGCTGGTCAAGTTCCTCACCGAATACGAAACGAAACCCATCTACGTCTTCGGCGGAGCCGCCGTTGTCTTCTTCGCTCTTGGGTTCTTCGCCGGCCTATATTCCCTTTGGCTGAAATATTTTGATGGCATCACCTTCATCCAGACGCCGCTGCCGCTTCTCGTGTCGCTGTGCGTGATCTCCGGCACGATGTGTATCCTGATGGGGCTGCTCGCGGAGCTGATGGTCCGGATCTATTTCGAGTCGCAGAGCAAGCGCATTTACGATGTGAAGAATCGGATTAATTTCGAGGTCGAAAGCGACTGACATGTGCGGAATCGCGGGCTTCGTCGGCGCCGAGAATCCCACCGCCCTGAGGGCGATGGCGCGCGAGCTTGCGCATCGGGGGCCCGACGGAGAAGGCTTTCTGTCGGATGCGAAGAGGCGCATTCACCTCGCGCACCGGCGTCTCGCCATTCTGGACATCGGGGGCGGCGCTCAGCCGATGTCTCTTCCGGACGGTCGTGTGACTGTCGTGTTCAATGGCGAGATCTACAATCACCGAAATCTTCGGTCGGAACTGGAGGCACGCGGGCATCGCTTCGCGACATCCCACAGCGACACCGAAGTGCTGCTTCACGGCTGGGTCGAATGGGGCGAGGGGCTGCTGCCCAGGCTCAACGGCATGTTCGCTTTCGCACTGCTCGATCGCGCTGGCGAGCGGTTGGTTATCGCGCGGGATCGGTTCGGTGAAAAGCCCCTGTTCTGGACCGTAAAGAACGGGGAGTTTGTCTTTGCGTCCGAGCTCGGCGCGCTGACCAAGCATCCTTCGTTGAAGGGGACGGGCATCGACCGTCTAGCGATACAGAAGCTCTTTGCATACAGCTTTATCCCAGGAACCAGGACGCCGCTCGCCGGCGTTCAGCGGTTGCGGCCGGGCAGCTGGCTCGAGATCGACGTGTCCCAGATCGACCATGCTCCGCTGCTCGCACCGGTCGAGCGATCCTATTGGCGCTTCTCAATTCTGCCCGACGCTGCGCCCGCCGGGACGAAAGACGATTGGGCTGAGGAGCTCGACCATCTTCTCGGAAAGTCCGTCTCCGCACGGCTCGAAAGCGACGTGCCGCTGGGCCTTTTTCTGTCCGGCGGCGTGGATTCGTCGGCGATCCTGGCGCACGCGGCGGACACACGCGACCCGAAGACCATCGACGCCTTCTCGATTGGGTTCACCGAGCCCAGCTTCGATGAGTCTCGGTACGCCGAGCGGGTCGCCAAGCTCATCGGATGCAATTGGCATGTCAAAATCTGTGATCTCGATGCTGTGCGCTCGGAGCTCGTCGCCTTGCTCGGGCGTATCGATGAGCCCATGGGAGACAGTTCCGTCGTCCCGACGTCAGTGCTGTGCAGGTACGCGGCGGCGAACGTTAAAGTTGCACTGTCGGGTGACGGAGGCGACGAGCTCTTTGCCGGCTACGATCCCTTCAGGATCCTCGGGCTTGCTCGCATGTACGATCGGATGGTTCCGCGCAAGATCCATCAGGCGATCTCCGTTTTGGCATGCCGGTTGCCGCCCTCCGAGCGGAATATGAGTTTCGATTTCAAGATCAGGCGCGGCCTGAGGGGCCTGAGCCTGAAGCCGTCGATGTGGAATGCGGCGTGGCTCGGCGCCCTTAGCAGCCGGGAAATATCGGAGCTCTTCGAGGACGAGGTGGATCCGGAGACGCTGTACGAGGAAGCGATTACGACGTGGGAGCAATCGGAAGCGCGTGATGATGCCAACCGTACGCTGGAGTTCTTCACCAACCTCTATCTGCCCGACGACATCCTGGTGAAGTCGGATCGCAGCTCAATGCTCGAATCGCTCGAAGTCCGCGCTCCGTTTCTCGACAACGACGTCGTGGAGTTTGCACGGCGCCTGCCGATCGACGTCAAGTTGCGCAAGGGCGTGAGCAAGTGGATATTGAAGCGCTCGCTCCGCAACCGGTTGCCCGACGACATCCTCCACCGGGCGAAGAAGGGGTTCGGCGCCCCGATCGCGCGGTGGCTGCGAGAGCTTCCGATGCCGGCCTCGCCACGAACTAGCTTCCTCAATCAGCGCGTCCTGACGCAGCGCTGGGCCGACCATGTGGCAAAAAAGTGCGACGATCGGGGGGCGCTGTGGATCTGGCTTGGCCTGGACGCGCGCCTGCCCCAGCTTGCCCCATGGGATGATCGGCTATGATTGGCTGGCTGCAACGACGTTGGAACGAGGTCTGCGATCGGACGATCGGCTCCGATGAATTTTGGGACCTTGCCGTCGACCATCGCACGGCCTACGGCGCGCTGCTGCCGATGATCCATCGCCACGTGAAGGGCACGACGCTGGACCTGGGCGCCGGGAGGCTGGCTTGGCGTGCGGCGATCCGCTCCAAGGCGCACGGCTATGTTGCGACCGACGCGTTCCCTACCCATCCGGATATCGATTTCGTCTCCGATGCGCAAGGACTCCTGCCGGTCCCTGACAATACGTTCGACTCGATCTTCTGCTGCTCGGTCCTGGAGCATATGCCGCGGCCGTGGACAGCGTTTCCGGAACTGTTGCGCGTGCTCAGACCTGGCGGCGTCTTGATTCTGTCGGTGCCGTTCCTCTATTATCTTCACGGCCAGCCGCACGACTATTTCCGCTTCACCCGCTACGGGGTTGAGAAGCTCGCCCGTGACGCGGGGTTCGAAATCGTCGAACTCTCGGCCGCCGGCGGCCTCGCGCACGCGACCCTGCAAGCGGGCAGCATGCTGACGACATCGTTGTTGTATTCCTCCAGTTTTCCTCATGCGGCCCGCGCGGCAAGCTGGTTGCTCACGGCGGTCGCAAGACTATTGGACTCGGCAGATCGCGGCCAGGTGTTTGCCCAGTCCATCAATGCCGTATTGCGTCGGCCAATTTAGCTCTTTCAAGAGATGAACCCGCTCATTCCAATGTCAAGCTTGCTGCCTGCTAACGCAGTCGAGCTCTGCGCCGGATTGCTCGTCTGGTTGGTAATCGTAGTCTGCCTCTGTCAAAGGGCGAAGAGCTTGATCATTGGGCTTGTGGTCGCAATGCCTCTATTGGTCCCAATCGCTGCTTCCGTCGAGCGCGATACTCAGTTTATGACGATCGACGAGACTTCAATCACGGATCATTTGTTGGATCCGGAAGACCGTGCGCACGGGCAGATGGTTTTAGGCGCGTTGCGAACGACGTTGCCTCTTGCACTACACGAGGCGCGGCTCATGCAAGCGTTCGGCGTTCCCGAAGACCAGATCCGAATGGCTTTGAAGATTGGTCACTGGTTGGTTGGGGCTTCCCTACTCTTGGTTATCTATTTCTTGATCGCCCGGCTGAGCGGTTTCGACGCATTTAGTCCTCCAGTTCTGCTCTTTTCGATTGCAGCGTTGTTCACGTTTCCGATGAGCAACATTACGATCAAAACCTTCAATTATGATCTGGTCTCTTCCTTGGGGGCGACCATATCATTGCTTCTAATCCTTCTTGCGTTTTCGAAGCGAGTTGAGAACGGTCTGGCCGTGAGCCTTGTTGCCCTCGTTGTGGCGACTCTTTCCGCACAGGAGAAACTCTCCGGCTCTCCGATCCTCGTCATAGCTTTGACGGCGTCGGCGCTGATGGTTGCGCGAAGGCGGCCTGCTCGGCCTAACGTTGCCGCTGTGCGCGGAATGGTCGTAGCGATCCTGATCTCGGTTTCCGTGTCGGCGATCTTCACAATCCTGTACGCAGTAGCGCTGCCATGGGATTTGTGGAGGAGCGTCTGGAAAGGGGTTACCGACGGGATTGCTTCGTGGGTATGGGTTCCGATGCAGATCGTCTCTGGAAGAGGAGGCGGAGAGCTTCCTAATCGTTTTGGCGCGGCGTTGATTGCAATTGTGTGCCTGGTCGGAATGGCCACCGCAATCGGGAGCGCGAGCGGACGGCTGAGCCAGGCACAGCGAACACTGGCCCTTCGGAATATTCTGCGGGTGGTTGCGGGGTGCGTGCTTGTTGCGCTCGTGACAGGAGTGGTTTCAATAGCTTGGCTCCAGCCATATTGGGCGCCGTACCATCCAAGTCTGAGGCCTCCGGCCTTTGCAATGAACGGCGCATGGCTCCATTTCGGTCTTGATAGCCCGGCGATGACTAAATTTGCGTTTGTCGCCTACGCTTTCCAAGTACTCGTTGTCGCAATGCCGACCCCAGTCTTCGTCCTGGTATTGGTGGCAAACCTGCTGCTGATCATCGGGAGGAGGGACTACGATCCGGCGGCAGCATTCCTGTTTGCGATTGCCTTGATACTGACACTGATCGGCGCGGTATTACAGGTCCCGTTGGCTCACCGTTATCTAAACATTCCCTTGTTTCTGCTTCTTGCAGGGTCACTCACGGTGGTGATGGGCAGAGTGCAAGAGTATCTTGTGAAGCGTCGGACGCGCCTTGCCGCCGCTTCGGTGTTTGCTGTCACGGCATCATTGTTTCTGATCCTGGAGACAGCTCCTTTCCGTCCGCTCTATGCTGCTTTTCGTCCATTCTGGCTAGAGTATGCAGATGCCAAGTTCGTGGAGACCGGCCGCATCAATCCGTCCTGGATGGGTTGGGGCGAGGAACGCGCTCTCCTGGGGGCGAAGTTCGAGGAGCTTTGCGAGAGATCGCCGAATGTCTGTCAAGACGGGCGAATATTTCATTTCTATTCGGGGCGCTGGTTGCCCGAGCGGCCGCGGTCATTTCAGATATTCGATGCCGCAAGTGTCGCAGGAAAAGAGCCCTTGGGCGATCACGATTATCATCTGTTCAACCGGAGCCGCATTGTTCAGGGCCTTCCGCAACCGAAATCACGGCCTATCCTGACCCTCGATTATCGCGGCTACGAAATGGCTTGGCTCTACCGCGGCTCGGATCTCGCCGCTGAGAATTACGGGTTCGGACGGTGAGTCTGGCTGGGTGTGGGCTGGCTCGAGAGCATGAGCAGGATGCCGCCGATAACGCTAGTTCCAAGGATCAGGGCTCTGCTGAAAGCAGCAAAGGCGATGGCTGGCTCCTGCGCAACGTCCACGAGTTGAAATAGCGCGACAAGGCCAGCCTCTTGAAGCCCGATGCCGTTGAGGGAGACGGGCATCAGGGCTGCCAGCGTCACGAGGCCGACGACGGCGGTGAGCTGCATGAGGTCAACGCCCATTCCGAGCGTTTCCGCGATCATGAACTGGGCAAGAATCGAGGCGACGGCACTCAGGCCGGAGAATAGGACCGCCCACGCAAGGGCGCGCGGCATGCTGACGAAGCGGAATGCGCGTTTTGCAGCCGCTGCTAGTTTCTGGCTCAGTCTCACGACGGACGGCCGGAATGATGGACTGCGGCTCGCCAAGACACCCAGCCCGGCCAGGATGGCAAGAACAGCCGCGATCCAGATTGCGAGCGATGTGAGGGAGGTTCCGGTCACGGCAGGTCGCATGTTCCAGAAGTCGGTGAAGGGCAGTGCGGCTGCCGTCATCAGCACGATGACGATCAGGTTCAGGAACCGATCGGCGACCAGGGTCAAGATTGCGAGTTTCAGATCGTGGCCCTCGCGCGTCAGCGCCACGGCCCTGTAGACGTCGCCCCCTACTGTGCTGGGAAGGAAGTTGTTCGCGAAGAATCCGATGAAGGTCAGGCGCATCAGGTGGAGAGGCTGAAAATTCGCCTCCTGGCCGCGCAACAACACCCATAGCCGAAGAGCACCGAAGACCTGGCTGGATGCAAAGACGACGAGCGCGATTGCGAGAGTAGCGGGAGGAAAGCCGACGATCGCAGCTACAGTCCGGGAGTCGGCTTTTGACAGCAGCCACGCGAGGAGTGACAAGGATATCAGCAACTGACAAACACGCATTGCCAGCCGGCGAACCTTCGAAGCGCTCGTCCTTTGCCAAAGCAAGGCAGTGCGGAGCGTCATGATGTCTTGACGAAGGTCAGCACGATGGGAGTCTCCCAACGGAATATCCGTGCAAGACCAAGCAGGAAACTGATAACTCCCAAGCGGTGGCAAACACGTAGCAGATCTTTCGCGAGGCCGAGAGTCGAGTACTCCTCGAAATTCAGCGACCTTACACGGTCTTCAAATAGCGCCTGACCCCAACCCCTGACCTCGATCTTTTCGCTGAATGGTTCGATCCAGTGCTTCATCTTGCCCGGCGTAATGAGTTGCAGTGTGTCGACATAACTCGGGTTTCGCCCTGCGAGGCGCACACGAAGCCGGCCGAGCCAATGCGGGCTGTGCGGCAGCCACAGCAGGCCGTAATGGCCTTCCCACCAGCTACCGAAGTTCGGAATGACCATGTGGCAAACGCCGCCGGGTCGGAGCACCCGGAAGCACTCCTTCATCACGGCCGCGGGATCGGCGACGTGCTCGAGCACGTTGGACGATATGACCGCGTCGAAGCTTTGATCGGGGAAGGGGATCTGCTCTCCAACTCCGTTGACGAGCAGCCGAGGATCGAGCCCGCAGCCTTCCAGGAGCTGCTGCCCGAGCTCGTAGGTGCCACTGAACTCTTCGCCACCCGGTTCGAGGCCGTAGGCCTCGGCGCCGAAGTGCAGTCTGGCCGTAGCGATGGTGAGGCCGAGCCCCGCGCCGACCTCAAGCAGCTTCAGACCCCTCGGGCTACGGCCGCTTTCCTTCTCGAAGAGTGACAACTGGGCGATCGAACGCTTCACGTCCAGGCTGTCGTCCGTCATTCGATCGAGGTGGTGTTGTGAACCAGCGATCGGGCCAAAGGAGCTGACGTAGATCGGATAGAGCTGCGCTCGCAGCTTGCTGAACAGCGCGGGATCCAGACGATCGAATGAGGGCGTGGTGGCGGAGTCAGAGGACATTTGGGCTATGGCGGACGCTGGAAGGTTCGGGAATCTGTCTGGTCTCAACCGGAGAAGTCCGGCGATCGACGTCGAGGTAGAGGCGGCACCACTGCTCGATAGCGGCGAGGGCAAGCGCAAATTTGGCGCGCCGGCGGCTCTCGATCGGGTGGTGGCGAACGGCGGCCGAACTCATACCATCGATCCAGTCGCGCGTCGCCTTCGGATCGAACCAGCCTCTCGCCGCGATCGTTTTTTTATCGACCAGGTGATGCAAGGGCCCGCCCCGTGCCAATAGTCCATTGATCATGGGAAGCAGGGCCTGCGTGCCCTTCTTACCGGACTTGGGACGATAAAGGACGTCCGCCGGCAAGCGGGACTGCATGGCCTTGCGGAAAATTGCTTTCGCCACGCCGTTCTCAGTCTTCAGACCGAAGGGAAGCGCATTGGCGTATTCGACGAATGTCTTGTCCAGGAATGGCACCCGCGCCTCGACCGAATGCGCCATGGTCAGCTTGTCGACGCGCATAAGCTGATTCTGGACGAGCGCGGTCTCCGCCTCGAACCGCAGCATGTCGTCGGCGTCATCGTCGCCGCCGAACCAGGGCTGGATCCTGCGTTCGACGGTTTCGAGGGCATCCCGCTCATAGGAACCCGGCATCATCAATCGCGCGAGCGTGTGGCTGCCTGGCATCAGACACATGACATCAAGCGCGTATTTGCGCACCAGTCGACCCGGCAGCAGCGAGAAGGGCCGCTTGAACAGCCGGTAGTGCGGATAGCCGGCGAAGAGTTCGTCGGATCCTTCGCCGAGCAGGGCAACTTTCACATTCTGCCGGACGAACTTTGCTGCCTGCCAGGTCGTCTGCATGACCGGATGGGCGATTGGCTCTTCCAGGCTCTCGATGCAGTCGGTGAATCCCGATGAGAACACGGAGGGATCGACGAGCCGCTCCTTCGAGCTGATCCCGCAATGGCTCGCGGCCGACCTCGCAAAGGGAATTTCGTCGTCGGGAAGGCCAAATCCGATCGTGAATGCCTGAATCGATGATGGGTCCATCAGCCTCGCCATCGAGGCCGCCACGGCGGACGAATCCAGCCCACCGGATAACAGCACGCCCACCTCGACGTCCGCCACGAGATGCGAGGACACCGCATTGTCAAACAGTGTGCGCAGCGTGTCGGCGACCTCATCGGCCGATGTGAGAGATACCGCGGTGCCCGGTCGCTGTAGGCGCCAGTACCGCTCGATGCGCGCCGAGGCGGCTCCCTTTGCGGGATCAAACTGCATGAAGCAGCCCGGCTGAAGCTGTTGAATGCCAGCAAAGAAGGTCGTTTCCTGTGCCGACCAGCCCCTGAGGAGATACTCATAGAGTGCAGACCTGTCGATCGCCGCCGCGCGGTCCGCGGCGCGCAGCAGCGGCCGGATCTCGGAGGTAAACATGATCTGGCCCGCGCGGGGAATAGAATAGTAGAGCGGCTTGATGCCGTGCCGGTCGCGCGCCAGGAACAGGCTTCGTGTTCGCGTGTCCCACAGGGCAAATGCAAACATTCCCTCCAGACGCTCGACGACGCGCGACCCCCAGGCCCGCCAGCCCTGAAGGATGACCTCGGTGTCTGAATGCGTCGAGAAGCGGTGGCCGCAGGCCTCGAGCTCCTTGCGAAGTTGCCGGAAGTTGTAGATCTCGCCGTTGAAGACGAGGCCTGCCGTATGGTCCGCGTCCCACATCGGCTGCGCGCCGCCTGAGACGTCGATGATCGACAGGCGGCGATGTCCCAGCCCGACCGCGGATCCAGGCAAGCCGATCGCGCTTCCCGGCGGCAGGAAGTCGACGCCGCGTCCGTCTGGTCCGCGATGCGCGAGCGCATCCGTCAGATCGTCGAGGCGAGCTGCGTTCCACTCGCCGATGAAGCCGGCAATCCCGCACATCAGGATGAACGCGGATTGTTGAGTGACACGGGCTTTCCGCTGCAAGCCTCGTCCAGCGCCAGGCAAAGCGTCTGCAGGTTTTCGGCTATGGCGTTCTCCGTGATGTCGGAAATCCGTGCCGGCAGATCCTCCCTGTCAATAGTCGCGCGCGCAAGCTCGAAGACCTGGTCTGGCGCTTCGATGAATCCGTTCAGATCGAACGCGTACTCCGCCAGCCCGAGGCTGTCGAAGATGTCCTTGCCCTTGAGTGTGTAGGAAAGATGGATCGCTCTCACGCCTTGCCTCAGCGCGGTCAGGGTCGAATGCAACCGCGTTCCGATGATCAGGTCGAATCCCTTCGTCAGGGTATTGAATTCCGGGACCGACAGGTCATCTTCGCACAATATGACTGCCGGGTCATTGGCAAAACTGGCTTTCAGCCGGCTCAGCCACGTCGCGTCGTCTTCCCATTCCTCGATGCCCGGCTCGTACATTGAAACCAGCACCACGCGCGCATCCATTTCGGTGCGGAGCCGGCCGATCAGCCTGACAAAGGCATCGACGAAGGCCGACATCCGTTCGTCGGCGCGCTCGCGGAACGATGTCTTCGCGAATTGGTACGGCAGAAATCCTCCCGTGAAGTGGAACCACAGGCGCATGTTGATCGCGATGACAGGCCCGCGGTGCTCTTCCGACACTTTCGCAAGGTCGGCGAACACCTTCGAGGTAGGATGTTCAACCGGCTCAAATCCGGGCAGGAAGATGCCGTCGTGGGAGCGGATAAGCTTCGCGCGCGAGCGAAGGGAAGAGACGAGATCGAAGGTGCCCTTGTCGCGCGCCATGAAGACGGCGACTTGGTTGAGCACGGCGCGCGCAAGAAAACGCCCGATTGGTGTGTCGAGCGGACCGGCGCCCTGGCAGACGCAAACGATCTTGAGGCCGAGCAGGCGATAGATGAAAAAGACGAGCCACGTATGGCAGAGCTTGGCGAGCGAGGAATCGTCCTGCAGATCGAGGCCGCCGGTCCACAACGCAATATCGGCCTGCAGGAGGGATCGCCAGCCGCGTAGCGGAGGAAATAGATTGTAGACCGGGCCATAGGGGACCGACGTGGCGGGAATTGGTGGCAAATGGCTCTGCCTCGAGCAGAAGACGTCGATCGGCTGCTCGGTCATGGTCGCGACCGCGCTCAGAATGCCCCACCGGCTGAGCAGGTCGCCACGGTTGCCGCGAATGACGCGCGGGCTTACGAACTTCTGCTGATGCGCCGGCATTGTTACTTGCGCCCTTTGCTCAACTTAGAGGCCGCCGATTGCAGCACCTGCTCGTAGCGGGCCGCGATCGCCCTGCGATCGAATGAGGCCGCCTTAGCCCTGCTGGCGAGCTTCATCCGCAACAGTTGATCCCTGTCGTCCAGGAGACGCCCGAGGGCCCGTTCGAACCCCGCGGCATCGTCGAGCGGTGCCGACACGCCGTTCTCGTTCTCGACGAGCACGTCGGCAAAGCCTTCGATGCGTGAGCAGGCGAGCGCGAGCCCGTGCGCCAGAGCGTTGATTGCGACGAGAGAAAGTCCCTCGCTCAGCGAGGGCATGAACAGCACGTCGGACGTTGACATCGCCAGATCGACGTCGTCCGGCGTAACCCAGCCATGGAAGGTAACGCGATCGGAAAGGCCGAGGGCTGCACAATGCCGTTCGAGCGCCGCTCTGCTCGGGCCGTCGCCGCACAGGTCGAGCGTCCAGTTCCGGTCCTTGACCGCGGCGAGCCGCTCCAATCCCCATGTTAGATTTTTTTGAGCTACCATGCGGCCGGCGAAGATCAGCTTGATGGTCTCTCGGGGCGCGCGCGGGATCGCCGGTGACTTTTCGACATCCACGCCGTTCGGAATGACGATGGCCTCAAGCCCGTAGGCGTCCCGCGCGAGGCGGGCGACGAACGAACTGACCGCCGTGATGGCGGCGGCGTGATGCCAGATCGGCCTCGTAAGCGGTTTTATGACACGGAAGAACCTGTCGGTCTGCTCCGGCGTGCCGCCGGGAACGTCGCCGAGATGCGCCGTCAAGACGTATGGCGTTCTAGAGAGCGTCGCAACCAGCCACGCCGCAAAACCGGTCGGCACTGCGAAATGAGCGTGGATTGCGTCGGGACGAAACTTGCAGACCGATCGCAGCCCCGCTGGAACGGCCATCAAGATATAGCCGATCATCTCCCAGACGGAGCAGCGGTCGCGTTGCCTACGAAATGCAAAAATCCGCTCGACCTCGAATCCGGCGCAGGTTTCAAGTCGCGGTAGATTGCCCTGTCGCGCGGTCAGTACGCGGATCGAATGGCCGAGTTTCGAAAGTTCCGCCGCCAGGTCTTCGGTGGCCTTGCCACCACCCCCACCCACGGGTGGAAACTCATAATTCATTTCGAGAATGCGCATGAGCTTACTTCGGCAGCCATACGGAGACGGTGGTGTTGCTCCCGGATGCCACGCCCGCTTTGCTGTAGCGCTCGTGAAGCGTGCTTTCGACCTGCTCGGCATTGGGCTTGCCAAGATACTGCGCGAGCATGTCACCTAGGGGAGGCCCTTCCTGTAGGACGACAGCAGCCGTCGGCCGCTTCAAATCCTCGACCAGGGCGATCGTGTCGCGAAATCCGCGCATTTGCAAAGCGTGGCGCGCCTTTGCCAGCGTTTTGGGATCGAGACCATCCAGAGGCTCGCGCAGATTGGGAAACAGACTGACGCTATAAGGCTCGACGAACCGGCCTGCGATCCAGACCGCTTGCACTGGCTGGTACTTGCTCGAGAGGACGAGGATGCGGCCGTCGGGCAGTAGCGGCTTGAGCGATTGCGCGAGCGACTGCACGTTGACGATCGGGTTCGACCACCAGTTTGGAACCAGCATTCCGAGCCTGCTCTTCGAGGCGACGTAGGCGTTTGCGGCCAGGACGAACAGGATCAGTCCTGTTCTCGCCGTCGAGGCAGGAATCCTTGCGCCGACCGTCATGAGAAAGAGAGAGGCGGGAATAGCCGCAAACGGCAGGAAGTAGTTCGCGTAGGCCATCAGACAAGGCGGGCAATAGCTTTGAGAGCCGAAGAGGTGCACGAGCGTCATGACGCCGAAATACACTGCGCAGAAGCAGGCAAGCGGCAGGCGGCGGAAGTACGCCACGCTGAGCAATCCGCCTGGAAGGGCGGGCAGAAGCAGCGCAGGATAAAGTTGCAGGAAGTGGTGGTTCACAACTTCACGAACGGCAGTCCAACTGAACTGCAGGTCCGTCGGAGAACGCGTGAGCGTGAGCACGTCGTGCATCTCGGTGCCGACGTCGGTCAAGCGCCACAGAATCTGAGAGAGGCCGGGTAGGAACGTGAGCGTTTCGAGCAGTCCGTGCCCAAAAATTGCGATGCTGAAGGCAAGGCACGCGCCCATGAGCAGCCCGGCTTCGGCCAGCGTGGCGAGGGCACGTTTCGGCGCGTCACCTCTGACCAGCAGATGTAGCGCCGCAAACATCGGAAGCGTGATCACCAGATTGAGTCTGATCAGGACAAGCGCGGCGGCAAGCACGCCCATCATTGCCGTCTGCAGCAGCGGGTGGAGCGGCTTGGTTTCCGTGGCGACCAGAAACGATGCCAACGTCAACAGCGTGACGATCGCGTAAGGGGTTGCAGTCGACATATACGCGACAATCATCGGATTGGCGGCGTAGAGAAGCACCGCGAGCGAGCCGGCTAGCCTGTCGCGCAGGCAGCGGTCAGCCGCTCTGCGAAGAAGAAATAGAGTGCACAAGGACAAGAAAACCGACAGCAAACGTCCGGTCAGGTGGCTTTGACCGAAGAGCGATTGAGCTGCTCCAAGCACATAGAAATATAGTGGAGGATAAGAGGTCGCGTCGTCGGGCGAGTAGGGTTGGACTTGACCGCTGAAATAAGCGGCTGACTTGATCAGATAGAGACCTTCGTCCAGCCAGCTATCGACATGCCAAACCATATAGGCGGCCTGGATCAACCAGACGGCCACTGCGGCCATGAACAGGCGATCGGCCGGATCCGCAATCGAAAGGCGCATCCCCGCGGAGCGCTCGGCCATCGTCGCTGCGCTAGTGGATGACATTGCGCTCGCGCGTGTTGTTCATTCGACCGGTGACGTCACTGTTCATCGGATTGCTCACGCCGCAGCTGGCGCGCGTCGGTTGCAGGCTTGCCGCATGTTTCGAATTTAGCTTTAGTTGTCAAGCCTTAAGGCTGGATATGCCGGTCATGAGGCAGTCGATGCGTGCCTGTCGATGTTGGCCGTGGAACCTGAGTCATAGGGCGTGGGCATCCGAAATAAGAGGCTTGCTTCACTAAGACGGAGAAGTCTAAGCTTCGCCCGCCTTACGGATTTTCCCGAAATTCTCTGCTTTTTTCCGAGATACGATGGTGTCCCTCGTTCCCAAATATCTTAGCTTTCTCCGAGATCCCGTTGATCTCGGCCCCCTGAGCATTGAGGAAGACCACTTGCGCGGCGTGACGTCCGGATTGCGCTACGGCTTCGTGGGCAACGTTGCGGATTTGCGTCCGGATGCAGGAACGACGGCCGTTATTCCGGACAGTATCCACAACCGCGTCCGAGACCATTACGACGAGGCGCCCTGCAACAACTACATGGAGCTTGACAACCTTCCGTTGGGACGCTGGCTTCGGGACTCCAAATACGACTACCTGTTCGAAGGGGCCGACACGGTCATCGAAGTTGGCTGTGGAAAGGGGGCCATCGTCCAGGCGTTCAAGGAGCACCGCGGCATAACGCCGTTTGGGATTGACCTTGCCTTTGGTTCGATACGGCAGATCCAGCGGCCGCCGCTCAACGCGGACGGCGTTCTCGGGTCGAACCTGAGACTTCCTGTCGCGGACGGGGTCGCCGACATCGTCATCTCGCATGGGGTGACGCATCACACGCCCGATCCGATGCGCTGTTTCATGGAGCTTGTCCGCATTCTCAAGCCGGGCGGCAAGATGCTCTATGCGGTCTACAACTGGGACAATCTCTATCGCTCCCTGTATTTTGCTCTGAGCCCGCCTCTGAAAGGAGTTCAGCATCTGTTCGGAAAGAAGGTGGGGGACAGGCTTCTGAAGTTCACTATTTTTCCGCCCTACCACCTCGCGCTCTGGGCCACATTGGGCTGTGTGCAGGGTAAATGGAAGTTTCCGGCGATAGAACCGTCATGGGAGCAGTTCGGCGACTTCTTCTTGACCCCGATCGCTCGCTTCTATCACGCGAACGAATTGCAGACGCTGGCCGACCTGTTCGATCTCAATATCCTTGAGCAGGACACGGGCGGATGGCCGAAGAATGGCTTCTCGCATTTCGTCTGGTATGAGAAGCCGCTAAAGTAGTTTCTCATCGCGATGGTCGCCTCAACCCCGCGGTCGCCCCAAGACGTTGTGAACGACCTCGCGGTAACGCGTGAGCGCGCCCTCTTCGCCGTACTTCTCGGCGAGGCTCGCTGCACGGTGCCCTTTCTGGAGCGTCTCGCCGCGATCCCGTGCCGCCCGGAGGATCGTCTCTGCCAATTGTGCAGGGGCCTCCGGCGGGACGACCCAACCGACATCTTCCTCCTGCGCGAGGAGCGCGGCTTCCGAATCCGGTTCGGCGGCCACGATCGCAGGACGTCCGACGGCAAGGAGGTTGTAAAACCGGCTCGGTACCGACACGCCCGTGGTATTGCGACGATAGGGGATGATCCAAAGATCGGCGGCCTCAAGAAAATCGACGAGTTCGCTTTGCGGTACCGGCTCGATGAGCCTCACGTTGGCAAGGCCTTCCGACCGTTGCAACTCGACGAGCTGGTTCCAGCCCACGCCCCAGCCGGACAGGACGAAGTGAATGCTCGTCTCGTCCCGCAACAGGCGGGCCGCTTCGAAAACGGTTACGGGATCGTGAGTGAAGCCGAGATTGCCGGATAGCCCCACGATGAATTGCAACGATTCTGGCGCGCGGAAGCGGGTGTTGGTCCTACGGTATCCGATAGGGATCAGCGCCCAGTTCGGAATGAAGTGAAGCTTCTCCGGCGCGACGCCGGGATATTTCTCGACAAGCGGCGCCACATCGCGTCCGATTACGATGATCGCGTCCAACCTCCGAAACAGAAGCGCGTTAGCAAACCGGATCAGATGTACCGCAAGCGAGTTAGAGCGGGCTATGCCGGCGGCCTCGAGCGCTTCCGGATAGAGGTCGTAGATCAGGAGCATGGTCTTTGCGCCTCGCAATCTGGCTGCGAGAAGCACGGTGTAGGGCAGGGTGAACGGTGTCGTGACACAGAACACGATGTCGTCCGGCCTCGCCCGCCGCAGAACAGACAGGAACATCCGGGCCGCAAGCAGGCAGATGGCTGCCGCGCGTTGGATGATCGCCGACTTGCGTGGATTCCAGCTCTTGAGCTCGACAACCTCGGGCTTGCCGGGTTGACCGGCCGCGCCCGAGCCTAGTGTAGCGGAAATCACGACGACCTGGCGATCCTGGGCGAGGCTGTCGGCGATCTTACTGACATAGACCGCCGTCGTGGTTGTGTCGGGCGGATAGAACTGGGCCGCTATGATCAGCTTTGCGGGAGTATCCATGTGCGAGCGCGATCCTCGCCGGTCAGGCTTGGGGCTGGGAAAGCTCTTTGGCGTGGCTCTCCGCCAGATAGGCTGCGTGGGCGGACCGGATGCCGTCTTCCAGCGAGGTCCTGGCGCGCCAGCCGAGTTCGCCGAGCCGGCTGATGTCCAGCAGCTTGCGTGGCGTGCCGTCCGGGCGCGACGTGTCGAAACGGATCTGGCCGCTATAGCCGACGACTTCGGCCACGACACGCGCGAATTCGGCAATGGCGATGTCCTCCCCGGTCCCGATGTTGATCAGCTCGGCGCTTGAATAGGTCTTCATGAGGTGCACGCAGGCGTCCGCCATGTCGTCGACATAGAGAAACTCGCGCCGCGGCGTGCCAGTGCCCCAGACTGCGACGTCTCGGGCGTCGGAGAGCTTTGCCTCGTGAAAACGCCGGATCAGCGCAGCGACGACATGGCTGTATTCGGGATGATAGTTGTCGCCGGGTCCGTAGAGATTGGTCGGCATCACGCTGATGAAGTCGCTGCCATATTGGCTCCGATAGGCCTCTGCCATCTTGATGCCGGCGATCTTGGCAATCGCATAGGGCTCGTTGGTCGGCTCGAGGGGCCCCGTCAGGATCGAATCCTCGCGAAGCGGCTGGGCCGCGAGTTTGGGATAGATGCAGGACGAGCCCAAGAACATCAGCTTTTCAGCGCTGTTCTGGTGCGCGGCATGGATCACGTTCGCGGCGATTGCGATGTTATCGTAGATGAACTCGGCGCGCAGCGTATTGTTGGCGACAATGCCGCCGACCTTGGCAGCGGCCAAAAAGATCACCTGCGGTCGCGTCTTTGCGAACCAGTTGAACACTGCGGCCTGGTTGCAGAGATCGACCTCGCTGCGGCTTGTCGTGATCAGCTTCACGTCTTCCTGCGCCAGGCGACGCACGAGCGCGCTGCCGACCATGCCGCGATGGCCGGCGACGTAAACGGTCTTGCCCTTCAGCTCAAACCGAGTGCTTGCCATGGGCGATTTCCCGCTTGGCCTCGGCCAGATCGCTCGCCATCATCTCCTGTACCAGCTGGGTAAATGTCCGCTTCGGCTTCCAGCCAAGCTGGTTGCGCGCCTTGCTGGCGTCGCCGATAAGAAGATCGACCTCGGTGGGGCGGAAATAGGTCGGATCGATGCGTACCACAGTCTTTCCGCTCTTGCGGTCGATGCCGGTCTCCTCGACGCTCTTGCCGCGCCAGTCGATCTGGCGGCCCACTTCGGCAAAGGACAGCTCGACCATCTCGCGGACCGAGCGGCTCTCGCCGGTCGCGAGCACGAAGTCGTCGGGCTTATCGGCCTGCAGGATCATATGCATGCCCTCGACGTAGTCCTTGGCATGTCCCCAGTCGCGCTTGGCCTCGAGATTGCCGAGATACAGCGTATCCTCGATGCCAACCTCGATGCGGGCGACGCCACGGGTGATCTTGCGGGTCACGAAGGTCTCGCCGCGGATCGGGCTCTCGTGATTGAACAGGATGCCGTTCGAGGCAAACATGCCGTAGGCTTCGCGGTAGTTCACCGTGATCCAGTAGCCATAAAGTTTTGCCACACCGTAGGGTGAGCGGGGATAGAACGGCGTGGTCTCCTTCTGAGGAACCTCTTGTACGAGGCCGTAGAGTTCGGAGGTAGAGGCCTGATAGAACCGGGTCTCCTTCTCCATGCCGAGGATGCGGATGGCTTCCAGCAGCCGCAGCACGCCGATCGCATCGGCATTGGCGGTGTATTCCGGGCTTTCGAAGCTGACGCCGACATGGCTCTGGGCGGCAAGATTGTAGATCTCGGTTGGCCTGATCTGCTGCACGAGCCGGATCAGATTGGTCGAGTCGGTCATGTCGCCGTAGTGCATCAGGAACGGCACGTTGTCCACATGCGGATCCTGGTAGAGATGGTCGACGCGCGCAGTGTTGAAAGAGGACGAGCGCCGCTTGATGCCGTGTACGACGTAGCCGAGCGAGAGCAGATGTTCGGCCAAATACGCGCCGTCCTGTCCGGTCACGCCGGTGATCAAGGCGACGCGCTGTTTGGGGTCTTGAGCATTCATAGCCGTTTCCAGGCAACCACCTTTAGATTGCCGCGGTTGCGTATCCTACTTTTCCGACGGTGTCTTGTTTTCCAGTAGGGGCCGATTGTCAAGAAATGTTATCGTATATTCAAAGGGTTGCGGTGGGGGCGGTGATCCGGCAGGTGCGCGAGGTGGTTATGCGGGGCGAATCCGCCGGTTCCAGCCCTTCCTCGCCGGCGGGAGAGCGTGTCGCCTCAGGCGAGCTTCAACGTCTCGCGCACAAAGGTTGCGAGATTGCCTTCCCGGAACAGCAGCCCGCGGATGCCTGCGGCGCGCGCGGCCTCCAGGTCGCGCTCCTGATCGCCGATCAGGAAGCTTTTTTCGGTTGCGACGGGAAAGCGCTGCATCAGGTCGGTGATCATGCCCGGCCCGGGCTTGCGCCGGTGGCTGTCTCGACGATAGCGCTCGATGGGGGCCTCGGGATGGTCCGGACAGTACTCGAACGCATCGATATGCGCGCCAACCGCGGCGAGCTCTTCCGCCATCCATTGGTGGAGGGCGTCTACGTCGCTCTCCTCATAGAAGCCACGGCCGACGCCGGACTGGTTGGTGACGACGAAGGCGAAATAGCCGGCCTCATTCACGAGCTTGACCGCCTCGCGCGCGCCCTCCATCCACTTGAACTTGGAGGCCTCGGAGAGGTAACCCGCATCGTGATTGAGGACGCCGTCACGGTCGAAGAAGACAGCCGGGCGCGTTGATGTCGTCGTCATAGGGGGCCGCAATTGGAGTTTGCGACCCTTGTTCACCGTTCCGCCGGCGACTTGTCAAGGATGCCGCAAAAGCGCGGCCGGGACCGGCCTATCGTTCGTCCGCGATCACCTTGCCGTCGTTAGGCAACGTGCCCGGGCTGACCAGCTCGACATCGCCACCGATGTTTCGCCGGTTTACGAGGTCGGCGGGGTTTTGCGTTCATAGCACTCTCGACCACAGGCCGGTCCGCACGGAAGACACAACTCACGGCAGGACGATCCAGTATTTGTGCCCGGAAATGTTGGGATCGCTAGCATCACTGGACGAGAATATGATCTTGCCGGGGAGGTGCGAAAACCGACCGGCGCCGAGACTCTGAATCGCTTCGAAAGTACTGTGGCCTGGGCCGAGCTGGTGGCTATCTTCATAAATTTCTGCCGATGAGCTGTGATCGTGCTCGACTGTCGGGTTGTCGGCCTTGTCATCAATCTGCGCGGCATAAACCGGCAAGACCGCCCCCCTGAACGCGTGTCCGGCCTCGTGAACGTACGGCCCAAGGATCTGGGCGACCACGCGTCCCTTTGGACGCGGATCAACAAACGACCGCTCGAAGTACAAGGCGATTGGCAGATAAACGATCGCGATCAGCAGAATCGCAGTCTTAACGGGGCTGCCCAACATCCTGTGGCCGATCCGGTTCATTCGATAACCTCATATTCAAATGCCATGCCCTCGGGGTCGTTCTGCTCGGACTATGTCTCTGCGGCATCCTGGTTGGCGAACACCTTGATGTGGTCCTTATCGCCGACCTGCCCGCTGGCGTTGACGTAGACGGCATCGGATCACCCTGCGCCATGATTCAGCATTGGGAGGCCGCAGGCGAAGGGGCGTTCGGTAGCGAGTTTCATCGGTAACCATAGCGCAGTCGGCCTATTCCAAGCAAAAGCGGTCGGACGTCTGCGCCGCGTCTGCTGCAGGCCTGGCAGATGAAGCGCGACTCAGGCGGCCACTCTTGGGCGTTGTGTCGCGTGACCGCCGCCGGCGAGAGCGGGAGTCAAGCAAAATTGCCAAAGGTAGCAAGATTTACATCGGCCTCAATTTCTATAGAAAGCTCCCGAGAGGTCTACATGTATGTGATTGGGATAAGCTCCGGCATCAAGCACGGCCACCACGACGGAGCGGCGGTATTGCTGCGCGACGGCGAATTGATCGCGGCTGCCGAGGAGGAGCGTTTCACGCTGGCCAAGCATGCGCGCGGCGAGCTTCCGCGTGGGGCGATCGGCTTCTGCCTGAAGCAGGCCGGCATCACCATGCGCGACGTCGACTGGATCTGCTCGCCGCTGAAGACCTACACGAACTACGGCCAGCGCCTCACCGAATATTTCAAATATCAGTTTGGCCGCAGCCCGAAGATCGAGCTCTACGACCATCACCTCTGCCACGCCGCCAGCTCGTTCTATGGATCCGGCTTTTCAGAAGCGACCGTCGCCTGCTTCGACTTCTCCGGCGATTCCAGCTCCGGTCTCGTCGCCCATGCGCGCGGTAACGACTTCCGCGTGCTGACGCGGTTCGGCCGCAACAACAGTCTCGGTCTCTATTACGGGATGCTGACCCAGTATCTCGGCTATCAGATGACCAATGACGAGTATAAGGTCATGGGCTTGTCGTCCTATGGCAGCCCCGACTATCTCGATAAGTTTGCGAAGCTCTTGCGTCCAAATGGCATCAACTACGAACTCGATCCCGGGCTCGACAAGCGCAGGAGCGACGCCGAGATCTTCACCAGCGATTTCTCGACGCGGCAGGAGCGTATCTTCACCGAGAAGATGGAGGAGATTTTGGGGCCGCGGCGCCTGCGCGGCGCGCCGCTCGACCAGCGGCTGACCAACATCGCCGCGAGCGGCCAGAAGCAGCTCGAGATCGTCACCACCGAGGTGATCCGCTTCGCGATCGCCGAGACCGGCTGCGGCGACGTCTGCATCGCCGGAGGCGTCGGGCTGAACTGCAAGATGAACATGGAGATCGCTGCCGAGCCGTCGGTGAAGCGTCTCTACGTCCCGCCGGTGCCGCACGATGCGGGTGTGGCGCTGGGCGCCGCGATGATGAAGTGTGCGGAGGCCGGCCACGCGATCGCACCGCTGACCCATGCCTATTGGGGACCGGAATATTCCAACGACACGATCAAGGAGACGCTGGACAAGATCGGCGCGCGGTTCGAGCTGCTCGACGATCCCGTGGCGCGCTGCGTCACCGATCTCGCCGAGCAGAAGACGGTGGGCTGGTTCCAGGGGCGGATGGAATACGGCCCGCGCGCGCTCGGCAACCGCTCGATACTGGCCGATCCGCGCCATGCGGGCATGAAGGACCGCATCAACCTTACCATCAAGTATCGCGAGGAATTCCGGCCGTTCTGTCCGTCGGTACTCTACGAGCGCCAGGCCGAGTATTTCGAGGATACGTTCGATGCGCCCTTCATGGTGGTGACGTTTCCGGTCAATGAGAAGGTCGCCGAGACCATGCCCGCGGTGGTTCATGTCGACAACACGGCGCGCATCCAGAGCGTCCATGCGGACAGCAATCCGCTCTACAGCCGCCTGATCGGCGGGTTCGCGAAGGCGACCTCGCTGCCGGTCCTGATCAACACCAGCCTCAACATCAACGAGCAGCCGACGGTGAATGCGCCGCTGGAGGCGTTGCATACGTATTTCTGCTCGGGTCTGGACGTGCTGTACCTCGGCAACTATCGACTATCGAAGTCGAGCTGACGTTACCGCTCGTCCGCGATCACCTTGCCGTCGTTCGGCAGCGCGCCCAGGCTGACCAGCTCGACATTGCCGCCGAGTTTCGTTACCGCGCGCAAGGTGCCAGCAATTTCCTCGCGCAGGGCGTCGCTCGCGGCCGCAGTTTCCGCTCGTAGCGTCATCGCATCGGCCTCGCCCTGGCGCATGACGACGAGGCGCAGCCGGCCGAGCGCGGCGTGGCGCTTGCCGATCTCGGCGACCTGCTCCGGTCGGACGAACATGCCCTTGACCTTGGTGGTCTGGTCGGCGCGGCCCATCCAGCCTTTGATGCGCATGTTGGTGCGCCCGCATTTGCTTAGGCCCGGCAACACCGCGGTGAGGTCGCCGAGCGCGAGGCGGATCCAGGGATGGTGCGGATCGAGCGAGGTCACCACGATCTCGCCGACGTCGCCCGGCGCGACGGGATCTCCGGTGCCG
The DNA here is from genome assembly GCF_004634465.1 of Bradyrhizobium sp. MOS001. Classification (NCBI taxonomy): domain Bacteria; kingdom Pseudomonadati; phylum Pseudomonadota; class Alphaproteobacteria; order Hyphomicrobiales; family Nitrobacteraceae; genus Bradyrhizobium; species Bradyrhizobium sp. MOS001. The sequence continues at coordinate 62,126 of NZ_SPVJ01000005.1, forward strand.
GGCTTGACGATCTCTATGATCAGATCCTCGTTCACGACCATGCCCTCGCGCGCCTCGGTCTCGAAGGCGATGAGGCCGAGGTCGGCGGTGCCGAAGGCCTGGTAGGCGTCGATGCCGCGCGCCTTGATTTCGGCCTGGAGCGAGGGCGGGAAGGCCGCACCCGAGACCAGCGCGCGCTTGATCGATGAGACGTCGCGCCCCAAGCTTGCTGCGGCATCGAGCAGAATCTTCAGAAAGTCCGGCGTGCCGCTGTAGCCAACCGGACGGTAGGCCTCGATCAGCTCGAACTGCTGCTCGGTGTTGCCGGGTCCGGCCGGGATCACCGCGCAGCCGAGCGCGCGGGCCGAGGCATCGAAGATGAAGCCGCCGGGGGTGAGGTGGTAGCTGAAGGTGTTGAGCACGATGTCATTGGGGCGGAACCCGGCCGCGAACAGCGCCCGTGCACCGCGCCAGGGATCGGCCCGCCGCCCTTCAGGCTCGAAGATCGGACCGGGAGAGGTGAAGAGGCGGGCGAACGACCCCGGGGCTGCCGGCACGAAGCCGCCGAAGGGCGCAGAGGCCTTGTGCAGGGCGGGGAGCTCCGACTTGCGCAGCACCGGCAGGCCCGCTAGCGCCGCCCTGGAGGTCACGGCGGCCGGGTCTAGGCCCTTCAGTCGCTCGGCGTAGGCGGGCGCGGCCATCGCGCCCAGCAGCACGTCCGGCAGGCGGGAGAACAGCTCCGCCTCGCGCACGGCCTGTTCGCGCGTCTCGCGGGCGTCGTAATGGGCGGTCATGGCTGGTCTTTCCGGGTTGGCATCCGTTGCACGCCGCCGCTGGCATGGGTATCAGACGGCCAGTGGCGAGGCGTGGCGAGGACGCGATGGCGGACGAAGGCATCATTGTGGCGGACGAGGCGGCGGACGTCGTCGCGCGCCTGAAGCGCCGCATGATCGACGAGGCGCTGCCGCTGTGGTCGTCCGTCGGCTGGGACGATGCGGCAGGCGGTTTCGTCGACCGGCTGCACCGTGACGGCACGGCCGATGCGGCCGCACCGCGGCGCGTGCTCGTGCAGGCGCGCCAGATCTATTGTTACGCCAAGGCGGCGCAGATGGGCTGGTACCCTGGGGGGCGCGGCATCGCGCTGAAGGGGCTGGAGCATCTGCTCAGCAAAGCGAAGGCGCCCGACGGCCGGCCTGGCTACGTGCACCGGCTGACGCCGGACGGCGCCGTGCTGGACGGCCGACGCGATGCTTACGACCACGCCTTCATCCTGTTTGCGCTCGCGGCCGTCTACGGGCTCGACCAGGATGCGCAAATTCGCGCCGAGATCGACGCGCTGCTCGCCTTCCTCGACGGCCATCTGCGCTCGCCGCATGGCGGCGTGCATGAAGGCCTGCCGGTCTCGCTGCCGCGCCGGCAGAACCCGCACATGCATCTGTTCGAGGCGATGATCGCGTGCTTCGATGCGACCCACGACCTGTCGTTCCAGAACCGCGCCGGCGAGTTCTTCGCGCTGTTCCTCGCCAATCTCTACGACAAGCAGAAGCGGATCCTGACGGAGTATTTCGAGGAGGACTGGTCCAAGATCGAGCCGGTCAGCGTCGAGCCCGGCCATCAGGCCGAGTGGGTCTGGCTGCTGAAAGGGTTTGAACGCATCACGGGTTGCCCGACCGGACAGCGTCGCGCCGAACTGCTCGCGACCGCGCTGCGCTATCGCGACGAGGCCACGGGGTGCCTGGTCGACGAGGGCGATGCCAGCGGCAACATCCGTCGCAGCACGCGCCGGCTGTGGCCGCAGACCGAGATGGCCAAGGCGTGGATCGCGCAGGCCGAGTCCGGCGAGGCGGGCGCTGCGGACGAGGCGCGCGCGGCGCTGGCGCTGCTCGAACGGCATTATCTCAGCCATCCCGTGAAGGGCGGCTGGTACGACCAGTTCGATCGCGACGGCAAATCGCTGGTCGACACCATTCCTGCATCGTCGTTCTATCATGTTCTCTGCGCAGTCACGGAAGCGGAGCAGGTGCTGAGCTGAGTTTCACAGCCACCGTTTGCGCCGCTTGAAACTCTTTAGGTTCTTGAAGCTCTTGCGCTGATCGCCGGCGCCGCCGAGGTAGAACTCCTTGACGTCCTCGTTGTCGCGCAGTTCGTCCGCGGTGCCGTCGAGCACCACCTTGCCCTGTTCCATGATGTAGCCGTGGCTCGCCACCGACAGCGCGGCGCGGGCGTTCTGCTCGACCAGCAGGATGGTGACGCCGAGGTCGCGGTTGATCTTCTGGATGATCGAGAACACCTCTTTCACCAGCAGCGGCGACAGGCCCATCGAAGGCTCGTCCATCAAGATCATCTTCGGTCGCGCCATCAGCGCGCGGCCGATCGCGAGCATCTGCTGCTCGCCGCCTGAGAGATAGCCGGCAAGGCCGGTGCGCTCCTTCAGGCGCGGGAAATAGTTGAAGACCATGTCGAGATCGGCATCGACCTCGCGATCCCTGCGGGTGAAGGCGCCGAGCTTGAGGTTTTCGAGCGACGTCATGTCGGCGACGATGCGCCGGCCCTCCATCACCTGGAAGATGCCGCGACGCACGATCTTGTCGGGATCGATGCCGGCGATAGCGGAGCCTTCGAACAGGATCTCGCCGCGTGTGACCTCGCCGTCCTCGGTCTTGAGCAGCCCCGAGATCGCCTTCAGCGTCGTCGACTTGCCGGCGCCGTTGGCCCCCAACAACGCCACGATCGCGCCCTTGGGCACGTCGAGGCTGAGGCCTCGCAGCACCAGAATGACGTCGTCGTAGACGACCTCGATGTTGCGGACGGCGAGGAGGGGCGGTGCGGGCACGACGGTCGGGGAGGACCGTGTTGCGTCGATGATTTCGGTCATTGGGTATGCCGCCAATCTGCTACTGTCGTCATGCCCGGGCTAGTCCCGGGCATCCACGTTCTTCATGCCGAGTGGTCAGACGTGGATGGCCGGGACAAGCCCGGCCATGACGTCGGAGATAGCGCTCACCACCCCAGCAATTCCGGCTTGCGCGGCAGCTCGACGGTCTTGACCTTCTCGAGCTTGATCGTGCCCTTGGCCATGAGATCATTGAGGTCGCCGTCGGTCGCACCCGCGATCTTGGTGCGATAGAGGTCGACCTTCAGCGTGCCGCGGTGGTCCTTGTCGGTCCAGGTCGAGGCATTGCAGACGCCGTCCATTCCGGCCGGCACCCAGTCCTTCTTCTGGTAGAAGCCCTTGGCGACGTTCTCGCCGGTCGCCCCGCCGTTCTTGGCAGCCCAGTCGAGCGCCTCCCTCATGTAGAGCGCCGAGCAGACCGCCGCGATGTAATGCACGGGCCGGTAGACCTTGCCGGTGGGGTCGGACATCTTGGAGATCTCCATCACCGTCTTCATGCCGGGCGCATCGCCGCCCCAGCTCACCGCGGTGCGCAGCGGGAAGATCACGCCGTTGGCGGCATCGCCGGCGGTCTTGGCGGCGTTCTCGTCCATGCCCCAGACATTGCCGAGGAACTGGATGTCGACGCCGGCGGTCTTGCAAGCCTTCAGGACGGAGATGTTGGAAGCCGCGGTGTTGCCGAGATAGGCGTAGTTGGCACCCGAGGATTTCAGGCTCAGGCACTGCGCGCTGTAGTCACCCGGTGTGAGCGCGAACACCAGCGGCGGCAGCACCTCGAAGCCGAGCTCCTGCGCCATGGCTTCGCCGGCGGCCTTCGGCGCGTTTGGATAGGGGTGGTTGGCGCCCATGTGCACGAACTTCGGCTTGCCGGGCTTGCCCTTGGACTTCCAGTCCTCGGCCGCCCACATCAGCATCGCGCGGAGCGAGTCCGAATAGCTCGGGCCATAGAAGAAATTGTAGGGCGCGGGCTTGGCCTTGCCGCTGACGCCCTCGGGATCGGTGAGGGCTGCGGCATAGGAGCCGGAGAGGTCGGGGATCTTGTCCTGGGCGAGGAAGCCGGTCAGCGCTTCGGTGTCCGCGGTGCCCCAGCCCATGATCGCGGCGACCTTCGAGTCCGGCGCCGACCATTTCTTGTAGAGCGCGATCGCGCGCGGCACCTGGTAGCCGTAATCGTTGGTATCGACGCTGAGCTGCTTGCCGCCGACGCCGCCGTTCTTGTTGACCCAGGCGAAGGTGTCGGCGACGGCCTGGCCGTAGGGCGTGCCGACGTCGGAGGTGCCGCCGGAATAATCGGCGAGGTGCCCGATCGCGATCTGCGCCTGCGCGCTCGCCGAAAAGGCTGCGATCGCCAGCGCCAGCGATGCGGTGCTCAAAAGGGATTTTGTCTTCATTGGTTGCCTCCTCATGTTTTTTCGTTGGTTAGAGAGTTGCCCGCGCTCAATGCGAGAACGGGTAGAGTTTCCAGTAGGCCTTGATCTGCCGCCAGCGATGCGCGAGCCCGTCCGGCTCGAACATCAGGAACGCGATGATGATCACTCCGATCGCGATCTCGCGCAGGAAGGTGATGTTGGTGTTGAGGGACAGCGCCTTGTCGATCGCGCCGCCCTTCAGGTACAGGCTGATGAATTCCATCGTCTCAGGCAGCAGCACCACGAAGGCGGTCCCCATCAGCGTGCCCATGATCGAACCGGTGCCGCCGATGATGATCATGGCGAGGAACAGGATCGAGCGCTCGATGCCGAAACCCTCCTGCGAGACCACGAGCTGGTAGTGGGCATAAAGCGCGCCGGCGATGCCGGCGAAGAAGGCGGCCAGCCCGAACGACAGCGTGCGGTATTTGGTGAGGTTGATGCCCATGATCTCGGCGGAGAGATAATGGTCGCGGATCGCCACCAGCGCGCGGCCGTCGCGTGTGCGCATCAGATTGGTGACGAGGACGTAGCACGCGACCACATAGGCTAGCACGACATAGAAATATTGCCGGTCGCCGCGCAGCGTGAAGCCGAAGATCGAGAACGGATTGGCGCTGGCCGGCACCGAGCCGCCGGTGAACCACTCCGCGCGGGAGAAGAAGTCGAGCAGGATGTATTGCGCCGCCAGCGTTGCGATGACGAGGTAGAGCCCCTTCAGTCGCGCCGCCGGGATGCCGAAGATCAGCCCGACCAGCGCGGTGACGACGCCCGCAAGCGGGATCGCGAAGAACACCGGGATCGGCGCGTTGTTGGAGATGTAGGCCGAAGTGAAGGCGCCGAGCAGGAAAAAGGCGGCATGGCCGATCGAGATCTGGCCGGTGAAGCCGACCAGGATGTTGAGGCCGAGCGCCGCGATCGAGAAGATGCCGATCTGGATCAGGATGCTGAGCCAGTACCCGCCAAGGAGTTGCGGCACGAGGCAGAGCAACAGCACGCCGATGATCGCAAAGTTGCGGCTGGTCGTGGTCGGGAAGATCGTGGTGTCCGCCGCGTAGGAGGTGCGGAAATCACCAGCAGGGATGAGGGCAGGGCCGGCCATGGATCAGATCCGCTCGATGTCGTGGGTGCCGAACAGGCCGTAGGGCTTGATCATCAGCACGATGATGAGGACGTAGAACGGTGCGATCTCGTAGAGATTGCCCCAGTGCAGATACTCGCTGTCGACATATTGCGCGATGTTCTCGAGCAAGCCGATGATGATGCCGCCGAGCACGGCGCCGCCGACGGAATCGAGCCCGCCGAGGATCGCCGCCGGGAACACCTTGATGCCGTAGGCCGCAAGTCCCGAGGACACGCCGTTGACGACGGCGACCACCACGCCCGCGACGGCCGACACTGTCGCGGAGATCGCCCACGCCATCGCGAACACGCTCTTGACGGAGATGCCGAGCGACTGCGCGACCTGCTGGTTGAACGCGGTGGCGCGCATCGCGAGGCCGTATTTGGAGGCGCGGAAGAACCAGGCCATGCCGATCATCATCGCGACCGAGACCACGAGGCTCATGACATAGACGGTCTGGATCTGAAGCCCGAGCAGGCTCACCGACTGGCTCTCGAACACGCGCGGGAACGGTTGCGGATTGACGCCGAACATCCATTTCAGCGTGGCCTGGAGCACGGTCGAGAGGCCGATCGTCACCATGATCACCGAGATGATGGGTTCGCCGATCATCGGTCTCAGGATCAGGACCTGGATCGCGATGCCGAATACGAACATGAACACCAGCGTCATCGGCATGCCGATCCAGAACGGCACCTGGTACTTCGCAAGCAGCGCCCAGCACACCCAGGCGCCGACCAGCAGCAGTTCGCCTTGCGCGAAGTTGACGACCTGCGTCGCCTTGTAGATCAGCACGAACGACATCGCGACCACGCCATAGAGCGTGCCGACCACGAGGCCGTTGACCAGGAGCTGGATGAGGAAGGCGGTGTTCATGTCGATGTCCGCGCAAAATGCAGAAGCGATGACGGTGCACCCTCTCCCCTTGTGGGAGAGGGTGGCTTCGCGAAGCGAAGCCGGGTGAGGGGTTCTCTTGGCAGCGACGGTGCGGAGAGAGGACCCCTCACCCGGGTGAGGATGTGGCTAGCGCGGGAGATGCCCTCTCCCACAAGGGGAGAGGGCGCATCGGCTGGCAGCGCGGTCTCGGTTCGAAGCAGGTTCACTCCGCGGCCTCCGCCATGTGTCCGTGTCCGCCCAGATCCACCACGCGCAGCGTCGTTCGCACGCGCTGCGTGGTGCCGTCCTGGAAGCGGATCACGGTGTCGACGGGGATGTCGGCGTCGCCGCGGTAGATCGCGTTGATGATGCCTTCGTATTTCTCGTTGATGACGCTGCGGCGCACCTTTCGGGTGCGGGTGAGCTCGCCGTCGTCGGCGTCCAGCTCCTTGTAGAGCAGCAGGAAGCGCGAGATGCGTTGGGCCGGCGGCAATGTGGCGTTGACGGTCTCGACTTCCTTCTTGAGCAGCGCGTAGACCTCGGGCCGCGAGGCGAGGTCGCTGTAGGTCGTGAACGAGAGCCGGCTCTTCTCCGCCCATTTCGAGATGATGGAGTAACGGATGCAGATCATCGCCGCGAGCGCGTCGCGGCCGGCCCCTAACACCACGGCCTCCGCGATATAGGGCGAGAATTTCAGCTTGTTCTCGATGAACTGCGGCGAGAAGCGCTCGCCGCGCGAGGTCTCGGCGAGGTCCTTGATGCGGTCGATGACGACGAGCTGGCGGTTCGCGTTGAAATAGCCGGCATCGCCGGACAGCATCCAGCCGTCCCTGATGTCGGCAACGCTTGCTTCGGGGCTCTTGTAGTAGCCGAGAAACATGTTGGGGTGCCGCACTACGATCTCGCCGACGCCGTGGACGTCGGCATTGTCGATGCGGATCTCGACGCTGTCGGCCATCGGCACGCCTGTCGTGTCGGGGTCGACCTTGCCCTCGGGGTGCAGCGTGTAGGCTCCTAGCAGTTCGGTCTGGCCGTAGAGCGTGCGCAGCGGCACGCCCATGGCCTGGAAGAACTTGAAGGTATCGGGACCGAGTGCCGCGCCGCCGGTCGCGGCCGAACGCAGGCGGGTAAAGCCGAGGCGGTCGCGGAGCGCGCGGAACAGGATTGTGTCGGCAAAGCTCGAACGTTTGCCGTCTGCGAGCGCGGCGAGGCCGCTTTTCATGCCGATGTCGAACAGGCGCTGCTTGAAAGGCGTCGCGTCCATCACCTTGGCGCGGACGTCGGCGGCGATGGATTCCCAGACGCGCGGCGCAAACAGCACGAACGTCGGCGCGATTTCGCGCAGATCGTTCATCATTGTATCAGGCTCTTCGACGAAGTTGATCTTCATCCGGCACAAGAGGCCTTTGCCGAGCGCATAGACCTGCTCCATGATCCACGGCAGCGGCAGCACGGAGACGTATTCGTCGTCCGGCCCCTTCGGATCGAAGGCGAGATAGGTCGCGCAATGGCCGAGCACGCGGCCGGCGGCGAGCATGGCGAGCTTCGGGTGTGAGGTGGTGCCCGACGTGGTGCAGAGAATCGCGACATCCTCGCCCTTGGTGGCATCGACGAGGCGATCGTAGAGTTCCGGCTCACGCGTGGCGCGGCCACGGCCGAGCTCGGCGAACGCTTCCGCCGACATCAGTCTGGGATCGTCGTATTTCCGCATGCCGCGCGGATCGGAATAGATGATGTGCTTCAGCCGCGGCACGCGCTCGGCAAGCGCGAGCAGCTTGTCGACCTGCTCTTCGTCCTCGGCGAAAACGACCTGCGCCTCGCCATAGTTGAGGAGGTAGGAAGCTTCCTCGTCCAGCACGTCGCGATAGAGCCCAAGGCTCAGTCCACCGATGGCGTGGGTCGCCACTTCCGCCGCGACCCAGTCCGGCCGGTTGTCGCCGATGATGCCGATGACGTCCTCGCGCCCCAAGCCCAATTCGATCAGGCCGAGCGCAAAGTCGCGTACGCGGGTGTGATAGTCGTTCCAGGTGAAGACGCGCCAGAGCCCGAGATCCTTTTCGCGCAACGCGATCTCGTTGCCGTGCTCCCTGGCATTGAGTCGCAGCATCTTCGGATAGGTGTCGGCCTGCGCGACGCGGCCCGCGTAATCCATCATGCCGCACTCTCCTGCGCCGGCGGAGCATCGTCCGGATCGACCAGCACCTCGTCCTCCTCGCCGAGATAGGCGCGCCTCACGTGGGGATCGGCGAGCACGGCGGCCGGATCGCCCTCGGCGATCTTGCGGCCGAAATCGAGCACGATGACGCGGTGGGAGATGTCCATCACCACGCCCATGTCGTGCTCGATCATCACCACCGTCATCCCGAACTCCTCGTTGAGGTCGACGATGTAGCGGGCCATGTCCTCCTTCTCCTCGAAGTTCATGCCGGCCATCGGCTCGTCGAGGAGAATGAGGCGCGGTTCCAGCGCCATGGCACGGGCGAGCTCGACGCGTTTGCGCAGGCCGTAGGAGAGGGTGCCGGCTTGCACCTTTCGCACCGACTGGAGATCGAGGAAGTCGATGATCTCCTCGACCTTGCGGCGGTGCTCGAGTTCTTCCTTGCGCGCGCCGGTGAGCCAGTACAGCGATCCCGTGAGGAAATTGTTCTTCAGGAGGTGATGGCGCCCGACCATGATGTTGTCGAGTACGCTCATGTGGTGGAACAGGGCCAGATTCTGGAAGGTGCGGCCGATGCCGAGCGTGGGGCGCGCGTTCGGCGTCAGCCCTGTGATGTCGCGGCCGCGGTAGAACAGCTGGCCCTCGGTCGGCTTGTAGCGACCGGAAATACAATTCACGATCGATGTCTTGCCGGCGCCGTTGGGGCCGATGATCGAGAACAGCTCGCCGTCATTGATCGCAAAGCTGACGTCGGTCAGCGCACGGACGCCGCCGAATCGCAAGGACACGCCGCGCACTTCGAGACTGGTAGCCACCAAACAAATCCCTCCCGGTGATGGCGCATTCAGCGGCGCTCTTCGTCCGTTCCTGTCGGGTGATCCTAGTACGGCCGTGCCGGTGAGGCCATGCAGCTATTGGTCTCGACCGGCGCCGCGTCACTCTTGCTCCCGATCGGGATCAAAAGCCGCATCACCCAAGGTGGTCCTCAATAGGGGAAAGCGCTATTTTGAAATGTCTCCCGCCTGACAATTCTGCGACAAAGTTTTTTCAGGCGGGAGTGGCCTTCATCTTTCGTCGGATGGTGGTCGAAGCGGTTGTGTTGCAGTGCAGCAGAGAGATTGGGTGGCGAACGGTGCGGCTGGCTTCGGCATCATGATTTCAGAGGATCAACTGAAGCGGGTCGCCGCCTGGTCGCGCGAGCTCACGGAAGCGGAGATCGAGGTCGCTCGCACCGGGATCACGGAACGGTCCTACCGCACCGGCGAGACCGTGTTCATGCGCGGCGATACGTTCGGCTATTGGGCGGGCATGGTGAGCGGCCTGGCACGGATGGGCGGGGTCTCGCGCGATGGCAAGGAGACGAGCCTTGCGGGGCTGACGGCCGGGGCCTGGTTCGGCGAGGGCAGCGTGCTCAAGAACGAGCCGCGTCGCTACGACGTGGTCGCGCTGCGCGACAGCCGCGTCGCGCTGATGGAACGCAGCGCCTTCATGTGGCTGTTCGAGAACAGTGTCGGCTTCAACCGCTTCCTGGTGCGTCAGCTCAACGAGCGGCTGGGCCAGTTCATCGGCATGCTCGAGGTCAACCGCACGCTGGATGCCACCGCACGCCTCGCGCGCAGCATCGCCTCGCTGTTTAATCCGATCCTCTATCCGGAATCCACCGCGCATCTCGAAATCACCCAGGAGGAGATCGGCGCGCTCTCGGGCATGTCACGGCAGAACGCCAACCGCGCGCTAAACCGACTGGAGAAGGAGGGGCTGCTGCGGCTCGAATATGGCGGCGTCACCATTTTGGATGTCGAGCGGCTGCGCGGCTACGGGGACTAGCGCGCGTTTGCGGGGGCGTGGACCGGCCAGAGGTCGGCGCGCCAGCGGATCGCGATCGCCAGCATCGCGATGAAGCCCGCGGCGGCGTAGAGCGAGCCCGTCGCGGAATAGCCGATGATGTCAATCAGGCTGCCGGCCGCGAGCAATCCGAGCGGCAGTCCGTAGATCACCATCATGCGCACGCCCATCACACGGCCGCGCAGGTGCGCGCTGGCCGTCCGCATCAGGATCACGGCAGCTGATATCATCGACATACTCTGGGCGATGCCGGCGAGAACGAGGCAGGCCATCGCCACCGGCATGGTCCTGATCTCGACGAACACCAGCAGCATGGCGTACCAGGCCAGCGTCGCGCCGATGAGAAGCCGGGCAATGCGCAGTCCGCTGACGAGGCTGAGCGTGATCGAGCCGATCAGCGAGCCGACGGCGAAGCTCGCCGAGAGATAGCCGAGGCCGGTCTGGTCGGTATGAAAGATTTCGCGTGCGATGTATGGCAATAATCCGCCGGTGAACGGAAAGGCCGTGAGATTAGCGAGGAAGGCGACGCAGAGCGCCGCGCGCATTCCCGGGCCGCTCCAGGCGTAGACGATCCCTTCCTTGAGGTCGCCCAGCAATCGCGAGACCGCGTGGCTGTTGGCCGGGAGATCGCTCGTGGACACGACCCGCTTCGGCCGGGTCAGGCAGAGCATGAGAAGTGCGGCCGTGAAGTAGAGACAGGCGATCGCGACATAGACGAGCCCAATGCCGAGGACGGCGAACAGTCCGGCGCCGGTCAATGCTCCGGCGATGCGGGCGCTGTCCTGGGTCGTGCGCGCAACGCTGATGGCGCCCACCAGTTGCTCCGCCGGCATGATCTCGGCAAGCAGCGCGCCGCGAACGCCGAGATCGGAGGGGCGGATCAGGCCCATGAGCGCGACGATGATCATCACGCTCAGCGGCGACAAATGACCGGTCAGCGCCAGAATCATGATGGTCGACGAGAGCGCCGTATAGGCAAGGCGCATCACGACCAGGAGGTCGCGGTGACCCATCCGGTCGCCGATCATGCCGAGCACCGGCGCGACCAGGGTCCCGACGAACTGCAGCGATGCAAGCACGGTGAGCAGCAGCACCGAGCCGGTCTCGACCATGATGTACCAGCCGAGCACCAGCGTCTCCACTTCGAACGCCCACGAGGTGAGCAGATCGGACGGCCACTGGAAGCGATAGTTGCGGATGCGGAATGGAGCGAGTGCGGATGTGCTCAAGATGCGATGATGGGTTTCACGGCGATTCCCCCTTATTTTTGTTCTTCTGTTGGCAGGGTAGCCCGGGCCATGTCCCTGTCAATTGGCGCTACCGCATGCCGCCATGCTTGCCGACGATTTGCGGTGCGCCAGTGCGCCCGCAGCATCGCTTCGTTGCCCAGCCGATACGGAGAGGTCGACGAACCACCGCTTGCTCTTCCCGTGCGACGAGCCCATGCTTGCCAGGTTCCTGGGCCCATCCTGCAGGTCCAGGAGTTCGCGCCATCGCGGCTTCCGCGAGGTCCTGACCCATGAACTGCTCCTGCTGTGGTTTAGAGGTCCAGAGCGGCTTTGCCTTCTGCCCGAAGTGCGGCACGAAGCAGCCGAACGCGTGCCCCGGCTGCGGCTTTCCATGCGCGCCGGATTTTGTCTATTGCCCGAAATGCGGTGCCTTCGTCTCTGAGGTCCCCACAGGCGGCGAGCAGGCATCGGCGCGGACGAGCCCGACGACGCTCCCGATCCGGTCCTCCTCTCCGCCGCTCGTGCCGGCGGAGGACGCTCAAGCCGCATTTCGAGCTCCGTCGGACAAGATCGACAGCGAGGCGAACCGCCGCACCATCACGGTGCTGTTTGCCGACCTCAGCGGCTTCACTGCGATGAGCGAGCGGCTTGACCCCGAGGTCATGCAGACGCTTCAAAACGAATTGTTCGAGGAGTTGACGGCCGCGGTGCAAAGCTTTGGCGGCTTCGTGGACAAATTCATCGGCGATGCGCTGCTGGCTCTGTTTGGTGCGCCGGCGGCGCACGAGGACGACCCGGAGCGGGCGGTGCGCGCTGCCCTCGACATGATCGGCCGGACGGCGCGCCTCAGCGAACGCGCGGAGGCGTATGCCGGTTCACCGCTGCTGCTCCATGTCGGCATCAACACTGGGCACGTCGTCGCCGGCGGGCTCGGTGCGGGCGTTGCCAAATCCTATTCGGTGACCGGCGACACGGTGAACACCGCCCAGCGGCTACAATCGATGGCGGCTCCGGGCGAGGTGCTGGTCGGGCCGCTGACTCACCGCCTGACGCGGCATGCGTTCTCCTATGACTCGCTTGGCGAGGTCTCGCTCAAGGGCAAGATGGGCAGCGTGCTGGTCCACCGTCTGAAGGAGCTGCTCGACACGCCCCGTGCGGTGCGCGGTCTCGACATGCTGGGCCTCAATGCGCCGTTGATCGGGCGCGACGCCGAGCTTGCGCGCCTGATCGGCAGCCTTGATCGCGCGTGCGGCGGCGCGGCTCAACTGGTGCGGCTGGTCGGTGAAGCCGGCATCGGGAAAACGCGCCTCGTCAGCGAATTCGTCGCGCGCATCCGCGACCAGGATCGTTTCGCCGGCGTGGCGATCCGGCACGCGGCGTGCTCGCCGCTCGGCGAACAATCTTACGGCACTCTCGCCGCCGTGCTGCGCAGCGCCTATGGCATCGCGCAGAAGGCGGGCGCCGCAGAGGCGGAGGCAAAGGTCGCCGAAGCGCTGTCGGAGCTTGGCCTTGCGACCGATGAGGCCGACCGCCTGATGCCCCTCTATCTGCACATCCTCGGCCTCGGCGACCCCAACGCCGCGCTCAGGCATGTCGAGCCCGAACAGCTCCGCCGGCAGATATTCTTCGCGATTCGCACCGTCTTCGAACGCCGTCTGGCACTGTCGCCACTGCTGATCATCGTCGAGGATCTGCACTGGGCCGACGCGGTGTCGCTTGAAGCGTTGCGGTTCCTGATGGACCGGCTGGAGCGGACGCGGCTGATGCTGCTGTTTACGCATCGGCCGATGCTCGAACTGGACCAGTTCGGTTCGAGCAGGATCAGTCACACAACCCTTCGGCTGCCCCCGCTTGGCGACGCCGACGGACAAAAGTTGCTCGCGGCCTATTTCAGTCACGGTTGGCGTGAATCGCCGGGAGGTCTGTTCGGTCGAATTCTCGATCGCGCCGGCGGCAATCCGCTTTTCCTCGAGGAGATCATACGCGGCCTGATCGAAGCCGGCACCCTGGAGCGCGACGGCGCGCAGTGGCGGATGAAATCGGATGAAGCCGCCGCCGATATTCCGGCAAGCATTCAGGCGTTGTTGCTGGCGCGTCTCGACCGGTTGCCGCATCAGGTGCGCCGCCTGGCACAGGAGGCCGCCGTGATCGGCCCGCGGTTTGATGCGGCTGCTCTCGGCGCGGCGGCAACCGAGCCGGCGAGGGTTGAAGCAGGGCTCGAGCTTCTGTGCGACGCGGAGATCATCGAGGAGATCGCGGGCGCGAACTCGATTTCGCTGCGGACTTACCGCTTCACGCAGACCATGCTTCAGGACGTGATCTATCAAAACCTGCTTCTGCAGCGCCGGATCGAGCTTCATGGACGGATCGGCGGGGCGCTCGAAAGGCTCTATGGCAATGAGCCCGAGCGCCTCGAAGATCTCATCCTGCTCGGACATCACTTCAGTCTGAGTGCGAGCAAGCCGAAAGGCGCGCGCTATCTGCGCGCGGCCGGCGATCGCGCTCGCGCCAGCTATGCCAATGACGATGCCATCCGTCTCTACCAACAGGCCCTCGCCGTGCTGTTGACCGGCGGCGTGCGGGAGCCAGAACGTCTGGTCCTGTACGAGCGGATTGCGGACCTATGTGCCGCGGCTGGCCGCCGGAACACGGCCGAAGAGCAATATCAGAGCGCGTTGGAGGGGCACCGCGCGATCCAGGACCGGATCGGCGAAGCGCGAATCCTTCGCAAACTTGGCCGATTGCTGTGGGACGCCGGCAAGCGGGTCAAGGCAGAGACGCATTACGCCGAGGCGGCCAACCTGCTTGGAGGGACCGACGCGCCCATCGAGTGGGCGCATCTGTTGCAGGAGCGCGGGCGTCTCGCGTTTCGGACCGGCGATCACGTGGCCGCCGCAAGATGGGCAGACGAGGCGCTCGGCTATGCACGGTCCATACCGGCGGACGCGGACGAGCAGGTCGGTCTCGAGGCGGCACGCGCCATTGCGGAGGCCCTCAACACCAAGGGCGTCGCGCTGGCGCGGCTTGGACGACACGAGGAGGCGGTGCGCGAGGTGGAGCAAAGCGTTGCAGCCGCCGAAACCGCCGGCTTCCTCAACGTAGCCTGCCGCGGCTACACCAATCTCGGGGTGCTTTACACGATTGTCGACCCGGCGAAAGCCGTGGAGGTCTGCCGGCGTGGGCTCGATGTCGCGCGTCGGATCGGGGATCTCGGCTTCCAGGCGCGTCTTCTCGCCAATTTTGCCGTTGCCTGTTGCACCTTCACGGACAGATGTACAGAGGAAGGGGTACCGGCTGCCGAAGAGGCGATCGAAATCGATCGTGCACTCGATCAGCGCGAGCATCTCTCCGTGCCCCTGATCGTGCTCGGGCAAATCCATCAATGCCACTTCCGCCCCGATCTGGCCGCCCTCTGCTACAATGAGGCAATCGAGGTGGCGAACGAAACCGGCGAACCGCAGCAGCTCTTTCCATGCTATGATGGTCTCGCCACGCTGAGCCTTGATCGAGGCGACATGCCCGAGGCCGATCGATATTTCGCGCTGGCGCATGATGTCTGCGCCCGCCACGGGCTTGATCCCGCCGGGCTGATCGTACTGCCATTTCTTGACTAGGTCATATGAAGGAGTTCAACCATGCCGGAACTTCATGTCGATGGACCGCTTCAACCGGGCGATCGCGCACCGAACATCGTGCTGGACGCGATCACACGCGATGGAACGATCGCGCTCCAGGATTTTCGCGGGCACAGTCCGATATTGATCGGCTTGTATCGCGGCCTGCACTGCCCGTTCTGCCGCCGTCATATCGCGGCGCAGGCGCAACTCGACGCGGCTCTGCGCGACAAGGGCGTCGAAAGTCTCACGGTGGTGAATACGCCGATCGAGCGTGCGCGGCTCTACTTCCGTTATCACCCTTTGCCCAATCTGCTCGCGGCGTCCGATCCCGAGCGGGTCTCGCACCGTGCGTTCGGCTTGCCCAATCTCGAGTTCACGGAGAAGGAAACCGATTGGCCGCGCAAGGTGGGCATGGATGTGGTCATGAGCATGCAAGTGGACATTCCCGGAGAATTGCCCGGGCCGATGAATCGTTTGGCGGCTGCCGAGCAGCTCAACAAGAAGGATGGCTACGAGATGATGGAGGCCGATCAGCGCATGGCGGCAACCGGCCAGGGCCAGCTGTTCGGCCAGTTCCTGCTCGATCGGGAAGGGGTCGTACGCTGGACCTTTACCGAGGTTCCGGAAGGCGGCCAGCGCATGTTCGGGGCGCCGACCCCTCAGGAGGTGATGTTGGCCGCCTCGCAGATGGCAAGCTAGGCATCGTCGCCTGGTTGGCGCTGTAAATGCTGCGCTCAACGTGCCGCAATCCGCGGCTTCCTCTCCGCCGGCGTTGTCGCCGTTGCGGATATCGATGGTCGCGTGAACTGCGCATCAGTCTGAGGCGCAGCCATTCCTGTTCATGACGTTGCAATGACGGAGGCGCACAATGACCAGCATCCAGGAGCGGCTCCTGGAAAGTAAGATGACCGAGATTGAGCAGGCCCGATCCTGGAGCCCACGCGTGATCTCGAAATTTGAGACGCTCATCAGGAGCGGTGACGATCTGTCACTCTACCGGATCAATCCCCTGACGTTCGCGCGTGATCGCGGCATTGCCGAGGCGGATAGCATCGATCTGTTTTTGCATGCCACAAGAAACGGGTTGTTCGAGATGAGCTGGGACGTTGTTTGTCCCCAATCCGGCATGGTGCTCGACAGCTTTGGCGCTCTGCGCACCCTGAAGACCCATTACGTGTGCGGCCTGTGCGACGTCAGCGGCGAAACCGACCTCGACGATTTCATTGAGGTTACGTTTACGGTCTCGCCGCAGCTCCGGCGGCTTCCATTTCATGATCCTCATTCCCTCTCGGTCGAGGATTTCCACTGGAAACTTCGTTTCTCGGGCGACGCGCGCATGCCCGGCCAGCCGATCCGATTTCTCGATTTCCTGCATGGATTGGTTCGCGGACTTGCGTTCTTGCCACCGGGTTCGACCACCACTCTTCGCGCCGATCTCGGTCCCGGTGCTCTGGCTGGCGTCAACATTCAAACGCAGGCTGCGTTCGCGGTCTCGGTCGCAGGCGAACCCGCAATCGCGCCGACCGTCTTGCGAGTTGGATATGATGGACGGCGCTTTTCGCCGTCGCTGTCCGCCGTTCCGCCTGGCCCCATTGTGATCGACGTGGAGAACTTCGGCGCAGTGCGTGGGTCATTACTCCTGATCAATTGGCCGCCCGAAGTTCTGTCTCAGACGACCAAGCCTGCGCTCGAGTTCGAACCGTATATGTCCGGCGGCATGTTACTCGCGCGGCAAACCTTCCGCCGCCTGTTCCGCTCGGAACGCGTCGATGAGCGAGAAGGGCTCGGCATCCGGCAGGTGACCTTGCTGTTCACGGATCTCAAGGGGTCGACCGCGATGTACGAGCGTCTCGGCGATCTGAATGCCTATGCCCTGGTCCGCGAGCATTTTGCCTTGCTGGGAGCGACCGTCCAGGAGCATTCCGGCGCCATCGTCAAGACGATCGGGGACGCCGTGATGGCAGTCTTCTCCCGCCCGACCGACGCCGTCTCCGCGGCGTTGCATATGCTCCGGGAAACAGAACGCTACAATGGCGAGCATGGTGAGCCGAGCATCATCCTGAAGATTGGAGCGCATTGTGGTCCGTCGATTGCCGTGACCCTCAACGAGAATCTGGACTACTTCGGGCAGACCGTGAATGTTGCGGCGCGCGTGCAATCGTTGGCCGATGCCGGCGAAATCTGTCTCTCGGAATCGCTTTATTCCGCGCCAGGCGTCAGCGGTCTCCTCGCCGGTCACGCCATCGTTGAGTTTGATGCACCTCTCCGCGGCGTCGAAGGAAATGCATGCGTGTATCGTGTCGTGCGTAGATAGAATCCTGCTCCGGCATGACCCTGCCGAAGATCTTCACTTCACCGGCACTTTCGGCTTCTTCCCCTCCAGCGCCACGGCCATCGCCGAGATCAGCGGGCGCATGAAATAGTGGTCTTCCGCCGGTGCGATGTCCGTGCGCAGGCCATGCGCGGCGAGTTCCCCCGACACCGCAGGGCCCACCGACGCGATCAGCGTCCGCTCCAACCCTGCGCGCAATTTCGCCTCGCTGCCGTGTGCCTTTGCGGTCTCCACGAGGCGGCGGACCTGGCCAAGATTGGTCAGCGCGATGGAATCGATCCGCCCCTCGGCCATGTCGTCGATGGCGGCGACGATGTTGGCATCCGCTGCCTTGGAATCGTAGGCATAAGGCAGTACGGTATCGACATCGGCGCCTTGCGCGGCAAGCGCACCGGTCAGTACGCTGTGGTCCTTGTCCGGATAAAGCTGAAGGCCGAGGCGTCGCCCCTTCAGATCGAGCCTGCCCAGCATTTCGATCACGCCCTCGGTGGTCGGCTTCTCCGTGGTCTGCTGCGCATCGAGGGAGATCTCGCGCAACGCCTTGCCGGGCTTCGGGCCGCGGGTGAATTTTCGCGATTTGGCGAGGGCTGCGACCAGAGCCTGGTCGAGACCACGGCTCCGCGCGAGCTTCATGATCCGCCGCAGGCCTTCGCCCGTCATCAGCACGAGATCGTCAAAGGGCAGGTCGATGGCGCGGCGGATCCAGGCCTCGACCGGGGCGGGATCGGGCGCGTCGTGAATAGTGAACATCGGGCACTGCACGACATCGGCACCTTGCTCCGCCAGAAGCTTTGAAAACTGCGCCTCCTCGCGCGTCTCCAGGATCAGGATGCGGTAGCCGTTCAAGCGGTCGGCCATGGGTGTGCTCCGGCGGTAAATTGCAATGGTCCGTTCATCCTGACTCCGCGCTTTATGCTGACGCAAGTCTTTGGGATCAAGTCTTGGGATTGGCGCGAGGGCGGGGTCGGTGATAGAGCAGGGCGCAAATCGCGGGTCGTTCCGCAGTCGCTGCCCAAACCTTCATCAAGAGCCATGCCCGATCATCAATATGTCCTGACCCTGTCCTGTCCGGATCGTCCCGGCATCGTCTCAGCGGTGTCGACCTTCCTGGCCCATAACGGACAGAACATTCTCGATGCCCAGCAGTTCGACGACATCGAGACCAAGAAGTTCTTCATGCGCGTGGTGTTCACCGCGGCCGATCTCGCCGTGGAGCTGTCGGCGCTCCAGACCGGCTTTGCCGCGATCGCGGAGCGTTTCGGCATGGAGTGGCAGATGCGCGACCGTGCCGCGCATCGCAAGGTGATGCTGCTGGTGTCGAAGTCCGACCACTGCCTGGTCGACATCCTCTATCGCTGGCGCACCGGCGAGCTGCCGATGGTCCCGACCGCAATCGTCTCCAACCATCCGCGCGAGGTCTATGCCGGGCTCGACTTCGGCGGAATCCCGTTCCACCATCTGCCCGTCACCAAGGAGACCAAGCGCGTGCAGGAGGCGCAGATCCTCGATCTCGTCGCCGAGACACGAACCGATCTCGTCGTGCTCGCGCGCTACATGCAGATCCTGTCGGATGATCTTTCTGCCAAGCTTTCCGGCCGCTGCATCAACATCCACCACTCGTTCCTGCCGGGCTTCAAGGGCGCAAAGCCCTATCACCAGGCCCATGAGCGCGGCGTCAAGCTGATCGGCGCTACCGCCCATTACGTCACGCGCGACCTCGACGAAGGCCCGATCGTCGATCAGGACGTCGAGCGCATCAGCCATCGCGACACGCCGGAGGATCTCGTCCGCAAGGGCCGCGATATCGAGCGGCGCGTGCTGACCCGCGCGATCCGCTACCACCTCGACGACCGCGTCATCCTCAACGGCCGCAAGACCGTGGTGTTCATGGATTGATTGCCCGTCGTTCCGGAGCGCGCGACGCGCGAATCCGGAACCTCGAGATTCTCGGGTGCGCAATTGCGCACCATAGTTCGCCTCTGCGAGGCGTCCCGGAATGACAGCGAGATCATTGTTGTGCCTCAGCGCACCGCGCCGCCCCACGTGGACCCCGTCGCACCCTTCTGCGCCTGCTCTTCCTTCTCGCGATCCGCCGCCGGCAGCAGCCGCTTGCGTTCGCGCTCTTTCATGTAGGCGTCGTATTGCGGCGTGCCGGGCCGCGGCGGTGCGTCGGCCGGTAGGCCGCCGGCCCATTGCGGGACGTAATCGCCCATGCCGGTGGTGAGCTTTTCGTTGACGGTGCCGCAGCCGGACAGCGCCGCGGCGAGCGCAAAGAGGGTGAGGACGGAGCGGAAGGGTTTGAGCATTGTGCGCGCGCGAATTCAGTCAGGTTGGACGCCGGGTTAGGCTGGCGCGGGAGGAGTAGTCTTCAACAAGGTAAAATAGACTTATTCGAGGTGGGTAATTAGCTACCGATTTGCGCTGAACCGAAGACTCGCCGGTGTCCGAATTCTGCAAAAGAAAGACGAAATCCTCCATCCACGCGTCCGGTCGCTTTCTAGACTGTGGCAAGGGGCACGCGACAAACTGGCTTGGTCGGCGGCGGGGCTTTTTCGTTGACAGGTCCATTTTATTTGTACAATCGTACAAATAGGAGCGGCCAGGATCGGGGGCTCGGGTTACCCCGACGTAACCACGGCATCGCTCCCGTCGTCGGCAATTGGGACGCGCGGCTTGCGCCGAATGGTCGCCAAACGTCCGATTGACAATAAGGGCGCGAAAGACGCCATGTGGCGCGACATCGCGCGTGCGTGAGCTAAGGTTGAGCCAAGGACCGGGCACTCGGTCCGGCGCACAAGAGGTCAGGAATGAAGGGGAGGGACATCTGATGTTCGAACGGAAGACGTTTTCTTACAAGGTCTCTTGGACCGCAGCAGCGGCCGCCATCGCCGGCCTCGCGGCCATCGTGCCGGCCAAGGCCGAGGACACCGTTAAGGTCGGCCTGATCCTGCCGATGACCGGCGGCCAGGCCTCGACCGGCAAGCAGATCGAGAACGCGATCAAGCTCTACATGCAGCAGAAGGGCGACACCGTCGCCGGCAAGAAGATCGAGATCATCCTCAAGGACGACGCCGCGATTCCGGACAAGACCAAGACGGCCGCGCAGGAGCTGATCGTCAACGACAAGGTCAATTTCATCGCCGGCTTCGGCGTGACGCCGGCCGCGCTCGCGGCCGCGCCGCTCGCAACCCAGGCCAAGATCCCGGAAGTCGTGATGGCGGCCGGCACCTCCATCATCACCGAGCGCTCGCCCTACATCGTGCGCACCAGCTTCACGCTGGCGCAGTCGTCGACCATCATCGCCGACTGGGCAGTGAAGAACGGCATCAAGAAGGTGGCGACGCTCACCTCCGACTACGCGCCGGGCAACGACGCGCTGAACTTCTTCAAGCAGAATTTCACCGCCGGCGGCGGTGAGGTGGTCGAAGAGGTGAAGACGCCGCTCGCAAATCCGGATTTCGCGCCGTTCCTCCAGCGCATGAAGGACGCCAAGCCCGACGCGATCTTCGTGTTCGTGCCGGCCGGCCAGGGCGGCAACTTCATGAAGCAGTATTCCGAGCGTGGCCTCGACAAGGCCGGCATCAGGGTGATCGGACCGGGCGACGTCACCGACGACGACCTGCTCAACAACATGGGCGACGCCGTGCTCGGCACGGTCACCGCGCATCTGTATTCCGCGGCGCATCCCTCGCAGATGAACAAGGATTTCGTCGCGGCCTACAAGAAGGCCTTCGGCAACCGCCCGGGCTTCATGGCCGTGAGCGGCTATGACGGCATCCACCTCATCTACGAGGCGCTGAAGAAGACCAACGGCGACACCGATGGCACCAAGCTGGTCGAAGCCATGAAGGGCCAGAAGTGGGAAAGCCCGCGCGGCCCGATCTCGATCGACCCCGAGACCCGCGACATCGTGCAGAACATCTACATCCGCAAAGTCGAGAAGGTCGACGGCGAGCTCTACAATGTCGAGTTCGCGACCTTCGAAGCCGTCAAGGATCTCGGCAAGACGAAGAAGTGACGCGCGAAAAGCGCGTCATCCCCGTGCGCGCTTAGCGCGCATCGGGGATCTCGACGTGATGGAAATGGATTCCGGGTTCAGCGCTGCGCGCTGCCCCGGAATGACGAGTGATTACCAGGGTTCACCCGCATCCGATGACCTCTATCCTCACCAACCTGTTCGATGGCGTTGCCTACGGCATGCTGCTGTTCGTGCTCGCTTGCGGGCTTGCGGTCACGCTCGGCCTGATGAACTTCGTCAACCTCGCCCACGGCGCCTTCGCCATGGCCGGCGGCTATGTCTGCATGGTCCTGGTCAATCGGATGGGCTGGCCGTTCTTCGCCGCGCTGCCGCTCGCCTTCGTCTCGTCGGCTGCGATCGGCATCGTGCTGGAGCGAACGCTCTACCGCCATCTCTATGCGCGCAGCCATCTCGACCAGGTGCTGTTCACGATCGGTCTCACGTTCATGTCGGTCGCGGCCGTCGACTACATCCAGGGCTCGTCGCGGGTGTTCATCAATTTGCCGGCTGCGCTCCAGGGCCAGTTCGACGTGTTCGGCGTCGGCATCGGCCGCTACCGGTTGATGATCATCGTGATCTGCGGCCTGCTCACCATTGGTCTCCAGATGGTGCTGGCCAAGACCCGGTTCGGCAGCCGCCTGCGCGCCGCGGTCGATGATCCCCGTGCTGCGAGCGGCCTTGGCATCAACGTGCCGCAGGTGTTCGCCTTCACCTTCGCTTTCGGTTGCGGGCTCGCCGGCCTCGGCGGCGCGCTGAGCGCCGAGATCCTCGGCCTCGATCCGTATTTCCCGCTGAAGTTCATGATCTACTTCCTGATCGTCGTCACCGTCGGCGGCTCGTCCTCGATCACCGGGCCGTTCCTGGCCTCGCTCCTGCTCGGCATCGGCGACGTCGCCGGCAAATATTACGTGCCGAAGATGGGCCCCTTCGTGATCTACACCATGATGATCGTGATCCTGATCTGGCGCCCGAACGGCCTGTTCGGCCGCACGGCCGCGCGTTGAGGCCGCCGATGAGCGCTTCCTCCGACGTCGGTTATCACGCCCAGCGCCAGGCGCGCTGGCACTATGGCGAAGTCGCCTTCTGGCTGGTCGTGCTGGCCTGCGGCTTCGCATTTCCCACGCGCTATCTGATCATGACCGACATCCTGCGGCTGGCGCTGTTTGCGATGTCGCTGGATCTCATCCTTGGTTATGCCGGCATCGTCTCGCTCGGCCACGCCGCCTTCTTCGGCGTCGGCGCCTACGCCGCGGGGCTTCTCGCCTTGCATGGCATCATCAACGAGCCCGTGCTCGCGCTGATCGTCGCCGGCCTTGCCGCGATGGTGCTGGGTTTCGCCACCAGCTTCCTGGTGATCCGCGGCGTCGATCTGACCCGGCTGATGGTCACGCTCGGCATCGCGCTGCTGCTTGAAGCGCTCGCCGAGCGCTTCTCTAACATCACCGGCGGCACCGACGGCCTTCAGGGCATCGAGATGCAGCCGATCTTCGGCGAGATTGCGTTCGACATGTTCGGCAAGACCGGCTTTTTCTACTCGCTGGCGGTGCTGTTCCTGTTGTTCCTGTTCGCCCGCCGCGTCGTGCATTCGCCGTTCGGCCTGTCGCTGCGCGCGATCAAGAACAATCCGCTGCGCGCCGCCGCCATCGGCATCCCCGTCAACCGCCGCCTGATCGCGATCTACACGCTCGCGGCGTTCTATGCCGGCATCGCGGGCGCGCTGTTCACCCAGACCACGGCGATCGCCTCCCTCGACGTGTTCGCCTTCGAGCGTTCGGCCGATTTGATGCTGGTGCTCGTGATTGGCGGAACCGGATATCTCTATGGCGGGCTGGTCGGTGCGGTGGTGTTCCGTATGCTCCAGGAATTGTTCTCCACCATCACCCCGCAATATTGGCAGTTCTGGATCGGTCTCGTGCTGGTCGTGATCGTGCTGGTCGGCCGCCAGCGCCTGCATCGCTGGGTGCTGTACGTGCCGAACCTGGTCATCAAGCAGGTTGCCGGACGCAAGGCCGTCGTTGCCGTGCCGGAGAGCGACGCATGACCATCGCGCTCGAAACCCAAAATCTCGAAAAGCAGTTCGGCGGTCTGCGCGTGACGCGGGACCTGTCGCTCAAGATCGAGCAGGGCGCCCGCCACGCGCTGATCGGCCCGAACGGCGCCGGCAAGACCACTGTGATCAACCAGCTCACCGGCGTGCTCAAGCCGAACTCGGGCCGGATCCTGCTCGAAGGCCAGGACATCACGGATTTGCCGGTGCACAAGCGCGTGCTGCGCGGCCTGTCGCGCACCTTCCAGATCAACCAGCTCTATCCCGACCTGACCCCGCTCGAGACCATCGGCCTCGCCGTCTCCGAGCGCCTCGGCCATGGCGGCGACTGGTGGCGGCGGATGGGCACGCGGGGCGACGTCAACGGCGAGATCGCCGATCTCCTGAGGCGCTTCCATCTGCTCGACGTCATGAACGAAGAGACCGTGACGCTGCCTTACGGCAAGCAACGCCTGCTCGAGATCGCGGTCGCGATCGCCGCCAAGCCGCGCGTGCTGCTGCTCGACGAGCCCGCCGCCGGCGTGCCCGAGAGCGAACGCCACGACATTCTCGCCGTCGTAGGCAGCCTGCCGCGCGACGTCACCGTGCTGCTGATCGAGCACGACATGGACCTCGTCTTTTCCTTCGCCGACCGCATCTCGGTATTGGTCTCGGGCGCGCTGCTCACCGAAGGTCCGCCCGACGTGGTCGCGCGCGACCCGCAGGTCAAGGCCGTCTATCTCGGCGAGGAGGCGGTCAATGTCTGACCTGCTCGCAATCGACGCACTTCGCGCCGGCTATGGCGAGGCGGTGGTGCTGCCCAACATGTCCCTGCGCCTCGCCGAGGGGCAGGTGCTCGCGTTGCTGGGCCGCAATGGCACCGGCAAGACCACGCTGATCAACTCCATCGTCGGTGTCACCCGCCGTTTCTCCGGTTCTGTCGCGCTGGCCGGCACCGATGTCACGAGCTTGCGGCCCGATCAGCGGGCGCGGGCCGGCATTGGCTGGGTGCCGCAGGAGCGCAACATCTTCCGCTCGCTGACGGTGGAAGAGAACATGACCGCGGTGGCGCAGCCCGGCCCCTGGACGGTCGAGAGGGTCTACGAGATGTTCCCGCGGCTGAAGGAGCGGCGGAGCAATTTTGGCAACCAGCTCTCCGGCGGCGAGCAGCAGATGCTGGCGATCGGCCGGGCGCTGACCCTCAACCCGAAGGTTCTGCTGCTGGACGAGCCGACCGAGGGTCTCGCCCCCATCATCGTCGAGGAGCTTCTGAAGGCGATCGGCGCCATCACCCGGGCGGGCGGCATCTGCTCGATCATCGTCGAGCAGAACGCGCAAAAGATTCTGGGGCTCGCCGACCGTGTTGTGATATTGGAGCGCGGAACGATCGTCCACGACGCCCCGAGCGCCGCGCTGAAGGCCGACCCGTCGGTCCTCGAGCGCCACCTCGGCGTCGCAGGGGCGGCGGCCCACTAAAATATCCCGGGAGTAGAAAATGCAGCGAACCAAAGCCCCCTTCCGCGCCGACGAGGTCGGCAGCCTCTTGCGTCCCGCGAAGATCAAGGAAGCCCGCGCCAGGCTCGAGAAGGGCGAGATCTCGGTCGACGATCTGCGCAAGATCGAGGACATGGAGATCGAGAAGGTCGTGCACAAGCAGGCCTCGATCGGCTTGAAGCTCGCGACCGACGGCGAATTCCGCCGCTCCTGGTGGCACTTTGACTTCCTGGCCAAGCTCACGGGCTGCGAAATGTTTCACCCGGACACGGGCATCCAGTTCGCGGGCGTCGAGACGCGGCATGACGCGGTCCGCGTGATCGGCAAGCTCGATTTCCCCGACGACCATCCGATGCTGGATCACTTCCGCTTCTTGAAGAAGTCCGCCGACCAGGCCCACGTCACCGCCAAGATGACGATCCCCTCGCCGGCGGTGCTGCACTTCCGCGGCGGCCGCAAGGCGATCTCCAAGGACGTCTATCCCGATCTCGACGCGTTCTACGAAGACCTAGGCAAGACCTACCGCAAGGCCGTGAAGGCGTTTTACGATGCCGGCTGCCGCTATCTTCAGTTCGACGACACCGTGTGGGCCTATCTCTGTTCGCAGGACGAATTGAAGAAGGCGCGCGAGCGCGGCGACAATCCCGAGGGTCTCCAGCAGATCTATGCGCGCGTCATCAATTACGCGCTGGCCGAGAAGCCGGCCGACATGGTGGTGACGACGCATGTCTGCCGCGGCAATTTCCGCTCGACCTGGATTTCTTCGGGCGGCTACGAGCCCGTGGCCGAGACCATGCTGGCCGGTACCAATTACGATGGCTACTTCCTCGAATACGACAGCGACCGCGCCGGCGGCTTCGAGCCGCTGCGCTTCCTGCCCAAGGGTAACAAGGTCGTCGTGGTCGGCGTTATCACCTCGAAGTTCGGCGAGCTCGAGAAAAAGGACGACATCAAGCGTCGCCTCGAAGAGGCCGCCAAATTCGCGCCGCTGGAGCAGCTCGCGCTGTCCCCGCAGTGCGGCTTTGCCTCGACCGAGGAAGGCAACATCCTCTCCGAGGAAGAGCAGTGGGCCAAGCTCGGCCTCGCGGTCGAGATCGCCAAGGAAGTGTGGGGCAACTAAGCGCTGCGCAGTCCGTCACGTGAGTGACGGCGAGGCCTCACCACACACTCACTGTCATTCCCCGCGAAAGCGGGGAATCCAGTACACCGCGGCCTATCGATTCAACCACAACTGTCTCGGAGTACTGGATCGCCCGGTCAAGCCGGGCGATGACACCTGAGTGTTGAGCGAATAGCGCGGCGTTCAAAACCGGTGCGCTCACCCGCCCTCACTTCTCCGCCAGATAGACCTCGCCCAGCAGCGACGAGTTCGACCACGGCACCTGCTTGTTCTTCGTGCTCGAGACCACTTCCGCCCGCACGCGCGTCAGCATCTGCTGCACCTCCAGCCCTGGCGTGCCGAGATGGCGGGAGAGGGCGGCGGAGAACGGCGAGTTGGCGCCTTCGCCATCGAGCGCGACCTGGCCCGGCGCGGTGGCGAACGCGATCAGCGTCCCCGCGCCCAGCGTTGCACCGGCGCCCAGGCTCGTTGGCGCTGCGAGGCCCGAAGCGCCCTCGATGCCTCGGTTGGTGCCGGCGGCTGCGACCTGCTGCGCCATCGGATTGTTGCGGCAGGCATCGAAGATCAAAATATTGGTGCGGACCTGGTCGTCGAGGCCGGCCATGATCGTGTCCATGTCGATCATCGCCTCCGTCATGCCCGCGCCGGGCTTGAGCTCGACGTCGACGGGGATGAGATAGTTGCGGCCGTCGACCTGCACGCCGTGGCCGGCATAGTACACCAACGCGACCTGTGCCCGCGCCGCCTCGCGCAGGAAGTCGCGCGTCACTTTCTGCATCGCTGCGCGGTCGAGATCGATGCCCTCCGACACCGTGAAGCCGATGTCGCGCAGGCTCCTGGCAACGGCGCGCGCATCGTTGGCCGGATTGGGCAGCGCCTTGACATGCGCGTAGGCGCCATTGCCGATCACCAGTGCGAGGTGCTTGCCAGGCGTCGCCGGGGTAGGCGAGGGCGCAGGTGCCGCGCCCGTTTGCTGCGGGGCCGGCTGCGTCACCGGTGACGGCGCATCGCGCGGGATGGGAGTGAGCGCATCCGTCACCAGCGATAGCCGCACCTTGGCGGTCGCCTGGTTGGCCTTGCTGCCGGCATCGGACGCCACGATCGCCAGCGTCGCCTTGTAGTCGTCGCGCGCATGGGCGTAGTCGCCCTTCGCCTCATAGGCCAGCGCGCGGTGGATATAGCCGGAGATCAGCACGCTGTTCGGCGGCGTCATGATGTTGACGGGCGGTTTTTCCTTCGCAAGCCGGATCGCCTCGCTGCCATCGGCAACGGCGCGATCGAGATCGCCTCGCACGCGCCAGATCGCGGTGCGGTTGATCAGCGGCTGCGGCAGTGTCGGGTCGAGCCGGATCGCCTGGTTGATGTCGGCAAGCGCGCCGTCGAGATCGCCGAGCGCCTCCTTCGCAATGCCGCGATTCTGGAACGAGAACGTCGATTTGGGCTGCAGCTTGATCGTGGCATCGTAATCGGCAATGGCCTTGGCGTAGTCGCCCTTGCCGCGCCAGGCGTTGCCGCGATTGTGGAAGATGGTGCCATCAGGCGGGCCGAGCTTCAGCGCGTCGTCGAAATCGGCGATCGCGATGTCGTAGTCGCCCTTGTCGTAATAGGCCGATCCCCTGAGATTGTAGACCGCCTGGCTCGGCTGGAGCCGGATCGCCTCGGTGGTGTCGGCGATGACCTTCGAATAGTCGCCCTTCTTGTTCCAGCCCACCGCGCGCCAGAAATAGATCGTCGCGAGCTGCTCGCCTTTGAACACCTTCAGCGCGACGATCTTGTTGCAGGCGTCGATCATCTGGTCCGGCGGCGTGGCGTCGGTCGTGCAGAGCGGCCCGAGCTGGCTGCGCGCCTGCGCGAAGGCGGGCGCGGCCCACATGGGCGCTGTGAGCAGGCAGAGCGCGACGAGCACGCGGCGCATGGTGATGGTCCCTTGAAGGAGAAGCGCTTGTTTGTTGCCCGGCGGTCCGCCGGGGTTCACGCGCTCGTCATTGGTGGGGTAAAGCCAAGAGAGGGTATTCCCTCAGTGGGCAGATTTTGCTACGACGCTGGTCCCAACAGTTCTGCCCACCGCTTTCCCACTCATGAAGAACGACGAAATCCTCAGCCAAATCACCGAGTTCTGCCGCAAGGCGGACATGGCGGAATCGACGTTTGGCCGGCGCGCGGTGAACGATGGGAAGCTGGTCCATCGCCTGCGCGAGGGAAAGCGCATCACGATCGACACGCTGGAGCGGATCCAGGCCTATATCGCCGCATCGACGACGGGCGGCCTGCCGCCGCCGCGGGGGCTCCAGGTGCCCCCGGAAAAACGCGATCCGCGTGGCAATTTCCGTTTCTTCGAGAACCGGCAAAAATACCTGCTGTTCGTCCATACCTGCAGCGAGAAGCGGGTGGTCGCCGAGCGCGTCGCGCTGGAGCTCGCCAGCATCCATCCGCGCCCGCCGGCGCTGCGCATCTTCGACGCAGGCGTCGGCGACGGCACGGTGCTGGCCCGGGTGCTGCGCGCAACGCACCAGCGCTACCCGCACATGCCGTTCTACGTCGCCGGCAAGGAGCTCAGCCTCGAGGACTTGCGGCTGACGTTGGAGAGGGTCCCGGACCGCATTTTCGAGCATCCGGCGTCGGTGTTCGTGTTCACCAACATGTTCTACTCGGAGGCGCCCTGGCTCACGCCGGCATCGCCTGCGGCGGCGGCCGCCACCGTCTGGCACGAGGTTCCGTTACGGGGCGCCTCGTCAGGCGAGTTCGAGCAGCAGATCGCCGAGTTGAGGCCGTTCCTGGAGCAGAATTGGCGCGCCGCGATCAGCCCACGCACGGCCATGCCGCTCTACGAGCGGCCCGTCGTCCTGGTGCTGTACCGCGAGGACCACAGGTTCCTGCTGGATTCGACCATTCCGCGGCCGGGCCAGACCGAGGCCAATTTCGACCTGGTCATTGCGTCCCAGCCCTACCGCGCCCTGTCCTCGGTCAATTTCCGGGCAAAGCGGATCATTGCACCGCTGGCGCGGGCGCTTCGGCCGGGCGGGCGCCTGATCGGTATCCACTCCCACGGTCACGATCCCGGCATGGAAATGATCCAGGCGATCTGGCCTGGAGAAAATCCTTTCGCGGTCAGCCGTCATGAGCTATTGCGCGCGGTAAAGTATGAGCTCGGGTCGTTGGGCCGCGACCTAAATTTTAATGCTTATGCGGACAACCGTTCGATCTTCAGGTATGATATGGAAGCGCTGCCCAACGAGGTGACGGGTATCATCGGAACCTCGACGGCCTTTGCAGCGTGGAATGCGGCGGTGTATGTGGCGCAGATCGAGGACGACCGATTGACAGAAATGACTCAAAACGGCCGCACTCTGGATGCCGCCCGGGACGTGCTGCGGAAGTACAACGGGCTCTGGTTTCTCGACGAGTCCTACGTCATCTCGCGACGGCGTGATTGACATAATCCAAGGTTAAACATCGCAAACGCCCGCCAGGTTAACGGCGGAACAAGGGGTTACTGATGCGCGCGTCCTATCTCTTCACCAGCGAATCCGTGTCCGAGGGTCATCCCGACAAGGTTTGTGACCGGATCTCCGATGAAATCGTTGATCTGTTCTACCGCGAAGGGCCGAAGGCCGGCATCGATCCGTGGCAGATCCGCGCGGCCTGCGAGACGCTGGCGACCACCAACAAGGTGGTGATCGCTGGTGAGACCCGCGGTCCCGCATCCGTCACCAACGACCAGATCGAGAGCGTTGTGCGCGCCGCGATCAAGGACATCGGCTACGAGCAGGACGGCTTCCACTGGGAGAAGGCCGACATCGAGATCCTGCTGCATCCGCAGTCGGCCGACATCGCGCAAGGCGTCGATGCGCTGCAGCCGGGTGAGGTCAAGGAAGAGGGCGCAGGCGACCAGGGCATCATGTTCGGTTACGCCACCAACGAGACGCCTGACCTGATGCCGGCGCCGATATTCTATGCCCACAAGATCCTGCGTCTCATCTCGGAAGCGCGTCACTCCGGTCGCGAGAAGGTGCTGGGTCCGGACTCCAAGAGCCAGGTCACCGTGCAGTACGAGAACGGCAAGCCGGTCGGCGTGCGCGAGATCGTCGTGTCGCACCAGCATCTGGTCGAGGACATCTCGTCGAAGCAGATCCGCGACATCGTCGAGCCGTATGTCCGCGAGGCGCTCCCGAAGGACTGGATCACGTCGAAGACCATCTGGCACATCAATCCGACCGGCAAGTTCTACATCGGCGGTCCGGACGGCGATTCCGGCCTGACCGGCCGCAAGATCATCGTCGACACCTATGGTGGCGCGGCCCCGCATGGCGGCGGTGCGTTCTCCGGCAAGGATCCGACCAAGGTCGACCGTTCGGCGGCTTACGCGGCGCGCTACGTCGCCAAGAACATCGTCGCGGCCGGTCTCGCCGATCGCTGCACCCTCCAGATCGCCTACGCCATCGGCGTCGCGCGTCCGCTGTCGATCTACATCGACACCCACGGCACCGGTAAGGTGTCGGAGGACCAGCTCGAGAAGGCCGCCGCCAAAGCGATGGATCTCACTCCACGCGGCATCCGCAGCCATCTCGACCTCAACCGTCCGATCTACGCGCGCACCTCGGCCTACGGCCATTTCGGCCGCACGCCCGACAACGAGGGTGGCTTCTCCTGGGAGAAGACCGACCTGGTCGAAGCGCTCAAGCGCGCAGTCTAAGTACCAACGTCATTCCGGGGCGCCGCGACAGCGGCGAACCCGGGATCCTTATCCATCATGTCGAGATTTCGGGGCGCCCCTCCAGGGCGACCCGGAACGACCAATTCAACAACAGGACCTCCGCTATGAATGCGAAGCCCGGCTTCACCGACTACATCGTCAAGGACATTTCGCTGGCCGACTTCGGCCGCAAGGAACTCTCGCTGGCCGAGACCGAGATGCCGGGCCTGATGGCCACCCGCGAGGAGTTCGGCCCGAAGCAGCCGCTGAAGGGCGCGCGCATCGCCGGCTCGCTGCACATGACGATCCAGACCGGCGTGCTGATCGAGACGCTGGCAGCCCTCGGCGCCGACATTCGCTGGGTCTCCTGCAACATCTACTCGACCCAGGACCACGCCGCCGCGGCGATCGCCGCCGCCGGCATTCCCGTCTTTGCCGTCAAGGGCGAGACGCTGGCCGAATACTGGGATTACACCGCCAAGCTGTTCGACTGGCACGGCGGCGGTCACCCGAACATGATCCTCGATGACGGCGGCGACGCCACCATGTACGTCCATCTCGGTCTGCGCGCCGAGAACGGCGACACCGCGTTCCTTGACAAGCCCGGCTCCGAGGAAGAGGAAGTCTTCTTCGCGCTCCTGAAGAAGCAGCTCAAGGAGAAGCCGAAGGGCTACTTCGCCGAGATCGCCAAGAGCATCAAGGGCGTTTCCGAAGAGACCACCACGGGCGTGCATCGTCTCTATGACATGCAGAAGGCCGGCACGCTGCTGTGGCCGGCGATCAACGTCAACGACAGCGTCACCAAGTCGAAGTTCGACAACCTCTATGGTTGCCGTGAATCGCTGGTCGACGGCATCCGTCGCGGCACCGACGTGATGATGTCGGGCAAGGTCGCGATGGTCGCGGGCTTCGGCGACGTCGGCAAGGGCTCGGCCGCCTCGCTGCGCCAAGCCGGCTGCCGCGTGATGGTGTCGGAAGTCGATCCGATCTGCGCGCTCCAGGCCGCGATGGAAGGCTACGAGGTCGTGACCATGGAAGACGCCGCGCCCCGCGCCGACATCTTCGTCACCGCGACCGGCAACAAGGACATCATCACGATCGAGCACATGCGCGCGATGAAGGATCGCGCCATCGTCTGCAACATCGGCCACTTCGACAACGAGATCCAGATCGCGGGTCTGCGTAACCTGAAGTGGACCAACATCAAGCCGCAGGTCGACGAGATCGAATTCCCCGACAAGCACCGCATCATCATGCTGTCGGAAGGCCGCCTCGTGAACCTCGGCAACGCGATGGGCCATCCGTCCTTCGTGATGTCGGCCTCCTTCACCAACCAGACGCTGGCGCAGATCGAGCTGTTCGCCAACAACAAGGACGGCAAGTACAAGAAGGAAGTCTACGTGCTGCCGAAGTCGCTGGACGAGAAGGTCGCGCGCCTGCACCTCGCCAAGATCGGCGTCAAGCTCACCGAGCTGCGCAAGGACCAGGCCGACTACATCGGCGTGAAGCAGGAAGGTCCGTACAAGTCGGACCACTACCGCTACTGAGATCGCATCCAGCTGCGACACGAAGGCCCCGGAGCGATCCGGGGCCTTTTTTGTAGACTCATTGTGCTACGCTCGGAGGTAGAGCCAGAACAAGCCCGCCACTTCTGAAGCGGGTGGCCGCGTTTCCCACGTTCATTGTCAAATGCATATGGAGGGAATGCGATGTCCAGCGAAGCCAACGTTCAGTTGCTCAAAGAAGCCTATCGTCGGTGGAACGACAGCAAGGGCGGCAGCGTCGACTATTGGTTCGACAGCGTCATCGGCCCGCAGATCAAATTCGACTCGCTTCCGCAGGGGGCTCCGGCCGTGCCCTTTGCCAAGTGTTATGACAACCGCGCGCAGCTGCGTGGCTATTTCGACGGTCTGCTGGCTGACTGGAGCATGCAGTACTACACGATGAATGAATACGTCGCGCAGGGCGACGTTGTTTTCGCGCGCGGCTCATGTGCCTGGACCAACAAGAGGACCGGGAAGATCGCTGAGACCCCGAAGGTCGATTTCTGGCGTTTCAAGGATGGCAAGGCAGTGGAATTCTACGAGTATTTCGACACAGCCCTTGTCTACGGCGCTGCCACCGCCTGACGGTTGCAATTCGGCACGGCGTCGCCCATCCTGTGCCGGGGAGAACGCCATGGCTAAAGCCGCAGAACATTTCGACGTGCTCATCGTCGGTGCCGGCCTGTCCGGCATTGGCGCGGGCTATCATCTTCAGAGCAAGTGCCCGGACAAGAGCTACGTCATCCTCGAAGGCCGCGACTGTATCGGCGGCACCTGGGACCTGTTCCGCTATCCCGGCGTCCGCTCCGACAGCGACATGTTCACGCTCGGCTATTCCTTCAAGCCGTGGACCGATCCGAAGGCGATCGCCGACGGGCCGCAGATCTTGAATTACGTGCGCGAGACAGCAGCCGAGAACGGCACCGAGAAGCACATCCGCTTCCGTCATCGCGTCAAGCGCGCGGCGTGGTCGACGCAGGAGGCGCGCTGGACCGTCGAGGTCGAGCGCATCACGGGCGAGGGCGCAACCGAGCTCGTGCGCTTCACCTGCAATTTCCTGTTCATGTGCTCGGGCTATTACAAATACGAGGCGGGCTATACGCCGGAGTTCGCGGGCGTGGCGGATTTCGCCGGCCGCATCGTGCATCCGCAGAAATGGACCGAGGACATCGACTACGCGGGAAAACGCGTCGTCGTGATCGGCTCGGGTGCGACCGCGGTGACACTGGTGCCTGAGCTCGCCAAGAATGCGGCGCAGGTCACCATGCTCCAGCGCTCGCCGACCTATGTGGTGTCGCGTCCTGCGCAGGACCCCGTTGCCAACAAATTGCGCCGCAATCTGCCGACGCGGCTTGCCTATCATGTCATCCGCTGGCGCAACGTGATGTGGGAGATGTTCTTCTTCCAGCTCAGCCGGCGCCGGCCTGCCAAGGTGAAGGAGCTGGTGCTCAAGGGCGTGCAGATGGCGCTCGGCCCCGACTACGACGTCGCGACTCATTTCACGCCGCGCTACAATCCCTGGGACCAGCGGCTCTGCCTCGTGCCCGACGGCGATCTGTTCAAGGCGATCCGCGAGCAGCGCGCCGCCGTCGTCACCAACGAGATCGACACCTTTACGCGCGACGGCATTCGCCTGAAGGACGGCAGCGAGCTTGCGGCCGACATCATTGTCACCGCGACGGGGCTGGTGCTTCAGGTCGTCGGCGGTCTCGAGGTAAGTGTCGACGGCCGCGCCGTCGATTTCGCCAACACGCTGACCTACAAGGGCATGATGTATGCCGACGTGCCGAACATGGCGTCGGCCTTCGGCTACACCAACGCGTCCTGGACTCTGAAGTGCGATCTCACCTGCGAATATGTCTGCCGTCTCATCAACTACATGGACCGGCACAATTTCCGTCAGTGCATGCCGCACAATGACGACCCTGAAATCACCGCGCAGCCGTCGCTCGATTTCACCTCGGGCTATGTGCAGCGCTCGGTCGCGAAGATGCCGAAGCAGGGCTCGAAGCAGCCGTGGCGGCTGTACCAGAACTACGCGCTCGACATCGTCTCCTTGCGCTTCGGCAAGATCGACGACGGCGTGATGCAGTATTCCTGATCACGCAGCCGCCCGCTTTAATGCCTTGCGCGTGGTGAGCGCGAGCCCAAGATCGATCGCAAGCGCGAGCACCACGGCGGCGCCGCCAAGTCCGAACAGGACCAGATAGTCGCCGCCGGTCTGCGCGTAGATCCAGGAGAAGCCGTAGGCTGCCGCCGCCTGGAACATCGCAAAGCTGGTGGTGGCGTGGCTCCATGTCGCGCGCTGCTGCTCGGTCGAGTGCGGCACGAGCTCATGAATGCGCCCGAGCACTAGCGGTACGATACCGGGTGTGAAGCCGCCGACCACGACGCTCGACACGATCAGCGAAACCGGCGCGGTGCTGACGGTGGGCAGCAGCACGGCGGCCGCCTCGATCAGGAAGGCCGCGCGCAAGGCCGGTCCAAATCCCGAGCGGTCACCGAGATGGCCGGTGACGAGCGGGCCGACGATGGCGCCGAGACCGTACAGCACCCAGTAGCGCGAGCCCGCGGCAATGCCCTGGCCGAGGCCACGCGCCACGAAGTCGACGATGAAGACCATGTGCGGCACCAGGGCCACCGCGTTGAGGCCATACTGGACCAGAAGCGCGCGGACGGCGGGCGAGGCCTGATGGGACTTCGCGTGATGCGAAGGCGCGGCATCGCTCCTGGCCTCCGCAGGCCAGTTCCACCAGCTCGCGAGTGTGAGCACGGCGGAGAGCACGCCGAGGCCATACCAGCTCTGCTGCAAGCCCTGTTGAAGGAGCAACGGCACCAGCGTACCCGATGCTGCGACGCCAAGGCCGACGCCGGCAAAGATCACGCCGCCGACGATGCCGCGCCTCGCGGCCGATACGTGCGGCAGAATGACGGAGGCCGCCAGCACCATGATGATTCCGCCGGTGAGGCCCGACAGAAAGCGCCAGGCGAAAAACCAGGTGAACGACACCGGATAAGAGCTCGCGAAGAAGGAGAGGGTGGCAAGCAGCATCATCGCCCGCAGCGCGCGGACTGCGCCGACGCGGTTGGCCAGGGCGCGTGCCGCGAGCGCGCCGGCGAGATAACCGGCGAGGTTGGCAGCGCCGAGATAAACGACGTCGGATGCGCTGAACCACTTTGCCGCGATCAGCGCCGGGATCAGCGGCGTGTAGGAAAAGCGGGCGAGGCCAAGCCCGACCAGTGATGCGGACAATCCCGCCACGGCGTACCGCCAAGCCTGCCGCGAAGTCGATTGCGATTCCGATCCCGACCGCTGATGTGGCCGGGCGTGGTGCCCAGTGTTTGCATTGAGTTCGGTCATGTCATCCTCCTGCGCACACAATGGCGCGCGGATCATCCAGTCTTTGCGGCGCGGCGGCGCCGGAAGTCCTGCACGGGCAGGCCACCCCAGCCCCAATTGTCGGTGTCGACTTCCTAGATCACGACGAAGGTGGACTCGAGCGGCTTGCCGAGCACGTTGAGCAGCAACTGGCTCGATCCCTTGATCAGCGCGGCCTTCTGCTCCGCTGTGAGCGACGCCGCTCCCGGCGTCGTTCGTTCGCGGGTCACTTGAATGGTGACGATCGGCATGGTCTTTCTCCGCGCTCAGTGGCCGGCGCTCTGGCCGCCGTCGACGTGCAGGATCTCGCCGGTGACGAAGGAGGCACTCTCGAGATAGAGCACGGCGCCAACGATGTCGGACATCTCGCCCATGTGGCCGACCGGATGCAGCGCGCCGAGCTGGGCATGCGTCGCAACGGTATGCATCGGCGACTTGATGATGCCGGGCGCGACCGCGTTCACGCGGATGCCACGCTTGGCGTATTCGATCGCAAGCGACTTGGTCGCTGCATTCAGTCCGCCCTTGCTCAGCGAGGCCAGCACCGACGGCACGTTCGAATTGGCCTGATCGGCCAGCGTGGTCGTGATCTGAACGACGTGACCCGAACCCTGCTGCTCCATCTCCGCAATGGCGAGCTGCGTGATGTGGAAGAAGCCCGCGACGTTGGTGCCCATCACCGCCGCATAGTCCTCGGCCGTGTACTGCGTGAACGGCTTTGCGACGAAGATGCCGGCATTGTTGACCAGCGTGTCGACCCGGCCAAAGCGCGCGACTGCCTGCGAGACCACGCGTTCGGCGGTGGCGCGGTCCGCGATGTCGCCGGGAACGGCGAGGATGTCATCGTCTCCCGACGGCTTGATGGAGCGCGCCGTTGCGACGACGCGATAGTTGCGATCGCGAAAGCCCTGGACCAGGGCGGCGCCGATACCCTGCGATGCACCGGTGATGATGGCGACCTTCTGCTCGATACCCATGACGGACTCCTGTTGTTGGCTTTCAGAACCTGCGCCAGCAGCGGCTGGCTTGCGTGATGAGGTACGCCGCGGCGGCCCGGCTGCGAATACACGTTGTCCGGCAGACACTGTTACGTGGCGCGAACGAATGCCGGACCGGCCTTTGGCGGCGGTTGTCGCGGCGGGGGCGAACGCTTAGCTTGTCACTGGAATTTGATGGGGCGACGGGTAGGCATGGATCGTCTGGATGCGATGAAGGTGTTCGTCCTTGCGGTGGACGAGGGCAGCTTGGCCGCTGCAGGGCGCAAGCTCGGCCGCTCGCCGGCGGCGGTCAGCCGCGCCATCGCCTTCCTCGAGGAGCGGGTCGGCGCCGAGCTGCTGCACCGGACGACGCGATCGATCAAGCTGAGCGAGGAGGGCGAGCGCTATGTTGCGATCTGCCGTCGCGTGCTCACCGAGCTGGAGGAGGCCGACGACATCGTGGCCGGACCGCGCACGGCGCCCCGCGGCCTGGTCACGATAACTGCCCCCGTGGTGTCGGGCGAGATGGTGCTGCGGCCGATCCTCGACGCATTTCTCGATGCCTATCCGACGGTGTCGGCAAAGCTCCTGCTGTTCGATCGTTCGGTCAATCTGATCGAGGAGGGCGTCGACATCGCGCTTCGCATCGGACCTCTCGCGGATTCGGCGATGGTGGCGATGCGGGTCGGCGAGATCAGCCGCGTCGTCGTCGCAGCGCCGCGCTATCTGAAGCAGCACCCGCGCATCGCTGAACCCGGCGATCTCGCTAAGCACCAGATCGTGGCGATGGCGCACCTGCCCAATTCCTGGACCTTTGCGCCACCGGCCGGCTCATCGGCAGCCAGGACAGTCCAGTTCACGCCGCGGCTCGTCGTCAACAGCACCTATGCGGCGGTGGCGTCAGCGGTCGCCGGGCGCGGCGTGGCGCGGATGTATTCGTATCAGGTGGCCGAGCAGGTCGGGCGCGGCGAGCTCGAGATCGTGCTGGCCGGCGATGAGGATCCGGAGATGCCCGCGCATTTGATCTGCCCGCAGGGCCGGCTCGCGGTGCCCAAGGTACGGGCCTTCACCGACTTCGCCGTGCCCCGGCTGAAGAAGCACTTTGCGCAGCTCAAGAAGAGCCTCGGTGCACGCTAGACATTGCGGCCGCACAGCGACTGCCAATGAGTTGTTTTGCGTATACGGCCGCCGGGCTGAAGCGGCGATGTTTCCAGAACGGTTAACGCCGATTTAACGGATGAGTCCTAGCCTGTCTGGGCCGGGGTTACTCGCAAGGCCGAGGTGAGCCCAATGGAAGCCCAGAAGATTGCGGTCGACGCCGTCGTCGCGCTGACCGATTGCGACCGCGACGCCGTCATCGCCTTCATCCGCCGGCTCTATCTCGCCGGTGTCACCGACCCCAAGCGCCTCACCTTCAAGGGGCTCCAGGCGCTGTCGCGGGTGTGACCGGCACGCGCCCAATCGAACCTACTTTGCCCCGGTCGGAGTGAGGCCTCCGAGATGCCGGCCCCAAGCGCGCCCATGCGCTGGCATGCAAAGCTGAGTATGTCCGGATCGGGCGGGGTGATGCGCTTACCGGCTTCGACCTCGCAGGCAAATGTCTGCCCGACCCGCAGCCACTGGCCGCGTTGCGGCGAAGTGCCTTGGCCGTTTAGGGATGCGGATATTCCAAGCAGAAACAACGCGAGCGCGGAGTCCGCCAACGAGCGCCATATCCCCAAGACGCACCCTGACTTTCCAACCCTGGAACCAGGATAGCATGCCGCTGACCGACCGCAACGCGGGGATTGGTGGCGCGTCAGCCAAATTGTGCGCAGCACGGCTGGGGACGTCCCAATCACAACCCGCGGAACAGCCTCAGGATGCACGCCAATATCTTGCAGCTCGGGCCGGGTCGGAGTAGATCACGTTCCCGGCTGGGTCACTCGGGATTTGGGGAAATGCTGAAACAGCTTTTTGCGCCGCAACTTGTCGTTCTCTATGTGCTTGCGGCATCGACGATCTACGTTCACTTCCGCGGCAAGCAGCGACTGCGCTTCGCGCGCCAGCTCGGCGATCACTCGACCTATCTCGCGCCCTACAATGTGCTGATGTATGCGGGCTCGGCCGTGCCGAACAAGCCGGTGATCCCGGTCGAGCAGTTTCCCGAGCTGAAGCCGCTCAGCGAGAATTGGGAGACCATTCGCGACGAGGCGGTACGCCTGTTCGACGAAGGTTTCATTCGCGCAGCGGCGAAGAACAACGACTGGGGCTTCTACTCGTTCTTCAAGAGCGGCTGGAAGCGGTTTTACCTGAAATGGTACGACGACTTCCTGCCATCGGCGCGCACGTTGTGCCCGAAGACGGTGGAGTTGCTCAACGCGATCCCGAGCGTGCACGGCGCGATGTTTGCGATGCTGCCGCCGGGCGGCAAGCTCGGGGCGCACCGCGATCCCTTCGCGGGCTCGCTGCGCTACCACCTTGGGCTCGTCACGCCGAACTCGAACAAGTGCCGCATCCTGGTCGACGGCGTCGAATGCGTCTGGCGCGACGGCGAGGCTTTCATGTTCGACGAGACCTTCATCCACAGCGCCGAGAATGCGACCGACGTCAACCGCATCATCCTATTCTGCGACGTCGAGCGCCCGATGAAGTACGGCTTCATGACCGCGATCAACCGGTGGGTCAGCCATCACATCGTCAAGGCATCGGCGACCCAGAACGTGGATGGCGAGAGTGTCGGCGTGCTCAACAAGGTCTTCGGCAAGCTCTACGAGATCCACCTTGGCAGCCGCAAGGTCAAGGAGTGGAACCGCAACGTCTACTACACGCTGAAATATTCGCTGACCGCGTTGGTCCTGGGCCTGATCGTGATGTCGGCGTTGCGGTGATCGTCGCGCCGCGATGAAAAGCCCCGGAGCTGAGCTCCGGAACGCGACAAAAAAGCCAGGCATCAACTCGATGCCCCACATCACGCGAAGACCGGAAGAAGCGACCCACCCAGGTGTTCTTCTCACTCACGCGTAATGCAGGTTCCGGTCCGCATCTCACGGTTTGACGTAGCTCCAACCCTGCTCCTGCCGTTCCATGACGCGGATGACACCGGATTTCACGATCGTTGCCTGGGAAATTAGGTTGATATCTTTGTTCTCGGACTTACGCATATTGTCTTGAGTGTTACCGCAGGCCTTGAAGGAGATTTCCGGATTGCTCAACGCGAGTACCTCGATGCGCGCCTTTACGGGGGAGGTGTCATCGCGCAACATGTGAAGCCCGGGGCCAAATGCGACGACTTCGATCTCCACTCTTTCACCGAGATCGCGATAATATTGCGTGACGTTTGTTGCATTGTTAAGTGCGAGATTCATCGTCGCAGGGTCGTTGGAATTGACCTGCAAGATCAGTCGATGCGGCTTCCCGGCGGGCTCCGCCGGCTTTGTTGCCGGGTCTCGGTGCTCGATTGCCTGATTCTGCCTGTTATATTTATATTGCCTCTTGCTAACCTGGCTCGGCTTATTCGATTGTGCGCTCGCCTGATCGTCCATCTTCGCTTGCGCGGTCGGTGCGATCACGAGCGCCATAACCAAACCTGCGATGGTTGCTGTCGCCAAACGTCCAATTCTGATCATATTGTTTTTCCTTCATTCCATGACTATCAGTGCCTTGGGCTGCTGACGGGATGTGGCCACTTGCACGCCGTCGCGAGTTTTTCTCGCACGACCTTTAATCCGTCGAGCAGAAAATGCCCCTCCCGAGTCGAGCCGGCGCGAGTGGAAAGACGGACAACGATGCTGCCCTCCTC
This sequence comes from Bradyrhizobium sp. MOS001, assembly GCF_004634465.1. Classification (NCBI taxonomy): domain Bacteria; kingdom Pseudomonadati; phylum Pseudomonadota; class Alphaproteobacteria; order Hyphomicrobiales; family Nitrobacteraceae; genus Bradyrhizobium; species Bradyrhizobium sp. MOS001. The sequence continues at coordinate 102,619 of NZ_SPVJ01000005.1, forward strand.
AGGTAACGATTGCAGTAAGCCGACGACGTCGCCCCGGAAGACGGCGCCGTACCCCAATGGCGACGCGGCGGCGGCAAGCTGCACCGGCGGATCCGCATTGACGCGATAGGAGATGGCGTATGCTTCGGCGCTGCGCGGCATCGTTGCTCCCGTGAGCACGAGTTCAGAGCGGCCTCGGCGGCAATGGATAACGAGCTGCATTGCGGCGTCATCCGCGTCGCCGCGCGAGCGTGTGGTGGCAGTTACGATCGGCGAATAGTCAACGGGGGACGTGGTCTCGCTGAGCAGCCAGTTGTCGTAAGGTCCCGACTTGGCAGGCGAGGCAATTTTCCGTGATTGAATCTCTAGGCATTTCAGTCGGGCGGGTTCTTCCACCATTGAACAAGTCCGAAGATTGTCCATCGGATCGTTCGCACTCTGCGCATAGGCGATGCCGCAGGCGAAATTGAGCGTAACGGCTAGAGGAAATACCGCGGACTTCATGGTGGCGCCTGTGCGCTGCGCGCCTTGCGATCCAACCATTCTTGCGCGGGTTGGAAGCGGGTTAGTCCGGGAACGGTCGCTGCGAGATTGATGGACTTCCATTTCTGGTCAAAGCCTGGCGCCTGCAGGCGATCTATCCTGGAAAACAGGTAGTCGACCAGGCGCGCAACGCGTTGATAACGGTTCGACTGCGGTGTCCAATTGAATGAGACAAGCGCGGTTGGCACCGCGATGGTTGACACCCGCTCGCCCTGCTTGATGAGGTTGGGATATTCATTTGCCTCCAACGTCGCAGGCAGGTAGTAGTCCTCAAATCTGCTGTCGTAGTTGACCGGGAGAAATTTAAATCCCGCGTCCCAGCGGCCGCGCACGAAAGCGTCGACAGGTTTTGACGTGATGAACACCACGGCCGCCGTTTCGCCTTTACGCAGTTGTTCCAGCGCGACCTGATGCGGAATGAACGTCTGCTCGACCTGGATGCCAAGGCGGCTGAAGATCAGCGGCCCCGAATAGGCGGCTGCGGTGCCCTGTGTGTTGAAGTTCACTATTTTTCCGGCGAGATCCTGCAGGTTTGTAATCTCCGGTCTTACGAAAATATGCAGCTCGGACGGGAAGAGATTGAGAAGGTACGTTATGTGGCTTCGGATCCCCGGCACTTGAATCTTATACTCTTCGAGCGCATCGGAATTGATAATCGCCGTATCGACGCCGCGCAGATAAAGCAGTGAGTTCAGATTTTCCGTGGCTCCTCGGGTGACGATTGGTATCAAATGCAGATTCGCTCCGTCATCGACGACGCGGGCCATTTCCGCGGCAAGGCGAATTGGCGCTCCCTCCAGCAAGCCGCCAGCCAATCCAACAGTCCAGGCGTTCATTCGATCTTTTTCGGTCTGCTGGGGCTGGGGTAGGGGCCCTCGAGCAGCTGGTCCATTACCCTTGGTGGGGCGCGCTGTCTGTGCTCCCAGACCGGATGGCGAAACCGCCATGGTCGCCAAGACTAGCGCGGCGAGCAGCAGCAACAAGCATGGCCTTGGTAGCGTTTTCATGTCAGCCCCTTCTTGATTGCCAGTTGCAGGCCTCTTCAGCGCTCACAGCGGGTGAACGCAGGTCTTTCAACGACCCAACGCTTCGAGCCGATCCTTGGCCTCGCGAATACCGCCGCTCTGTGCTTTCGCGTAGAGCTCTCGCGCCTTAGCCGCTTCGCCCCGCGTTCCATAGGTGCCCCAGGCCGATAAAACGACGGGATCATACGTCTCCGCGAGCATAAAACGTGCCCGCGCATTGTCGTTCTCCGCGGCACGCTCAAGCACGATCCTCGCCGCCCCGATATTGCCCTGGCCGAGCAAAGCACTCGCGCGTGCGATTAGTCGGGCCGCTTCTGCCTTGTCCTGGTCTGCGGTTACCGGCCGTTCCGCTGCCGCTGCCGCGGTCGGTGTCATCGGCACGATCGGGACTTCAATTGCGCGCTTCGCTGTCACGGGCTCGCCAATGGGGCGTTGCGCAGATGCGGGGGCACGCGCCATGCCATCCATCCTGCTCGGCCCCTGCTGCAAAAGTATTTCGCGCCCCGCGGCCTGTTTCTGGTGCGCCGCCTCCTCTTGGGGGTTGCGCGTAGCGGCAAGTTCGCTTGCGAGCGACGCGACGCGAGCTTGTGCCTCTTCAAGCGCGCGACCCTGTTGCTGAGCGCCGGCCGTTGCAGCCTTCGCCTCGTTGTTTACTTTAATGAGGGCGGCAGACTTTTCCTGCTCCTGCTGCAGAGATTGTCGCAATTCTGCGATCTCGCGTTCCGCCGCCTGTTTCTGCTGCGCGGCGGCCTCGTCGGCCTTGCGCGTAGCGGCAAGTTCGCTCGCAAGCGATGCTGTACGGGCCTTTGCCTCCTCAAGCGCGCGATCCTGTTGTTGAGCGCTGGCCGTCGCAGCCTTCACCTCGTTGTTCATCTTAACGAGGGCGGCAGACTTTTCCTGCTCTTGCTGCAGAGATTTCCTCAGTTCCGCGATCTCGCGTTCCGCGGCCTGTTTCTGCTGCGCGGCGGCCTCGTCGGCCTTGCGTGCAGCGGCAAGTTCGCTCGCAAACGATGCTGTACGGGCCTTTGCCTCCTCAAGCGCGCGACTCTGTTGCTGGGCACTGGCCGTCGCAGCCTCCACCTCGTTGTTCACCTTAACGAGGGCAGCCGACTTTTCCTGCTCCTGCTGCAGAGATTGCCGCAATTCCGCGATCTCGTGTTCCGCCGCCTGCTTCTGCTGCGCGGCGGTTTCGTCGGCCTTGCCCGCTGCAGCAAGTTCGCTCGCGAGCGACGCGACGCGAGCTTGTGCCTCTTCAAGCGCGCGGCTCTGTTGCTGAGCGCTGGCCGTCGCAGCCTTCACCTCGTTGTTCACCTTGACGAGGACGGCAGACTTTTCCTGCTCCTGCTGCAGGGATTGCCGCAGTTCCGCGATCTCGTGTTCCGCCGCCTGTTTCTGCTGCGCGGCGGCCTTGCCCGCTGCGGCAAGTTCGCTCGCGAGTGACGCGACGCGAACTTTTGCTTCTTCGAGCGCGCGACCCTGTTGCTGGTCGCTGGCCGTTGCTGCCTTCACGTCGTTGTTCATCTTAACGAGGGCGGCGGCCTTTTCCTGCTCCTGCTGCAGAGATTTCCTCAGTTCCGCGACCTCGCGTTCCGCCGCCTGTCTCTGCCGCGCGGCCGCCTCGTCCGTCTTGGCCTGTTCTTGTTGTAAGGACTGCCGGAGAACTTCCGCTGTATCTTCCGCTGCCTTTCTTTGCCGTGCCGCATCGTCTTGGGACTTGCTCGACAGGGCCAATGTCGTTTCTAAGTGGCTGCGCAGTTTGGTAAGTTCAATCGTCAGTGCGGCGGAGATTTCTCGCTCTTGGTCCAGAGATCGCCGTAATTCAGCGGGCGGCGTCGTCAACTTGCCTCCCTGTGCGTCGATGTCCGAGGCTTGCTCTTCGAGCACTTGGCGGCCCTGTATTATGCCCGCCGACAATGCCTGTGCCGAGGCTCCGGTGTCCTGCGCGAAGACCGCAGTCGTCTCGCGCTGAATGGGCCTTTGCGAGGCGACTGGCTTTAAATTGTCGGTCGATTTTGAAGCCTCGTGTTCGCTGAATCGGTCGAACACACCGAACTGTGTTGCCGCAACGACGACTGAAACCATCAGACAAGCAGTCAACCATTTTTCCAAACGCATTCGACCGCCTCAAAATAACTAAATCGGATCACACTTGATCGGAATGAGTCCGCCGTTAGGCTTACGCGGCGCCGCAGCAAATCATTAAAATTATGTTAATTGGACAATAATATATTTTAAATTAATATTAAAGCGAAATTAAATGGTGATATTCCAGCTCTAAACGATTGCGTGAGGCCTTCGAGTGCGACCGACCCGTATTGTGTGCCGGGTCCGCTCACCAAGAGCAGATGGAACCTCGATCCCGAGTTTCGGTCGACCCGCAAAGAATTCTATCGGATCGACAGCCGGGCTCTGGATTTGGAGAAGCGCGTCGAAATAACCCGGATCAGGGTGATCGAAGAGCGCTTGTTGCAATGGGTTCTATTGGTTTCGGCGTATTTCACCGAACGCCACAGATATAGATCGTGTGGACCTGGCCGGGACGTCACGCCGGCCGGGCACCCGTGTGGATGATTGACCCCACATGTTGGCCGCGCAGCGCCGCCGCGATGCGGCCCGGCACGAGGCCGTTCACGATCTGCACGTGCGCGATGTGCCGCGCGTTGGCCATCACCTCCAGCAGTGCCGGATCAAACGGCAGCGTGCCCTTGAGTTTCGCAAGCTCGGCAAAGCTCGTCTCCTTCAGCAGCTCCGCCTTCTTGCCGTCGACGCCGTTGGGATCAGTGGTGTGGACGCCGTCAACGTCCTCCACGATCGTGAGGCCCGCGGCTCCCAGCGCGTCGGCGAGCAGGAAGGCGCCGGTGTCGGCCCGATGCAGCGGGATGCGCGAGGTCGGGAATTCATGATGGTGGTAAGGTGGGAAGGCGCTGCCGACGACTGCCCGCGCGGCGGTGAGGTGGATCGCGAGCTGACTCGCAATGGTCGGATGCTCGACATAGGAGACACCTTCCGGCGCGAGCAGGCTCGCCAGGATGTGGCCGTTCTGGCCGGCCTCGCTGGCGGCGAGCGGCGCGAGCGATCCGACCGGCAGGCCGAGGTCGAGGCCGACGCTGTAGAGATGGCGGGCGCGGATGCCGGCGCCGGTCAGGATGAGCAGCCGATGCTCCGGCAGCAGCGCGCGCAGCTCGTCGACGAGCGGCAGGATCGCTTCATGTCCACGATCCATGATGCGGCCGCCGATCTTGATGACCTGCAGCCAGGGCAGCAGCTTGATCGGGCGGTTGCCGGCAACGGGGCGGGTGAGATCGCTGTCGAGCAGGGTCTGGCGCGCGAGCGGCGAAGCGACGTGCTTGATCTGGTTGGTATCAGCCATGACGGTGCTCTCTTCAGCTCGCGGTGATGATGGTGCCGACATGCTCGCCCGCAAGCGCGCGGGTGAGATTGCCAGGGACGAGGCCGTTGATGATCTGCACCTGCCGGACATGGCGCGCCGAGGTGAGGAGATCGAGCACCGGGAACTCGAGAATGGAGTCCTGCAGGCCCTTGGCTTTCATCTCCGCGACAGAGATCTTCGGGATGAAGGTGGCGTTCTTCGACGTCTTCGGGTTCGCGGTGTAGAGGCCGTTCTCGTCCTTCACATAGATCATCGCCTTGCAGCCGAACTGCTCGGCGACGAGGAAGCATCCGGCATCGGTGCGATAGGGCGGGATCACGCCCTCGGCCGCGGGCCGCATCCACAGGCTATAGGGCGGCATGCCGCTGAAGATCACCGCGTTCACTTCGGCGAGGAACAGCGGCACGGACGACAGCCCGGCGCTGGCGACGGCGGAGATGCCGTGCTTGGCAAGCAGCTGTCCGAGCATCGCGGCATTTTGATCGGCAACGGAAGCGCCGAGCTGCGACAGCACGCCGGCCGGCAGGCGAAGTCCGGCTGCGATCGAATACAGATGCCGCGCACGGGTGCCGGCGCCGGTTCCGATCAGGAGCTTGTGGGCTTTGCGAGCGGCGACGATCTCCTCGACGACCGGATAGACCGCGGCCCGGCCGCGATCGATCATGCTCTGGCCGCCGATCTTGATGACGGTTGCGTCCGGCAGGATGCGGAAGTCCGCCGCTTTCTCTGCTGCGGCCACAAGCTGCGGGTCGGTGAGCGAGCGCTGCATCATCAGCCCTTCGAGCTCCGTGATCGTGTTCGACATCCGAGATATCCTCTCGTTTTCTGATGCAGTCTCTGCGGCGGACCCTTCGGCCTCGACCGCGAATCTTGCCGCACACTTCAGTCCATGGCAACAAGGTCGCCGCGATTTAGCGGCCAAACATGGAGCAGGCAATGGCCCCGTTGCCAGTTGCGAACACCGAGATCGTGCAATTCTTTCGTGCGTGGCTGGAAGCCTTCGCTGGCTATGTCCGCGAGGTCGATTACGCTTCGGCGCGGCCGCTCTTTCATCCGGACGTGCTGGCCTTCGGCACGCATAATGATGTCATCCCGGGCCTCGATCAATGGGTCGCGACGCAATGGGACAATGTCTGGCCGAAGACGTCCGACTTCCGCTTCGTCCTTGACCAAACCTCGATCCTGGCATCCCCCGACGGCACGATGGCGACGGTGGTCGCGCCGTGGACGAGCACGGGCTACCATCCCGATGGCAGCGCGTTTCCGCGCCCCGGCCGCGCGACGATGGTGTTTTCAAAAAATGGCGATGGCTGGCTGTGCGTGCATTCCCACATGTCGCTCAATCGCGGTGTGCCGCAGGCGAGCCACGCCAATCGGCCGGTGAAGGCCTGGTAGAAATGCAAAAGGCCCCGGACATGTCCGGGGCCTTTCGATTTCCAGATGTCGTTCAGCCTATTCCGGCTGGCCGATGCTCACCTTCAGCGTGCCGACGCCGTCGACGCCGCATTCAAGTTTGTCGCCCGGCTGGAGCTGCGACACGCCGGCCGGCGTGCCCGTCATGATGATGTCGCCGGCGGCGAGCTTCACCTGCTGCGAGAGCTGCCAGATGATCTCGGGCACGTTCCAGATCAGCTCGGTGAGATCGCCCTTCTGGGCTTCCTTGCCGTTGACGGTCAGCCAGATCTTGCCCTTGGCGGGATGGCCGATCTTCGAGGCCGGCTGCACTGCGGAGCAGGGCGCCGAGCCGTCGAACGACTTGCCGATCTCCCACGGGCGCTCCTTCTTGCGCGAGGCGATCTGGAGGTCGCGGCGGGTCAAGTCGATGCCGACGGCATAGCCGTAGACATGGTCGAGCGCCTTGTCGGCGGGGATGTTGAGGCCGCCGCTCTTCATCGCGACGATCAGCTCGACCTCGTGATGCAAATCCTTGGTCAGCGGCGGATAGGGAATGGTGGCGCCGTCGGGCACCAGCATGTCGGCATGCTTTGCGAAGAAGAACGGCGGCGCGCGCTCGTCGTTACCCATCTCGCGGATGTGCTCGAGATAGTTGCGGCCGACGCACCAGATGCGGCGCACCGGGTAGCGGCCGCTCTCTCCGACGACGGGAAGCGAAGCCTGGGGCGGAAGCGGAATGACGTAGGAGGCGGCGTTCATGGAGCGGTCTCGCTGCTCTTGGTGGGGTGAAGGAAACTCTATGCGGTTGCGCTGATCGGCGCCAGAGCGCCGGCGGAGTGATGCTGCAGGCGGAAGAACGAGGCGTAGCGACCCGAGCGGCGGAGCAGCTCGTCATGCCGGCCCTGCTCGACGATCTCGCCGCCCTCGACCACCAGGATCGCGTCGGCGTGCATGATGGTGTGCAGGCGGTGCGCGATCACGATGGTGGTGCGGTTCTGGCAGAGATGCTCGATCGCCTCCTGTACCTGCCGCTCGGACTCGGAATCGAGCGCGGCGGTGGCTTCATCGAGCAGGATAATCGGCGCGTTCTTGATCAGCGCGCGCGCCACCGCGATGCGCTGGCGCTGGCCACCGGAAAGCTGCGTGCCGTGCTCGCCGACCGGCGTGTCGTAGCCGAGCGGGAAGCTCATGATGAAATCATGCGCGCAGGCGGCTTTCGCAGCATCAACGATTTGCTCTTCGCTCGCGCCGGGCTTGCCGAAGGCGATGTTGCTGCGGATGGTGTCGCGGAACAGATAGACGTCCTGGCCGACATAGGCGGTCTGCGCGCGCAGCGATTTGCGCGAGACCGCGGCGATCGACTGGCAGTCGATCACGATGTCGCCTTGCGCCACCTCGTAGAAACGCAGCAGCAGCCCCAGCACGGTCGACTTGCCGCCGCCGGAGGGGCCGACCAGCGCGGTGACCTTGCCGGGCTCGGCAACGAAGGACATGCGGTTGAGGACGGTCTCGCCAGTCCGGTAGGAGAAGCTGACGTCGCGCAGCTCGATCTTCGCTTCGGACAGCTTCAGCGCCGGCTTGTCGTCGTCGGAATGCTCGCTCGCCGGGCTGTCGACGACCTCGAGCAGCATGCGCGCGCCGACGAGTTGGCTGTTGAGATCGATGTTGAGCCGCGCCAGCCGCTTGGCCGGCTCGGTCGCCATCAGGAACGCGGTCATAAAGGAGAAGAACGCGCCGGGCGTGGCGTTGAGCGCGACCACGCTGTAGCCGCCGTAGAGCAGGCAGCCGGCGACCGCGAAGCCCCCGAGCATCTCCATCAGCGGGTTGGAACGGTTGGCGACGCGGGCCATCTTGTTGGCATTGCGCTCGACGATCGCGATGTTCTCGTCGATGCGCTTCTGCATGGTGTCTTCGAGCGTGAATGCCTTCACCGTGCGGATGCCCTGGAGCGATTCCTGCATCGTCTCCAAGATGTCTGCGGTGCCGGTGAACTGGTTGAAGGCGAGGCCCTTGATGCGCTTGACCAGCTTGCGCAGCACCAGCATCGCCGGCGGCACCACGACGAGGCCGATGAACGACATCACCGGGTCTTGCCACACCATCACGCCGACCATGGCGAGCAGCATCAACAAGTCGCGCCCGACGGCGTTGACCAGCATGTTGAGCACGTCGGTGATGGATTTGGCGCCGGCGGTCAGCCGCGCCAGGAATTCAGACGAATGCCGTTCGGAGAAGAAGCCGACGCTCTCGCGCATCAGCTTGGCGAACAGCTGGCGCTGGTTGGTGGCGAGGATCGCGTTGGAGATCTTGGTCAGGATCACCATGTGGCCGTAGGTCGCCACGCCCTTGATGAACAGCAGGATCACCGTGATGCCCGAGAACATCGCGATGCCCGGGATGTTCTTGTCGACATAGGCCTGGTTGATGACCTGGCCGAGCACGTAGGTCGCGCCCGCGGTCGATCCGGCGGCAAGCGCCATCAGCGCGAAGGCGACGAGGTAACGCCGCCAGTAGATGATCCCCTGTTCCGTGACCAGGCGGCGAATCAGGATTGCCGCCGTATAGGGATCGTCGGTGATTTTCTTTGGAAACTGGGCCATCCGGTGTCCATTGACGGGGCAAGGAAAAGCCTGCCCGCGCGTCAGGGATCGAAGGGCCTCTGTGCCCGCTAAAGCCGCGCTTTTCAAGCCCAATTAAGGGCTTGCGCTGGGATGGAATCTAGGCCGAGACGGCGTGGCGGAGCTCGCCATGGCGCTCGCGGAACAGCTTGTCCTCCCAGGCCAGCGCGTGGGCCGCGATGGTCTCGAGGTCGTCGTATTGCGGCTTCCAGTCGAGCAGGCCGCGGATGCGGCTGGTGTCGGCAACCATGGTCATGATGTCGCCAGGCCGGCGTGGGGCGTATTGCACGGCGAAGCTGCGGCCCGAAACCCGGCGCACGGCGTCGATCGTCTCCAGCACCGAATAGCCGCGGCCATAGCCGCAATTGAGCGTCGTCGAGGCGCCGCCATTGCGCAGGTAAGCGAGTGCCGAGCGGTGCGCCTGCGAAAGGTCCGAGACGTGGATGAAGTCGCGGATGCAGCTGCCGTCCTGGGTCGGGTAGTCGGTGCCGAACACGTCGATCTTGGCGCGCTGGCCGGTCGCGGCCTCGACCGCGATCTTGAGCAGATGCGTGGCGCCGACGGTGGCCAGCCCAATGCGCGCCTGCGGATCGGCACCCGCAACGTTGAAATAGCGCAAGGTCACGTATTGCATGCCGTAGGCGGCGGCGACGTCGTGCAGCATGATCTCGGTCATCAGCTTCGACGAGCCGTAGGGCGACAGCGGCCGCGTCGGCGCGTGCTCCGGCACCGGTACCAGGTCCGGATTGCCGTAGACGGCCGCGGTCGAGGAGAAGATGAAACGGCTGATGCCGCGCTTGACCGCGACGTTGAGCAAATTGCGCGCGGTCATGAAGTTGTTGCGGTAGTAGCCGAGCGGATCGCGCATCGACTCCGGCACGACGACGGAGCCCGCGAAATGGATGATGCTCTCGATGTTGTGCTGGGCGATCACGCCCTCGACCAGGTTCTCGTCGCCCGCGTCGCCGATGAACAGCGGCACGCCCTCGGGCAGATAGGCCGAGAAACCGGTGGAGAGATCGTCGATCACGACGACGTCCTCGCCGGCTTCCGCCAGCGCCAGGACCGTGTGACTTCCGATATAGCCGGCGCCGCCGGTGACTAGCACAGTCATGATCTCACCCGTCTTCGATCAACGCGCCAAGTTAACGTTTGCGCGGTGAAGAGGGGGTTTCGGCAGCCCTGAACTGGTCACTATGCTTAATGTTGCGTATAGGGGGCTTCCGTAACGGAGCATGACGTGGCGAATTCCCCGGGCGATCTCGAAGTGATCGTGCCAAATCTGCACAAACGCTATTCCGGGGTCACCGCGACCAACCGGATGGTGGCGCCGCGGCTGGCAAAGCTCTATCGCGCGGCGTGGTTCGGCTCGGATGGGCCGGAGGGGATTTCGCGCTTGAGCGCTGCCGATTTCCTCAAGCTATGGGGCCGCAAGGCACCATTGATCTGGCATGCGCGGCGCAACAACGAGATGATCGCAGGCGTGCTCCTGCGCGCGCTCGGCTGGCCGCTCAAACTCGTGTTCACGTCGGCTGCACAGCGGCATCACAGCTGGATCACGCGCTGGCTGATCCGGCGCACGGACGCGATCATCGCGACTTCGGACATCTCGGCCTCGTTCCTGAAAGTGAAGGCGACGGTGATCCCCCATGGCGTCGACACCGACGTTTACGCGCCGCCGGACGATCGCGCCGCGGCGTTTGCGGAAGCCGAGCTGCCGGGCCGCTACGCGATCGGCTGCTTCGGCCGGGTGCGCGCGCAGAAGGGCACCGATGTGTTCGTCGACGCGATGTGTCGCCTGCTGCCGCGCTATCCGGATTTCACCGCAATCATCGTCGGCCAAGTCACGCCGGAGCAGACTCCCTTTGCGAACGATCTGAAGAAGCGGATCGAGGCCGCCGGCCTGCAGTCGCGCATCGTCATCACCGGTGAACTGCCGATCGAAGCGGTGCAGCGCTGGTATCAGCGGCTGACGATCTACGCCTTCACCTCGCGCAACGAAGGTTTTGGTTTGACGCTGATCGAGGCGATGGCGGCCGGCAGCGCGCTCGTCGCCGCGCGCGCCGGTGCGGCCGCGCTCGTGGTCGAGGACGGCTCGACAGGTGTGCTGATCCCGGCTGGTGACGCCGATGCGTTGGCCGCCGCGCTCGAACCGCTGATGCGCGACCCGGACGCCGCGCTCGCCATGGGCGCGCGGGGGCGGGCACGGGTGCTGGCGAAGTTCAGCCTCGATGCCGAAGCGGCGCGGATCGGCGACGTTTATCGTCCGCTGCTCTGAACTGTCGTTTTTGCGACCGCAAACAAAAATCGCGAAAACAACCCAAAGTAGCCGGCGCCAGCGGAATCAACGGGTTGACGGACGGTGCGGCGCTTGCGGATTTTACGAATCCGTTTGACACGTCGGGCAAAACAGCGGCACGATGTCATCATCGGCCGCAGTTGCGATACCCGGATCATCCATCCAGGTTCCTTCAAACCGTCGCGGTCGACATCACATTGGGCAGCGCACATACGGCATTTGCACTGGCACCGGCTCCTTGGAGCTGAGTGTGATCTCATTCTCTCCGGAGAACGTCAGGTCGAATGCCATCTCTGAAATCGAGACGCCGTCCGAGCACGAGGCGATTATTCGCATATTCGGCCCGTCATCGCGCAACGATTTGACGGTGCATTTTTCAAATGTGCCGGTTACTTGCCTTCCCTGGACGATTAAACCGCCCGCGTGGAGATCAGCATCTTTCTTGAAGACAATCCTGTTGTTCTCTTTGGAGAACATTTGGCCACAGGCCGAGGCGTCGATTGTCCAAGCTCCGTTCAAATCCGCGGCCTGAATCGAGGCCGTTTGCATGACGAGAAGTACCAACGTCGCCAAAGGATTGAAGGTCCTCATGAAACTCTCCGACTAAATGGTCAATACCGCTAGATCAGCCTCTTCGATGGGGGCGCAGCAAGACGCGGCCCTTCGTATCGGTTTCGAGCAGCATTTGGGTGCGGCGAACTGGCGAACGCTTAGTTGATCTAAATCAACAGGGTCTGTAGAGCACTCGTCTGCCCGAGGACCCGACTAAGGCGCGTACTCATGGCGTCAATGAGTTCACAGTCCGAGCACCCGCTGCGCGATCGCCACCACCTCGGAAGCCGCGATATCCCGCATGCAACGGTGGTCGTTCATCTTGCAGATCGTGCTCTGGCAGGGCTGGCATGAGAGCACGCTCTTGTCCTGGACCACGGTCGCGGCGAGGCCGTTGAGGGGGGCCCAGAGATAGGGGCTGGTCGGGCCGAAGATGCCCATGGTGGGCGTGCCTAAGGCGGCTGCGATGTGCATCAGGCCGGAATCATTGGAGATGGCGACGCCGGCCGCGGCCATCGCCAGCACGCCGTTGCGCAGATCGTTGCCGGTGAGGTCCCGCACGCCCGGACCGCCCGCGGCGGCGATCTCCTGGGCCAGCCCTTTTTCCGCGGGGCCGCCGACCACCCAGACCTCCAGGCCGCGCTCGGCCAGCAGGCGGGCAGCTTCCGGATAGTAGGTCCAGCGCTTTGAGACGCCGACTGAGCCGGGGGCGAGCGCGACCGCCGCCCCGGCGCTGAGGCCATTGGCCTGCCGCCAGCGGACGATGTCCTCGGCCGAGACCCGCAATTGCGGCACCGGCCATTCCGGGGGCAGGGGGGCGCCATCGGGCTGGGCCAGGGCGGCGTTCTTGTCGATGAAGCGGGGCAGCTTCTTCTCGCCCCAGCGCCAGCGATTGAGCAGGCCGAACCGGAATTCGCCGACGAAGCCGACCCGCTCGGGGATGCCGGCCAGCGCGGGCGCGATGGCCGCCTTCCAGGTCCGGGGCAGCACCAGGGCTGTCCCGTAATTCCGCTCGCGCAGGAGCTTCGCCAGGCCGAACTGGCGGCCAACGGCGAGCCGGCTGCGCGGCAGGTCCCACACGATGCCATCGCGCACGCCGGGCATGTAATCGACCAGGGGGGCGCAGAGGGAGGTGGTGAGGAGATCGACCGGCCGGTTGGGCCAACGTTCGTTCAGGACCCGGACAACGGTGTGATTCCGGACGAAATCGCCGATCCACATATAGGGGATGATCAGGATCGGGCTTGTGTCGCTCCGATCTGCATCTCGGCTAAATTGCGAATCTTGGTTCATTCGTTAATAGGACCGGGAACGCGCTGTTGTGGCGGTTCGGTTACCCGCTCCGGACCTGCAGGTAAAGCCGGGACAGCGCCGACCCCAAAACCGCTTACACTTTGGTGGATCATGCGCTAGGGCAGGACCGGGCCGTGAAAATCGGGCAGGGCAAAACCTGGCAGGGTAGGTGGAATGTTGCTGGTGACCGGTGGGGCCGGTTTTATCGGATCGAATGTCGTCGCTGCGCTGAACGAGGCCGGTCGCAGCGATGTCGTCGTCTGCGATCTCCTCGGGACCGAGGGCAAGTGGCGAAACCTCGCCAAGCGCCAGCTTGTGGATATCGTCCCGCCGGCCGAGCTGCTCGACTGGCTGAAGGGCCGCAAGCTCGACGCCGTGATCCATCTCGGGGCGATTTCCGAGACCACCGCGACCGACGGCGACCTCGTGATCGAGACCAATTTTCGCCTGTCGATGCGCCTGCTGGACTGGTGCACGGCGGATGCGGTGCCGTTGATCTACGCCTCGTCGGCCGCAACCTATGGCGATGGTGCCGACGGCTTTGACGACGACGCCTCACTGTCGGCACTGAAGAAACTGCGGCCGATGAATCTTTACGGCTGGAGCAAGCACCTGTTCGATCTCGCCGTCGCCGAGCGCGTCGCGCGCGGCGAGAAGCTGCCGCCGCAATGGGCCGGCCTGAAATTCTTCAACGTGTTCGGCCCCAACGAATACCACAAGGGCTCGATGATGAGCGTGCTGGCGCGCCGCTTCGATGATGTGAGGGCGGGCCGTGTCGTGCAATTGTTCAAGTCGCACCGCGAGGGCATCGCCGACGGCGATCAGCGCCGCGATTTCATCTATGTCGATGATGTCGTCCGCGTCGTCATGTGGCTGCTTGCGACGCCGTCGGTATCCGGACTCTTCAACGTCGGTACCGGCAAGGCGCGCAGCTTCAGGGACCTGATGCTCGCTGCCTATGCGGCCCTCGGCACCAGGCCCAACATCGAATATGTCGACATGCCCGAGCAGATCCGCGGCAGCTATCAATACTTCACCCAGAGCGAGGTCGATCGCCTGCACCGCGCCGGCTATAACGGCGGCTTCACGACGCTCGAGGATGCGGTGAAAGCCTATGTCGGCGACTATCTCGACCGGCCAGACCGCTTCCGCTGAGGCTTCAAGGACCATGCCGACGCCCATTCTCGATTTCGACGCCCTCGCGCAAGCCATCTCAGGCCGCACGGTGCTGTGCATCGGCGACATCATGCTGGACGAGTTCGTCTATGGCGAGGTGTCGCGGATCTCGCCGGAAGCACCGGCGCCCGTGATCGCCGCCCAGCGCAGCGAGATCCATATCGGCGGCGCCGGAAACGTCGCGCGCAATATCGCGTCCCTCGGGGCGCGCTGCATCTTTGTCGGCCTCGTCGGCGAGGACGATGCGGGCAAGCGGCTCGAAGCGGCACTTGCGGAGCATGCCGGCATCGAAAGCGCGCTGGTGTGCGATCCGTCGCGGCCGACCACGCGAAAAGTCCGCTTCGTCTCCGAGCATTTTTCCACGCACATGCTGCGCGCGGATTGGGAGCAGGCGGTGCCTGCCTCCGACGACATCGAGACCAAGCTGATCGACGCAATCCTGCCGCAGATCGCGCGCGCCGACATCGTGCTGCTCTCCGACTACGCCAAGGGCGTGCTGACCGCGCGCGTGATCCGTCACACGATCGACGCCGCGCGAACGCTCGGCAAGCCCGTGATCGTCGATCCCAAGAGCCTGAACTGGGCGATCTATCGCGGCGCCACGCTGCTCACGCCCAATCGCAAGGAATTTTCGGAGGCGACCCGCAGCCGCGCCGACACGCCGCAGAGCATCGTCGATGCCAGCGAGGACGTGATGCGGCTCGCCGATTGCGAGGCGATCCTGGTCACGCAAGGCGAGCACGGCATGACGCTGGTGCCGCGCAATGGCGAGGCCGTTCATGTTCCGGCTGTCCCCGTGAAGGTGCGCGACGTCTCCGGTGCCGGTGACACCGTCGCCGCCGCGCTTGCGGTGTCGCTCGCGGCGGGCGCGGACTGGGACACGGCGTTGCGGATGGCCAATGCGGCCGCTGCCGTCGCCGTCAGCAAGCAAGGCACGGCCAGCGTGAGCGCGGCCGAGCTGCGGCGGAATATCCTGCCGCACGCTTATCTCGCGGCTGAGGAGAAGATCGTGCTCGAGCCTGATACGCTCGACGCACAGCTCGCGGAATGGCGCCGGCAGGACCTGCGCGTCGGCTTCACCAATGGCTGCTTTGACATCCTGCATCCCGGCCACGTCAAGGTGTTGACCGCGGCGCGCAGAGCCTGCGATCGCCTGATCGTCGGCCTCAACAGCGATGCCTCGGTGCGGCGGTTGAAGGGCGCCGATCGCCCGGTTCAGGACGAACGTGCGCGTGCGGAAGTGCTCGCGGCGCTCGAAGCCGTCGACCTCGTCGTCCTCTTCGAAGAGGATACGCCGATCGATTTGATCACCCGGATCAAGCCGAGCGCGCTGGTGAAGGGTGGCGACTACACCCGCGAGCAGGTGGTCGGCCATGAGGTCGTCGAGGCCGCCGGCGGAATCGTCGTGCTGGTCGACATCCTCGAGGGCTTCAGCACGACCGCGCTGGTCCATCGCGCGCGGGGAGGGGGCAAGTGACGGACCAAGCGACGACGCTCGCCCGGGAGACGACCGGCCAGACGCTGTGGCGGCGCTTTCGCAGCCCGGCGGCGTGGTACGAGACGGCCGACCTGTTCGCAATCCTGACCGTGGCGTCGCTGCCCTGGTCGACCTCGCTCACGGCGATCTTCAACGCTGTGTTCCTGCTCTGCATGGTGCCGTTTCTCGACGTCCGCGCATTCCTGCAATCGCTGAAGCGCCCGATCGCAGCCGCGCCGATCGCGCTCGTCCTGCTCGCGCTGGTGGGCACGCTGTGGTCGGATGCGGCCTGGGGCGCGCGCCTCTATGCGGTCAATCCGACCGTCAAGCTGCTCGTGCTGCCGGTCTTCCTCTATCATTTCGAGCGCTCGCCGCGCGGGCACTGGATGTTCATCGCGTTCCTGGTGTCCTGCGCGCTGCTCTCGGTGATGTCGTGGCTGGTGGCCTTCTATCCCAACCTGACGCTCAAGCCCGATCACCTCGAGCGCGGCATCTTCGTCAAGAACTACATCGACCAGAGCCAGGAATTCGCGCTGTGCGCGGTCGCGCTCGCCTATCCCATCGTGATGCTGCTGCGCGAGAAGCGCTATTGGTTCGCGGGACTATTGATCGCGCTGGCTCTGAGCTTCTTCGTCAACATGGCCTTCGTGGTGGTGTCGCGCACCGCGCTGGTCACCGTTCCGATCATGTTCGGCGTGTTCGCACTGCTGCACCTGCGCTGGCGCAGCATCGCGATCATCTCGGCCGCTCTGCTCGCCGGCGCCGCTCTCGCCTGGCAGGCCTCGCCGCAATTGCGCAAGACCGCGGACACCTTCGCCAGCGACTACACGCGCTATGTCGAAAAGGGCGAGCCGACCTCGCTGGGCCTGCGGCTCGAATTCTGGCGGAAATCGCTCGGCTTCTTCGCGGAGGCGCCGATCAAGGGGCACGGCACCGGTTCGACGCGCGGATTGTTCGAGCAGGTCAAGACCGGCAGCGGCTACCAGGCCTCCGCCGAGGTGATCGGCAATCCGCATAACCAGACGCTCAATGTCGCCGTGCAATGGGGCGTCATCGGCATCGCCGTTCTCTACGCGACCTGGATCCTGCATCTCCTGTTGTTCCGCGGCGATGGGCTGGCCTATTGGGTTGGCCTGCTGGTCGTGGTGCAGAACGTCTTCACCTCGCTGTTCAACTCCCATCTGTTCGACTTCCACGAGGGCTGGATGTATGTCATCGGCGTCGGCGTTGCCGGCGGCATGGTGATCCGGGCCAGACGCGTCGATGCGAAGGTGGGGGAAGCTGGTTCCTGAACGGCCGCGCGGCTGGCAAGTCTTGTACTGGCAAGTCTTGTCGAGATGGGCTATCAGCGCGGTCAGGTTGCACCTAACTGGGATTTCATCGGTCGGCGGATGACGCGTCTTTCGCATCTCACCTTGCGCAATTTCCTGATCGCGCTCCACGACCTGCTGGCGACCACCGCGGCGCTGTTCGCAGCCTTCTACCTGCGTTTCGAGGGCGGCGACGGCTTCTTCGACCGTCTGCCGCTGCTGTTCCAGATCCTGCCCTACTTCCTCGCCTTCAGCGTGGTCGTGTTCTTCCTCTTCAACCTGACCACGACGAAATGGCGCTTCATCTCGCTGCCTGACGCGCTGAACATCATCCGGGTCGCGACTGTGCTGACGGTTGCCCTCCTGGCGCTCGACTACATCTTTGTCGCCCCCAACGTCCGCGGCGCCTTCTTCCTCGGCAAGGTGACGATCGTCCTCTACTGGTTCCTCGAAATCGCCTTCCTCAGCGCGCTGCGCATGGCCTATCGCTATTTCCGCTATACGCGGGTGCGGCGGCATGCGAGGGGCGAGGATGCCGCGCCGACGCTGCTGATCGGCCGCGCCGCGGATGCCGAGGTGCTGCTGCGCGGCATCGAGAGCGGGGCGATCAAGCGCATCTGGCCGGTGGGCGTGCTGTCGCCGTCGAGATCCGATCGCGGCCAGTTCATCCGCAACGTGCCGGTGCTGGGCGACCTTGACGATGTCGAGGACGTCATCGCCGACTTCGCCAAGCGCAACAAGTCGATCGCGCGCCTCATCATGACGCCGTCGGCCTTCGAGCCGGATGCCCATCCGGAAACGATCCTGATGCGGGCGCGCAAGTTAGGCGTGATCGTCAACCGCATGCCCTCGCTGGAGAGCGGCGACGCGCCGCGCCTCACGGCCGTCGCGGTCGAGGACCTCCTCCTGCGGCCGAGCGAAAAGATCGACTATGCGCGGCTCGAAGCCCTGATCAAGGGCAAGGCTGTCATCGTCACCGGCGGCGGCGGATCGATCGGGTCCGAGATCTGCGAGCGCGTCGTGGTCTTCGGCGCCGCGCGCCTCCTGATCGTGGAAAATTCCGAGCCGGCGCTCTACGCGGTCACGGAAGCGCTCGCTGCGCACGGCGCGGCGGCCGCGATCGAAGGGCGAATCGCCGACATCCGCGACCGCGAGCGCATCATCCGCCTGATGGCGGAGTTCAAGCCGGACATCGTGTTCCATGCCGCGGCGCTCAAGCACGTGCCGATCCTGGAGCGCGACTGGAGTGAGGGCGTCAAGACCAACATCTTCGGCTCGATCAACGTTGCCGATGCGGCGCACGGCGCCGGCGCCGAAGCCATGGTGATGATCTCGACCGACAAGGCGATCGAGCCGGTGTCGATGCTCGGCCTCACCAAGCGTTTCGCCGAGATGTACTGCCAGGCGCTCGACCACGATCTTGCCGCAGCCAGCGGCAGTGCCAGGCCGCCGATGCGGTTGATCTCGGTCCGGTTCGGCAACGTGCTGGCGTCGAACGGCTCGGTGGTGCCGAAGTTCAAGGCCCAGATCGAGGCCGGCGGCCCCGTGACGGTGACGCATCCCGACATGGTCCGCTACTTCATGACCATCCGCGAAGCCTGCGATCTCGTCATCACGGCGGCAACGCATGCGCTCGGAACGCAGCGTCCGGACGTCTCGGTCTACGTGCTCAACATGGGCCAGCCGGTGAAGATCGTCGATCTCGCCGAGCGCATGATCCGCCTCTCGGGCCTCCAGCCCGGCTACGACATCGAGATCGTGTTCACCGGCATGCGGCCGGGCGAGCGCCTGCACGAGATCCTGTTCGCCTCCGAGGAGCCGACCCGCGAGATCGGCGTCGCCGGCATCATGGCCGCGCAGCCGAACGAGCCGCCAATGCAGACGCTGCGCAAATGGATCGCGGCGCTGGAGCAGGCGATCGCGCGGGACGATCGAGCCACGATCAAGACGATCCTGAAGGATGCGGTTCCGGAATTCGGGTCGACCGCGGCCTGACCATGCAGTCTCAAGGCAAGATCGTCGTCGCGAGCCAGCACTATCCGCCTGATCCAAGCACGACCGCCGCGATCATGGCGGAGATCGCCTGCCGCGTCGCCGTCGACCACGAGGTCATCGTGCTGTCGGGCTCGCCCGGCGATTTGCCGGCCTCGCAAACCGGCCCGGGCAAGCCGCGCGTAATCGCCATCAAGAATCGGATGGCGGGGAAGGCCGCGCTGGTGCGGCGTGGCGCCTCCGAACTGCTGTTCGCGGCGCGCACCTTCTTCGCGTTGATCCGGGAGCTTAGGGCAGGTGACGTCGCGCTCACCGTAACCGCGCCGTTCATGCTGCCTTACGCGGTCGCGGCCGCGGCAAGATGCAAAGGCGCGCGCTCGGCGCTGATCATGCACGACCTCTTCCCCGATGTTCTCGTGATGGCGGAAATCCTGAAGCCCGGCTCGTTCGTGACGCGGACGATGCGCGCGGCCAACAGCCTGATGTTCCGCGCGCTCAATGCCGTCATCACCATCGGCCGCGATGCGGAGCGGCCGCTCTTGAGCTATTCCGGCATGACGCGGAACAAGATCCGCTTCATCCCCAACTGGGCGACGCTCGTACCCGCGGCACGTCCCCTGGCGCAGGACAATCCGTTCCGCAAAGCGCTTTCCGCGCGATTCATTGTCGGGCTGTCGGGCAATCTCGGCTTCACCCATGATCCGGAGATCGTGTTCGAGGCGGCACGCCTTTTGAAGGACGAGCCGGACATCCACTTCCTGCTGTCCGGCTGGGGCATCGGCTTCGAGCGGCTGAAGCAGTTGCAGGCTGAAGCGAACTTGCCCAATGTGTCCTTCGTGGCGCGGGTCCCGGATGCCGAGCTCGAGGCGTTCCTGGCGGCTGCCAATCTCTGGATCATTCCGTACCGGAAGGACGTGGCGGGGGTGTCGGTGCCGAGCCGGTTCTACAATCTGCTGGCGGTCGGCCGTCCCGTGGCGCTGGTCTCCGAGCCGGAGGCCGAGGCCGCGTTGACGGTGGTGGAGAACGGGCTCGGCTGGGTCGTGACGCCGGGCCGCGCCGATCAGCTCGCCGACGCGATCCGCGCGGCATCCCGCTGCGACGCCGCCGCCATGGCCGAACGCGCGGTGAAGGCGGCAGCGAGATTCGACCGGACGACCGCGATGAACGCCTATGCCGGGCTGATCGACGAATTGTTGCGCAACCCCGATCTGGCGGAGCAACGATGAACGAGCGAAAACCAGTCGTGCTGGTGACGGGGGCGAGCGGCTTTGTCGGCCGCCATGTCGCGCCTGAGCTCTCGCGCGCGGGATGGTCGGTCCGCCGCGCGGTGCGCAGCCCGGAGGGGATCGACGACGAGGTCGTGATCGAATCGATCGGCCCCGATACCGATTGGCAGGCGGCGCTCGAAGGCGTCGACGCCGTGGTCCACCTCGCCGCGCGCGTGCATCACAAGCACGAGGAGCACGCGGTCCAGCTCTACCGCGACGTCAACATCGCCGGCACGCTGCACCTGGCGCGCTCCGCGGCGACCGCGGGCGTGCGCCAGTTCGTCTTCGTCAGCACCGTTCTCGTGCACGGCCGCAGCAATGATGGCCGCACGCCGTTCAGTGAACAGGACATCCTCACGCCGCGCGGCCTCTACGGCATGTCCAAGGCCGCCGCCGAGGCGGGCCTGAGGACGCTGGCGCGCGACAGCGACATGAAGATCTCGGTGATCAGGCCGCCGCTGGTCTATGGCGCGGGCGCCAGGGGCAATTTCGCGCTGCTGACGCGTGCGGTGAACCTGGGACTGCCGCTGCCCTTTGGCGCGATCCGCAATCAGCGCGCGTTCCTGGCCGTGCAGAATCTGTCGTCGTTCATCCTGCGCCGGCTGGCTCACCCCGATCCCACGAGCAATTTCGAGATATTCCTGGTCGCCGACAGGGAACAGGTCTCGACGCCCGAATTCATCGAGCGGCTGGCGAAGGCAGCCGGCAAGCGCTCGCGGCTGTTCGGCATGCCGCCGGACCTGCTCTCAACGCTGCTCAGCGTGATGGGCCGGCAGGATACCCATGACAGCCTGATCGGCTCGCTCGAGCTCAACCTCGCCAAGGCGATTGCAACGGGCTGGCAGCCGCAGGTCTCCCTCGACGAAGGCTTGCGGCTCGCGCTGTCGGTTCAGGACGTCTGAGGGCGGGAGAAGCGGCGCAGCACGAATGCGATCGCGATTGTGCCTGCGAGAAGCGCGAGCAATGTGATCGCCGTCGAGCCGGCGTGAACGGTGACGATGGCAAGCACGGCCAGCACCAGATTGAGCGCCAACACCTCGCCGATCACGCGCGGGACCGTGAAGCCGTTGTCGGTGGCACGCTGGTAGAAATGCGTGCGGTGCGCCGACCAGAATTGTTCGCGCCGCACGATGCGGCGAAACAGCGTGATGGTGGAATCCGCGAGGTAGTAGGCCGCCAGCAACAGCGCCGCCGCCGGCTGCCCGTGCCACGCGAGTTCGAGCAGGCACCATCCAAGGAGGAGGCCAATCGGCAGGCTGCCGACATCGCCCAGGAACACCTTTGCAACCGGACGGTTGAAGGGTGCAAAGCCGAGCATGGCGCCGCACAGCGTTGTGGCGATGAGTACGGCCGGCCAGGACAGTTCGCCGAGCCATCCGAGCAGCAGGAGCGCCGCAGTGACGGGCACCACTTCCGCCACCGTCATCAGGTCGAGCCCGTCCATGAAGTTGACCAGGTTCACGAACCAGACGCCCGCGAACAGGAGGAGGCTGCGCTCCAGCGCCAGCGGCAGGGCTGGGACGATTCGCGCGGTTTCGGGCGAAGTGAACACGACCGCGCCGACGGCGGCGGCTTGCAGCACGAGCCGCACGGTCACCGGCAGCGACTTGATGTCGTCAGCGAATCCGACCAACGCGATCGCGACTGTTGCGGCAACCAGCACCGGCGGGATCGCGATGTTCGCCCAGGCCGCCCAGGCCGACGCGACGAGCAGCGTCGCGGCGATCACAGCGATGCCCGCGCCTTGCGGTGTTGGAATGCGATGCGAGGACCGCGCGTTCGGCCGCGCCAGGGCGTAGCGCTGGAGCAGGGAACGGCTGGTCCAGATGATGAGCGCTGATATCAGCGCGGCGATCGCAGCGGCAAGCAGCGAGGGCACGGCGGCGAGAGCGTCAGTGGCCGGGTTCACTCAGGCACTCCCAGCGGCGCCGAGCCTTGCGCGGCCTTTTCCGCGCTGAGGATCCAGACCAGGCCGCCGATCGCGCCGACGATGAAGAGCACGGCGCCGAACAGCAGCGAGACGTTGACGCCTTCATTGGCGGAAAGCCCGGCGAAACCGAAGGCCAGGCCCATCGTCGCCTCGCGCACGCCCCAGCCGGCGATCGAGATCGGCATCAGGGTGATCAGCATGATCGGCGGAATGAGGAGGAATGTCTGGCCGAAGCTGACCGGTGCGGCAATCGACTGCACCACGCACCACGCAATGACGACGGCGAGCACGTGAACGAGAAGCGACAGAATTGCGACGATCGGTCCGCGCTTGGCGTTGAAGATCACGCGGTTGGCAATCACGGCGCAGGCGTGGATGTGATGGGTGGCCCACCAGGTCTTCAGCCACGACCATTTCAGCGCGCCGAAGATCAGGAAACCGACGCCGCCCGCAAGCGCGGCGAAATCGACGAGCAGCAGCGCCGAGCGTCCGTGCGGATCGGTGATGAGCTCGTAACTCCAGGGCAGGCTCGCGACGACGACGATCGCCAGCGCGACGAGGCCGATCGCGCGGTCGACGAAGATCGAGTAGGTGGCCGCGCGCCATCCGGCGCCGGCGCGCGCGACCAGCCACAGCCGGACCGCATCGCCGCCGATCGCGGAGGGCAGCGTCTGGTTGAAGAAGGCGCCGATCACGTTGTAGCGCATGGCGCGGCCGAGCTCGAGCGGCGCGCCGCATTCGGCGCTGATCTCGCGCCAGCGGACCACGCCGACGAAGATTTGCAGGAACGTGACCGCGATCGCCATGGCGATCCAGAGCAGGCTGGTCGCGGTCAGGCGCGAGAACAGTTCGGACAGATCGACCTTGCGCAGCGCCAGGTAGAGCAGCGCTCCGGAAATCAGGATTTTGGCCGTCGACAGCAGGATTCGGCGCATCTCGCCCGCATGAACAGGGTTTGCGAAGATTTGAGGCAACCCGACGCGAGGCGTCGAATTCGGCCGCTTTGGTATGGTTTTGGCGCCGATCTTGCAATAGCGCTTATCTGGAGCGGTGACGAATAGCGGCGAGGCTATTGCGACGGCCTCGATACCGCGGCTAAAGAAGCGCCGCGGGGCCGGCTTGGGGATCGCGTGGCAACAGATCGCTTGGGAACAGGATGACGGATCAGGCGATTTTGGTCACAGGAGCCGCCGGGTTCATCGGCTTTCACGTCGCCCGGCAGCTCCTGGCCGAGGGCCGGCCCGTGGTCGGGCTCGACAATCTCAACAGCTATTACGATCCGGCGCTGAAACAGGCGCGCCTGGCGCTGCTTCGGAGCGATTCCCGCTTCGCCTTCGTCGAGGCCGATCTCGCCGATCGCGACACCATCGCGGCGCTGTTTGCGCGACATCGATTTGACAAAGTCGTGCATCTCGCGGCGCAGGCGGGCGTGCGCTACTCGATCGACCATCCGCACACTTACGCCGATTCCAATCTCCAGGGCTTTCTCAACGTGCTGGAGGGCTGCCGCAACAACTCTTGTCGTCATCTCGTCTACGCCTCGTCATCCTCCGTTTATGGCGCCAACACTAAACTGCCATTTGCCGTGCAGGACCGGACCGACCATCCCGTGAGCTTCTATGCCGCGACCAAGAAGGCGAACGAACTGATGGCGCAGTCCTACAGCCATCTCTACCGGCTGCCGGTCACGGGCCTGCGCTTCTTCACCATCTACGGCCCGTGGGGCCGGCCCGATATGGCCCTGTTTCTGTTCGTGAACGCCATCATGGCGGAGCGTCCGATCCGGCTCTTTAACCATGGCAAAATGCGTCGCGACTTCACCTATATTGACGACGTCACCCGTGTAGTATCCAAGCTCATCGATCGGGTGCCCGCGGATGACCCGGCTGCCGCAAATGCGCCGTCTAAGGTCTACAATGTCGGTAACCACCATCCGGAAGAGCTGATGCATGTCGTCGGGCTTCTGGAGCAGGAGCTGGGTCGGACGGCAATCAAAGAATTGCTGCCGATGCAGCCGGGAGACGTCTTGGAAACGTTCGCGGATGTCGAGGATCTGACGCGCGACACCGGCTTTGCACCGTCAACGCCGATCGCGCTCGGGGTCCGTAATTTTGTCACCTGGTATCGGGACTACTTCAAGGTTTGAAATGACGATGGACAAACGCATTATCCCCCTGATCATGTGCGGCGGCGCCGGCACGCGGCTGTGGCCGGCTTCGCGCGAGGTGCGCCCAAAACAGTTCCTGCCGCTGTTCGGCACGCGCTCGACCTTCCAGGACACGCTGCTGCGCGTGTCGGATGCCTCGCTGTTCGATCGTCCGATCGTCATCACCAATGCGTCCTATCGCTTCATGGTGCTGGAGCAGCTCGCCGAGATCGGCATCGAGGCCGACGTGCTCCTGGAGCCGATGCGGCGCGATTCCGGCCCCGCGATCGCCGCAGGCGCGGTGTTCGCGCAGAACCGCGCCGGTGACGCGATCGTGCTCGCGCTCGCCGCCGACCACGTGGTGCAGGACAACGCGGCCTTCGTCGCGGCCTGCCGTGAAGGCCTCACCGCCGCGAGCGCCGGGCGCATCGTCACCTTCGGCGTCAAGCCGGAGCGGCCGGCGACCGAATACGGCTATATCAGCCCGGGCGAGGTGATTTCCGGCGAGGTGCACGCCGTCGCGCGCTTCGTTGAAAAGCCTGATGCCGTGAAGGCGGCCGACTACGTCAGTTCGGGCTATCTCTGGAACAGCGGCAACTTCATGTTCCCGGCCACTGTCCTGCTCGACGAATACCGCAGGGTCGACGCGGCGAGCGTCGAGGCGATCTTCAATGCGGTGAGCAATGCCGGCCGCGATCTCGGCTTCGTAACGCTGGAGCCCGAGGCGTTCGGCGCGGCGAAGGCGATCTCGATCGACTATGCGGTGATGGAGAAGACCTCGCGCGCAGCGGTCGTGCCGGTGTCCTGCGGCTGGTCCGATGTCGGCTCCTGGCACGCGGTGTGGGAATTATCGGAGAAGGACGCGCAAGGTAATGCTTCGCATGGCAGTGCGGTGTTCGAAGACTCGCGCAACTGCAACGTCACCACTGATGCAGCGCTGGTCGCGCTCGAAGGCGTCGACGATCTCGTCGTGGTCGCCACCGCAGATGCGGTGCTGGTCTCGCGCCAGAAGGATGCCAACGGCCTGAAGCGCCTCGTGACGAAGCTGAAGGTGGTCGCACCGAAGGTCACCGAGGAGCATCTCAAGGTGCACCGGCCCTGGGGCAGCTACCAGTCCGTCGACAATGGCGAGCGTCATCAGGTCAAGCGCATTGTCGTCAAGCCGGGCGGGCGGCTGTCGCTGCAGAAGCACCATCATCGTGCCGAGCACTGGATCGTCGTCCGCGGTGCCGCCCGGGTGACCGTCAACGAGACCGTCAAGACGGTGCACGAGAACGAGTCCATCTACATCCCGATGGGCGCGGTGCATCGGATGGAGAATCCCGGCAAGATCATGCTGGAACTCATCGAGGTCCAGACCGGAAGCTATCTCGGGGAAGACGACATCATCCGGATTGAAGACGACTATCAAAGGTCGTAACCAGCAAGCTCCGAATCACGCGACCCGGGCCGGAAGGCGCAAGCTTTTGGCGCTAAGGCCCGGGGAACGTGTAACTTTTTGAATCAAATCGTGTCCGGTCAATTCGGCTGACATTCGCCACAAATGTGGCGCCCGTGCTAGAAGCGGCCCGGGGATTTGCGTTGAATCGGGGTTTACTCAGATGAGTTCCAAAGGGTTTGCATCGGCAAAGGCCGGCTTGCGCGTTGGCGTCGTTGGCGCAGGCGT
Source organism: Bradyrhizobium sp. MOS001 (assembly GCF_004634465.1). Lineage (NCBI taxonomy): Bacteria > Pseudomonadati > Pseudomonadota > Alphaproteobacteria > Hyphomicrobiales > Nitrobacteraceae > Bradyrhizobium > Bradyrhizobium sp. MOS001. The sequence goes on from NZ_SPVJ01000005.1 coordinate 128,679, forward strand.
GATGGGCAGCAACCATGCGCGCGTGCTCGCGGGTCTTCCAGGCGTCAGCCTCGTCGGTGTGGTCGATCCGTCGCCAGCGCATCTGACGCGCACCACCGAGCTTGCCAGCTGCCAGGGCTTCGAGACGCTCGACCAGCTCCTCGCCGAAGGTGTCGACGCCGTCACCATCGCCGCGCCGACCCATCTGCATCACGAGGTCGCGCTCGCCTGCATCGCCAGGAACGTTCATGTGCTGGTGGAGAAGCCGATCGCCTCCACGGTCGCGGAAGGTCGCGAGATCGTCGCCGCCGCGCAAAAGGCCGGCGTGACGCTGATGATCGGCCATGTCGAGCGCTTCAATCCGGCGGTGGCCGCCGTCAAGCAGGCGATCGCAGGCGAAGATATTCTCTCCATCGCGATCACCCGCGTCGGTCCGTTCCCGCCGCGCATGTCCAATGTCGGCGTCGTCATCGATCTCGCCGTGCACGACATCGATCTGATCCGCTGGTTCACCGAATCCGACATCGTCGAGGTGCAGCCGCAATTGTCGAGCGCGGTCGCCGAGCGCGAGGACATCGCGCTCCTGCAGTTCCGCACCGCCAATGGCGTACTCGCGCACATTAACACCAACTGGCTGACGCCGTTCAAGGCGCGCAGCGTCACGGTCGCGACCCGCGGCAAATACGTGATGGGCGATCTGTTGACGCGCCAGGTCACCGAGTGCTTCGGCTTCAAGCCGGACGGCAGCTATTCGATGCGGCATCTGCCGGTCGGCCACGACGAGCCGCTCCGCGCCGAGCTGATCGCATTCCTGAAGGCCGTCCGCAACGGCGAGACGCCGGCGGTCACCGGCGACGAGGGCGTCGCCAGTCTCGAGATCGCCACGCAGTGCCTCGAAACGCCGTCGCGGCCAGCGGCCTCGTCGGCTGCCCGCAAGGGCCCGCGCCGCGTCGCCGGCTGATTCCCTTTCCATGTCGACCGCTCAAAACCCGCAAGGCGCCATGAACCAGCATCTGCGTTCCGAACCCATTCCCTTCATCGACGTCGCCTCGCAGCGCCGCCGGCTCGGCGCCTCGCTCGATGCCGCCGTCAAGCGCGTCCTCGACCATTGCCAGTTCGTCAATGGCCCGGAAGTCGCCGAGCTCGAGAAGCAGCTTGCGGCCTACAGCGGCGCCAAGCACGTGATCGGCTGCGCCAGCGGCACCGATGCGATCCTGATGGTCATGATGGCGAAGAATGTCGGCCCCGGCGATGCCGTGCTGTGCCCGTCCTTCACCTTCATCGCAACCGCCTCGCCGGTGGCGCGCACCGGCGCGACGCCGGTTTATGTCGATGTCGATGAAGCCACCTTCAACATGAGCCCGGAGTCGCTGAAGCGCGGCATCGCGACCGCCCGCAAGGCCGGCCTGAAGCCGGTCGCGGTGATTCCGGTCGATTTGTTCGGGCAGCCCGCCGACCACGATTCCATCGCCGAGATCGCCAGGGCCGAAGGCCTGTTCGTGCTCGACGACGCCGCACAGGGGTTTGGTGCGAGCTACAAGGGCCGCAAGCTCGGCACCTTCGGGCTCGCAACCGCGACCAGCTTCTTCCCGGCCAAACCGCTCGGCTGCTTCGGCGACGGCGGCGCGATCTTCACCGATGATGACGAGCTCGCCGCGACGCTGCGCAGCATCCGCGTGCACGGACAGGGCGTGGACAAATACGACAACGTCCGCCTCGGCCTGACCGGCCGGCTCGACACCATGCAGGCCGCGATCCTGATCGAGAAGCTGAAGATTTTTGACGACGAGATCGCCGCCCGCAACAGGGTTGCGGAGCGTTACGCGCGTGGCCTGTCCAACGTTGTCACTGTGCCGCGACTGGCACCGGGCAACACCTCGGTCTGGGCGCAGTACACGATCCGTCTCCCTGAGGGCACCGACCGCGACGGCTTTGCCGCCGCGCTGAAGGCCCAGGGCGTGCCGACCGCGATCTATTACGGCAAGTCGATGCACCAGCAGACCCCCTACAAGCAGTATCCGGTCGCCGACGGCGGCCTGCCGGGCTGCGAGAACCTGTCGCAGGACGTCATCAGCCTGCCGATGCACGCCTACCTGACCGAAGCCGACCAGGAGCGAATCATCGCCGCCGTGCGCGGCGCGATCGCGGGCTGATTTCGCTGTTTTGCCCTCCTTTCCCTCTCCCCCTGTGGGAGAGGGTGGCTCGCCGCGATAGCGGCGAGACGGGTGAGGGGTCTCTCTCCGCACGGAAAGCTGGGAGAGAGACCCCTCACCCGATTGAGTTTGTATCTACCTGCGGCGTGGCCCTCTCCCACAAGGGGAGAGGGCACAGCAATGCACATCGCAAGCCGAGCGCCCGTCTTTTTTGATCACGTCAAACTTCAAAGCCTTATCGTTGGGCTGATAAGTCTCTAAAACAGACGCATGCTCGGACGCATCTTCACGGTTGGTGGTTACACGCTGCTCTCGCGGCTGACGGGATTTGCCCGCGACATCATGCTCGCGGCTATCCTGGGCGCCGGCCCGGTGGCCGACGCCTTTTTCGTGGCGCTGCGGCTGCCCAATCATTTCCGCGCGATCTTCGCCGAGGGCGCCTTCAATGCCGCCTGGGTGCCGGCCTATGCGCATGTCCATGGCGAGCGCGGGGAGGGGGCGGCAAAACTGTTCGCTGACCGCATCTTCACGCTGCTGCTGGCCTCGCAGGTGGTGCTGCTGATCGTCGCTTGGCTGTTCATGCCGCAGGCCATGAGCATTCTGGCGCCGGGCTTTTCCGAGGATGCCGAGCAGCGCAAGCTTGCGATCGAGCTGACACGGATCACCTTTCCCTATCTGCTGCTGATCACGCTGGTGACGCTCTATGGCGGCATGCTGAACGTGATGCAGCGCTTTGCCAGTGCCGCGGCTGCGTCGATCTTCCTCAACATTTCCATGATGATGACGCTGGCGCTGGCCGCCTGGTTTCCCAGCGCAGGCCACGCCGCCGCCTGGGGCGTCCTGATTTCCGGCTTCCTGCAATATTTCCTGCTCGCGGGCGATCTCGCGCGCCATGGCGGCCTGCCGCGCTTTGCGCCGCTCAAGCTCGACGAGGACGTCCGCAGCTTCTTCAAGGCGCTTGGGCCGGCGACGCTGGGATCGATGGGCACGCAGGTCGCGCTGTTCGCCGACACCATCATCGCGACCTTCCTGCCGGCAGGCGCTCTCTCGGCGCTCTATTATGCCGACCGCCTCAACCAGCTGCCGATCGGTGTGATCGGCATCGCGATCGGCACGGTGCTGCTACCGGAGATGTCGCGGCGGATCACCGCCAACGATCATGACGGCGCGATGAAGGCGCAGCGCCGCGCCTTCGATTTCACGCTGCTTTTCTCGGTGCCGTTCGTGGCGGCCTTCATCACCGTGCCCGACGCGATCATGCGTGCGCTGTTCGCCCGCGGGGCGTTCTCGAAGGCCGATGCCGCCGCCGCCGGCGCCACGCTCGCGGCCTATGCCATCGGCCTGATCCCCTTCGTGCTGATCCGCAGCGCGGTCGCGACCTTCTATGCACGCAAGGATACGGCAACACCGGTCCGCGCCTCGCTGACGGGCATCGCCGTCAACGTCGCCCTGAAGGTGGCCTTGATGGGTTCGCTCGCCCAGATCGGCCTTGCGCTGGCGACAGCTGTCGGTGTCTGGACCAATCTGCTGCTGGTGCTGTTCTTCGCCGTGCGGCGAGGCTTTCTCGTGCTGGACCGCGCGTGGCTGATGTCGCTCGCCAAATTCCTGCTGACCGGACTGATCCTCGCCGCCACGTTCTGGCTGATCGCGCGCTTCAGCGGTTCTATGCTGGGCTCGATGCACTTCCGCGATGAGCTGATGCTAGTGCTGCTGGCCGTCGGAGGCACCATTGTCTACGCGCTCGCGATCCTCGTCCTGTTCGGCCGCAGCTGGTTGGTCTCGCTGGTGCGTGGCTAGGCCTGTATCAATCCGGCGGGCCAAAGCCTGCTGCAGCAGGCGAGACACGCCGGAAGCAGCCATCACGTATATGGCTCTCCTCTGGTTCCCGGTACATGGTAACGTTTAACCTCGGTCGAGTTCGAAAGGGTGTGGTCTCACCAACGGTTATGAGATGACCAGACGGGCGAAAAAGACAACCTCGCCGCGGAAGGGGCGGGTTGGTGCTACCCTTGCGTCCCCCAGTTTGCAGGGTCGCGCGCAGGACATTGCGCTGATCGATCACCTGATCGAACGGATCGACCAAGGTGGATCCACGCTTGTTATCAGCGGTGAGCCCGGCATCGGAAAATCTGCGCTCCTCGATGTTGCCAGGCACAGGGCCGGTGAACGCGGCTTCTCCGTCTTGAGCATGACCGGCGTCCTCGCCGAAGTCCATTTGCCGTTTGCAGCACTTGAACAGGCCTTGCGTCCGCTGATGAAAGGGGCCGAGGGCCTTGTCCCTCGCCAGCGATCGGCCTTGCTGGCCGCTTTTGGCATGCATGACGACGCGGGGCCGCCCGATATCTTCCTGGTTGCGCTCGCGACGCTGTCTCTTCTGAGCGAAAGAGCGACGCGCGAGCCTCTGCTGCTTGTTGCCGACGATGCCCAATGGCTGGATCAGGCGACCTTTGAGGTGCTGGCCTTCGTCTCGCGCAGACTGAGCTCGGACCCGATCGTTCTCGTGGTCGCCATGCGCGACTACTTCAAGAGTTCGCTTGGCGACGCCTCCACCCTGAGGCTGCGCCTTTCAGGGCTCAATCAAGCCGACGCCGAGCGCTTGCTGGACGCCAACGCGCCGGGCCTTCCGGCGGAGCTGCGCAGCCGCTTCCTTCGGGAGGCCTCGGGCAATCCGCTGGCCCTTGTGGAGCTGCCCCGCGGAGAACGAGCCGCTGGAGATGCGCCGTGGCTTCCGCTGACCGACCGGCTCGAGCGCGCCTTCTCCAGTCGCTTGTCCGACCTCCCGCACATCGCGCAATTGCTGTTGTTCGTGACGGCGGAGAACGACGGGACATCGCTCCACGAAATCCTTTCCGCCGCCGAAGCCGTGTTGGGCGAGCGCGTGGGTATCGCTGCCATCGCGCCCGCGGTCGCCGCGAAGCTCATCGAGATCAACGGGACGGAGGTGAGGTTTCGGCATCCGCTCGTTCGCTCCGCCATGCACCAGGCCGCCGACCCGGCGACCCGCCAAAGGATCCACGCCGCGCTTGCTGCCGTGATTCACGGTCAGCTCGACCGCCAATTGTGGCATCGTGCCGCAGCAACGATCGGACCTGACGACGAGCTCGCCGGCGAATACGACCTGATGGCGGCTCGCGCGTTGCGGCGCGGCGCCGTGGCGATGGCGATCGAGGTTCTGGAAAGCGCGGCACGGCTGAGCAGCACGGCGAAGGCGAGAGGCGACCGGCTGTTGCGGGCAGCCGAACTCGCCGCCGATCTGGGGCAGCCGGAGCTCATGGAGCGCCTGCTGCGGCAGGCCGACATCGACGAGACGAACCAGTTGGCGCTGGTCCGGATCGCCTGGTGCCGTGAGATCAGCCAGCCCCCGGCGGTCAACGATCCAGCGAAGATTCTCGCATTGATCAGGTTCGCCGCGAAAGCCCACGCCGCCGGCGCGATCGATCTGGCCGCCAATCTTCTTTGGCGAGCCGCGCAACGCTGCTGGTGGAGCAGCGCAAGCGATGAACTCTGCGCAAGGGTTCACGATGCGGCTGCGCGGCTGGAATTGCCTGACGGGGACCCCCGCCTGATCGCGATATCCGCTTACGTCGAGCCGCTGCGGCGGGGGGCGGACTTGTACCTCAAGCTTCAGGGGCTTGCGGGAACGGCGCACAGCGACCCAACCGTTGCGAGCATCCTCGGCAGCACCGCCAATGTCATCGGGACCTTCGACATCGGCGTGAACTTTCTCGCCGAGTCCAGTGCCGTGCTGCGCATGCAGGGACGGCTCAGCGATCTCGCCCGGGTGCTTTTCGCCCAAGGGTGGGCGGAAATGGAAGTCGGTGACTGGCGGGGCGCCATGAGGGAGGCCGAGGAATCCGCCCGGCTTGCCGAAGAGACCGGCGGGCTTCCGTGGATTGCCGCAGCCACGATCTTGAAAGCCAGGCTCGCAGGAATGCAAGGCAATCTGGAGCAATCCGAAGCGTATGCGGCGCAGGCGGAAGCCCTGGCCCTGTCCATCGGCGCGAGTTTCCTGCTGGCCATGTTGCAGATCGCACGAGGCGTATCCGCAATCGGCGCGGGCCGTCATTGGGAGGCCTTTGAGCATCTGCGACGCCTGTTCACGCCGGCCGATCCCGCTTTCAATTTCGGCCTTCAGTTCTTTGGCCTCGCGGATTTCGTGGAGGCCGCCGTGTCGTCCGGTAATGCGGACGAGGCGAGCCGCGTGCTTGATGAGATCGAGCGCGCCTCGGCTCCGACGCCGGTGCCGTGGGTCGGGACGATGCTGCAATATGGCAAGGCGTTCCTCGCTGCGCCGGAAGACGCCGAGCCGTTCTTCCTGCAAGGTCTTGGACTGCAAGGTCTTGGACTGCAAGATCCTGGGCCGGCCGCGAAGAAATGGCCGTTCCTGCGAGCCCGTTTTCTCCTGGCCTATGGCGGATGGCTGCGCCGCCAGCGCAGATCCGCCAATGCGAGGGCTCCGTTGCGCGAGGCACGCGACATGTTCGATGCGCTCGGCGCTTCGCCCTGGAGCGATCGGGCCCGCGAGGAACTGCGAGCGTCGGGCGAAACCAGCCGCCGGCGAACCGAACAGGTGTGGGACACGCTGACCCCGCAGGAGCTTCACATCGCGCAACTCGCCGCCGAAGGTCTCTCGAACAAGGAGATCGGCGCCAGACTGTATCTGTCCCACAGAACCGTCGGGTACCACCTGCACCGGATCTTTTCGAAGGCCGGAATCACCTCGCGGTCCGGGCTCCGCCCCGTTCTCGCAAGCATCAGCCGCCCCGCGGACTGATCGCCGTCCCGTCATCGGACTGGTCATTTGACAGAAGCGGCAGCCCCTCCGCGCGGGCTAGCTGTGCGAGTGCGTCTACCCCCAAGCAAAAGTTGACCATGAAACTGTTCTCTTCACTCGCAATCCTCAGCCTCGGAGCAATCCTCATGACCCAAGCCGCCGATGCGGCCCCAGACGCCGGGACCGACCTCCGGATCGATCCCCAGGTTCGCGCCTTCCTGCGCGAGATCAACAAGGATCCGAGCCCGTTCTGGGAGCTGCCCCAGCCCAAGCCGCAGGACATCCTGACGGAGCTTCAGAACAAGACGCCAGTCGACATGTCGGGGGTGAACACGACCGAGCAGACCATCAGCCAGGATGGTCAGTCCGTGAAAATCTGCATCATGAAGCCCGAGCACGTGACCGGAAAGCCCGGCGTACTGCTGTTCATTCACGGCGGCGTCTGGATCGTCGGCAATTTCCAGAACCATCAGCGTCTGTTGCGCGACCTGGTGGTCGGCTCCGGCCAGATCGGTGTTTTCGTTGAGTACACGTCCCTGCCGAAGGCGCGCTTCCCCACGCAGCTCGACCAGTCCTATGCGGTGCTGAAATGGGTGGCGAGCCACGCCGAAGAGTTCGGCGCGGACGGTAGCCGGATCGCAGTGGCCGGCAATTCGGTTGGCGGCAACATGACCGCGGCATTGTCGCTGATGGCCAAAGACCGCAGCGGACCCAAGATCAGCTATCAGGTCATGATGATCCCGGCGACCGACGCCAGCGTCGACACCGCATCCTACCACGAATATGGCACGGGACGATTTCTCGCCCGCGCCTTCATGAAATACGGCTGGGATCTGTACGCGCCGGACGCAGCGACGCGCAACAACCCCTACGTCTCGCCGCTGCGCGCCAGCCTGCAGCAATTGAAGGGGCTTCCCCCGGCTCTTGTCATCACCGCAGAGAACGATCCGCTGCGCGACGAAGGCGAGGCTTACGCGCGCAAGCTCAAGGAGGCCGGAGTGTCCGTGATCGCGACCCGCTACAACGGGATGATCCACGACTTCGTCCTGCTGAACGGCATCCAGAGCGACCCCGAGCCCAAGGCCGCGATTCGGCAGATGTCGGCGGAGATCAAGGCACATCTCGCGCCTTGATCTAGCCTTTGAAGAGCAGGCGGCGACACCGTCGCCGCTTGCTACGTTTTGATTGATCCCGAACTTATGATTGCGACGTTCTCGCGCAATGCCCCGGTGACTGAATAAGTCCAGTCGGGTGGCGTCTGCAGCGACTTGCCAAGCCCAGTTTTGCGATTCTAGTCGGCTCACAGTCTCAAGGCCGACATCATGGCATCGGTTGGTACAGCCAGAATCGTCAATCTTGGTACTTTTTTATAGCCAGGCGCAACGCATCTACTCGCTACGACCGTGGATCGGAGCGAGCCCGATCCATCGGGCTTGGCGGGAGTTCCGATCGGTGCAGACAACTCAATCGCCGACACAGAGACAGGAGTTCCACACTGCCTGGCATTTTGCGGAAAGCCGGCGCGTGCGCGCTCCCTCACATTTCCACCGAAGAGACAATGACCAGGAGAAAATCTCATGAAGGCGATCGTTGTAACGGAGCAAGCCGCGGGAACGGCCGGTATGAAGCTGGTGCACCGGCCCGAGCCGCAGGCAGCGATAAACGATGTCGTCGTCCAGGTTCATGCGTCGAGATTCATCCCGACTGAGCTTGCGTGGCCCTCGAGCTGGGCCGATCGCCTTGATCGCGACCGAACGCCATCGATCCCTGGGCACGAGCTGGCCGGAGTGGTCTCTGCCCTTGGATATGGAACGACGGGGCTGTCGGTGGGACAACGGGTGTTCGGCCTCGCGGACTGGTATCGCGACGGCACGCTGGCCGAGTACGTGGCAATCGAGGCGCGCAACCTTGCGCCGTTGCCGGGCGACGTCGACTTTACCGTCGGCGCGAGCCTGCCGATCTCGGGCCTCACCGCGTGGCAAGGGCTGTTCCAGCACGGTCGCCTTCAGGCGGGGCAGAGCGTGCTGGCACACGGGGCGGCAGGTGCAGTCGGGTCCATGGTGACGCAACTCGCGCGCGCGGCCGGAGCCTACGTCATCGGCTCCGGGCGTGCGGCCGATCGTCAGACGGTGCTCGACCTCGGTGCGAATGAGTTCGTCGACCTCGACAACGACGCGCTGGAGGACATCGGCCAAGTCGATCTGGTGTTCGATGTCATCGGTGGTGACATCCAGAAGCGGTCCGCAGGACTCATTCGAGCCGGGGGAACACTGGTGTCCATCGTCGGGCCGGCGGAGGCACGGCCTTCCAACGGGCTGGCGATCGACTTCGTCGTCGAGGCTGATCGTGCCCAACTGAGTGAGATCGTCCAGCGGGTGCGGGACGGACGACTGCGGACCAACATCGGCAACGTCTCGACCCTCGACGATGCCGTCGCCGCCTTAAATCCGACCGAGCGACGCAAGGGGAATACGGTTATCCGCGTTCGTCCCTGAGCGACGCACGTCTGTTGATGCGCGCAGCCGGCCGGCTCGTCCAGGTCGGCCGGCTGTTGAGAATGTCCCCGCGGTCACCAGCCGCCCTCTCGGAGCGGCGCGCAAACGTCCGCTTCGGAATGCCCCTCGCGTAGGGGGCATGAACCGTCGCGTCGAATGAGCGAATTCGTCGGAGCGAGGGACTCGCCCTCAAGGTGCAAGTGACCTCCGCGCATCCCTTGATTTTGCACGATTGCCGTGGTATTGGCGCCGCATGATCAAATCGTCGCGCCACTTCAACCGCAACCACATGACCCGCTTCGGCTGGGCCGTGGAAGGAGTCGCGCGCTAGGAATTCGACGACGACATCTTTTCCACCAGGCCCCGCCGGCATCGGACGGGGCCTTTTGTTTGGCCACGCTCCCTGCCGGCACAACAGCAGGAGCATCCGATGCCACCTCAACAGACGAACATCTCATCCGAGATTGAGCGCGATGCCGCGAGGCTTCGCCTCGACGTCTCCATCGTCTTGAGACTGATCAAGCGATACTCGCGTGCGTTTCAGGAGCGGCGCCAGAGCCCACGCGTCTCCTTGGAGGACTTGAGTGACAGGGAGCTGATGGATATCGGCCTGACGCGCGGCGAGCTCGACTACATCACGCCCGAGCACGCTATCGATACGCTGAGAGATCGCGCCACGGATCTTTGGAGGCGGGGCGTGATATAGGTGATCAACCGTCAGAAGCGGAGATACGCTTTGCGAACAAGCGGCAGTCAGCGCGACTACTTCTTAGGAGTGCACCGCGGGACGAGTTCGGCAACTATCGTGCCATCAACCAGACCGTTCCTCACAGGGAAATGACCGGGCTGCGGCGTTTTCGTCGCATCCCGCTCTCACAGGCGAGGCGCCGGGCGAGTCTTCGCGGCCTGTGCCCGCCTAAAGCCGTTTGCCTTGCCACTTTTTCCACGGCAATATGCCCGCAAAACAACCATGAGGACGGGATAAGAAAATGGCGGCTCCCATCAAGTTCGGCGTTGGCCAAAGCGTGCTGCGCAAGGAGGATGACGCGCTCATCCGCGGCAAGGGCCGCTATACCGACGATTATGCGCCGCAGGCCGCACTTCGCTGCCTGATGCTGCGCTCGCCGCACGCGCATGCCAAGTACACCATCGATGCGAGCCGGGCCCGTACGCTGCCGGGCGTTGCGCTGATCCTGACTGCCGATGATGTGAAGGATCTCGGCAATCTGCCCTGCCTGTTCAATCTCGAGACCGATCCGTTCACCGGCCCGCCTTACCCGATCCTCGCCAAGGACGAGGTGCGCCATGTCGGCGATTCCATCGCCTTCGTGGTCGCCGAGACCATCGACCAGGCTCGCGACGCGATCGAGGCGATCGAGGTCAAATGGAGCCCGCTGCCGGCCGTGACCGGCGTCGTCAACGCGGTCAAGAAGGGCGCGCCGCAGGTCTGGCCGGATAAGGCCGGCAACGTGCTGTTCGACGTCTCGATCGGCGACAAGGCCGCGACCGAGGCTGCCTTTGCCAAAGCGGATGCGGTGGCCGAGATCTCCATCGTCAATCCGCGCGTGGTCGCGAGCTTCATGGAGGCGCGCGCGGCGGTTTGCGAATACGACGCCAAGCGCGATCATCTGACGCTGACGGTCGGCAGCCAGGGCAGCCATCGCCTGCGCGACATCCTCTGCCAGAACGTGCTCAACATCCCCACCGAAAAGATGCGGGTGATCTGCCCCGACGTCGGCGGCGGGTTCGGCACCAAGCTGTTTCCGTACCGAGAATACGCCTTGATGGCGGTTGCCGCGCGGCAGCTCAAGAAGGCGGTGAAATGGGCGGCCGACCGCACCGAGCATTTCATGGGCGACGCGCAGGGCCGCGACAATGTCACCACCGCTAAGATGGCGCTGGCCGAGGACGGCAAATTCCTCGCGATGGATTGCGACCTGATGGGCGACATGGGCGCGTATCTGTCGACCTTCGGCCCCTACATTCCGCATGGCGGCGCCGGCATGCTGCCGGGCCTCTATGACATCCAGGCCTTCCACTGCCGGGTGCGCACCATCTTCACCAACAGCGTGCCGGTCGATGCCTATCGCGGCGCGGGCCGTCCCGAGGCGGCCTATGTGATCGAGCGTCTGGTGGACGCGTGCGCGCGAAAACTCGACATGACGCCCGACGCCATCCGCCGCAAGAATTTCATTCAGCCGAAGGCGCTGCCGTACAAGACGGCAACGGGCAAGGTCTACGATTCCGGCGACTTCGCCGCGCATCTCAAGCGCGCGATGGAGATCGGCGAGTGGAAGGAGTTTCCCAAGCGCGCCAAGGCGGCCAAGAAGAATGGCCTGATCCGCGGCATTGGCCTTGCGAGCTATGTCGAGATCTGCGGCGTGATGGGCGAGGAGACCGCCAATGTGCGGCTCGATCCCAGCGGCGACGTCACCGTCCTGATCGGCACACAGTCGAGCGGGCAGGGCCACCAGACGGCTTATGCGCAGATCGTCGCCGAGCAGTTCGGCCTGCCGCCGGAGCGCGTGCACGTGCGCCAGGGCGACACCGACGAGATCGCCACGGGGCTCGGCACCGGTGGCTCGGCCTCGATCCCGTCAGGCGGCGTCAGCGTCGAGCGCGCCACGCGTGAGCTCGGGCAAAAGCTGAAGGAGATCGCGGCGCAGGCGCTAGAAGCCAGTGCCGGCGACCTCGAGCTCTCCGAAGGCGTGGTGCGGATTGCCGGCACCGACCGTTCGATGTCGTTCGCCGATCTCGCCAAGCGCGGGAGCGCCGATCCATCGAAGCTTAACGGCAGCGCGACCTTTGCCAGCGCCGACGGCACCTATCCGAACGGCACGCATCTGGCGGAAGTCGAGATCGATCCGGCCACCGGCATCATCAAGATCGTCAACTACGTGATCGTCGACGATTTCGGCAAGACGCTCAATCCGCTGCTTTTGGCGGGCCAGGTGCATGGCGGCGCCATGCAGGGCATCGGCCAGGCGCTGATGGAGCAGGTGGTCTACGGCGCCACTGATGGGCAGCTCATCACCGCGACCTTCATGGACTATGCGCTGCCGCGCGCGGCTGATGGTCCGGACTTCGTGTTCGAGACCAGCAACGTTCCCTGCACGACCAATCCGCTGGGCGTGAAGGGCGCGGGCGAGGCCGGAGCGATCGGCTCCTGTCCGGCCGTCGTCAACGCCATCGTCGACGGGCTCTGGCGCGAATACAAGATCGACCACATCGACATGCCGGCCACCCCGGAGCGGGTGTGGATCGCCATCAACGAGCACCACCGCCGCCACAGCCTTTAATCTCGAACTCGACCAAATAATCCAAAGTGCGACGATCTATCGCCGCGCGTTGGATGGAATGAACTCTGCCAAACGGTGTTGGCCCAATGTGGGGTCAGCACGATCCTGTCTCAGGGAAAGGGATTTTGCGAATGAAGCGAGTGTTGGTTGTTGGCGGCGCGCTGCTGCTCGGCATGGGCGCGGTTTGGGCCCAGCAGGACTCCGTCAAGGAGGTCCAGACCCTCATGAAGGGCAACGGCAAGAACGCCGGCGCGGTCGCGGCGATCGTCAAGGGCGAGAAGCCTTACGACCAGGCCACGGTAGACAGCGCGCTGGCGCAGTTCGCGGATACTGCCAAGAAGCTGCCGAACCTGTTCCCGGCGAGCGCAAAGGGCCAGAAGCCCGAGGGCGACTACAGCGCCTCGCCGAAGATCTGGGAGGACAAGGCCGGCTTCGACGCCAAGATCGCAAGCTTCGCCAAGGTCGTCGGCGAGGCCAAGGGCAAGATCAAGGACCTGGATTCGCTCAAGGCGACTTTTCCCGCGGTCGGCAAGGAATGCGGCGGCTGCCACGAGACCTTTCGTGTGAAGAACAGCTGACGCGGAGCCGGCAAAAAGTGAGGGCGGATGCGCACGGCATCCGCCCTTTTTGCGTTGTGTGCGGGCGCCTCGGTTGACTCGTACGCGTTTTAGGTCGGACGCGCATCTGGGCGGATCGAAGGCGAGTGCAATTGCTCAGCCGGCTCCCGAAGCTTTTCGAGCGGCAGGCTTGCGAGTCTCTTTTTTGAGTAACCACCCCAAAGCCTTGGCTGGGTTCAACCAGCGCACCTCATCGATCTGTTCGGCGAGCGTCAGCGCGTGAACGGTCAGTACCTCAATGTCCTGAGGATCGACGTCAGCCTTTTCCAGCACGTGTATGCACCGGTTGATCGCCGCCAGATCGAGCTGAAGTTGCTCGACATTGGAGTGGTGATGTTTGGCCCCCACGACTTTCCATGGTCTTCTTGCGCGCACTTTCTTCTCCCCATACGCGGGTCACGCCTTCGTGAGTGCTGTTTGTGGCGGCAACACGAAAATGGATGGACGGAATCGGGGATGTTTGCGGGCGGCCCGTCAAAGGTAGGGCCGCGGCGGGGGAGGCTCGGACCATTGCGTTGAGGTGCCTCGGTTGCCGAGGCATCGATTCGTCGAACCACACCAAAGGCAAAATTTGTTGGCGAGGCCTGGCTGATCGCTGTCGGGGCGCCACGTATGAGCTTATCTTCAACCGCAGCCGCTGCGACGTTGACGAGGGCTGTTGGATGCAGGCGTATCCGAGTCCTGCGCTTCGATCGCAGAGTTCCAATACGCGGCGAGAACTGAATCAAAACAGCGAGGCAGGCCATGGTCAAACCGTTCCCGTCGAAGACGCACATCGGCAACCATATGCTGCATCCTGAAACGCTGATGCTGACCTATGGCTATGATCCGCAATTGTCGGAAGGCGCCATCAAGCCGCCGGTGTTCCTGACCTCCACCTTCGTGTTCAAGACGGCCGACGACGGGCAGGACTTCTTCGATTTCGTCGCCGGCCGGCGCGAGCCGCCGGAAGGGATGGGCGCGGGGCTGGTCTATTCGCGCTTCAACCATCCCAACAGCGAAATCGTCGAGGACAGGCTCGCGATCTACGAGCGCACCGAGAGCTGTGCGCTGTTCTCATCCGGCATGGCGGCCATCGCAACCACGATCCTGGCATTCGTCCGTCCCGGTGACGTCATTCTGCATTCCCAGCCGCTCTACGGCGGGACGGAAACCCTGCTGACGAACACGCTTGCGCGTCTGTCGATCGGCGCCGTCGGCTTCGCCGATGGAGTTGATGAAGCGGCGGTCAGCCAGGCCGCGGAGGAGGCCATGCGCAAGGGCCGGGTCTCGATGATTCTGATCGAGACTCCGGCCAACCCGACCAACGGGCTGGTCGACGTCGCGATGATGCGCCGCGTCGCCGAAGCCATCGGAAAGACCCAGGGACACATTCCGATCATCGCCTGCGACAATACGCTGCTCGGTCCGGTGTTTCAGCGGCCGATCGAGCATGGTGCGGACATTTCCCTGTACTCGCTTACGAAATATGTCGGCGGTCATTCGGACCTGATCGCGGGTGCCGCGCTCGGCGCGAAGGCGATCGTGAAAGGCATCAAAGCGCTCCGGGGCGCGATCGGCACCCAGCTCGATCCGCATTCCTGCTGGATGATCAACCGCTCGCTCGAGACGCTGAGCCTGCGCATGGAAAAGGCCGACAGCAACGCGCGCCTCGTGGCGGATTATTTGCGCGATCACCCCAAGGTGGCCAAGGTCCACTATCTCGGCCATCTCGAACAGGCTTCGCCGGCCGGAATGGTGTTCGCGCGGCAATGCCTGGGGGCGGGCTCCACCTTCTCGTTCGACATCGTCGGCGGCAAGGACGCGGCGGTGAGATTTCTCAACGCGCTGCAAATCCTCAAGCTGGCAGTGAGTCTTGGTGGAACGGAGTCGCTTGCGAGCCTGCCTGCAACCATGACCCATTCCGGCGTTCCCGCCGACATCCGCATCAAAATCGGCGTGCTCGATTCCACGATCCGGCTGTCGATCGGAATCGAAAACCCGTCGGACCTGATCGCCGATCTCGCGCAGGCGCTGAACGCGGCTTGAGGGCGTAACCCCGACATTGCCGAACCCAAGCAACGCAATGAGGTCGGCCATGCCGCCGCTCGCGCGAGCCAAGGTGCCAAGCCGTTGGTCAGGCTGGTATCTCCCGGCAGGTCGAATGGCTCCCGACTTACGCCCCGCGCGAATGGCTCACGATGTCTCGCGGGTCGATATCGCGGCTGGAGGCAACGTAGTCTATCTCGCCGCGCGTCGTGCCGATGTCCATCAACTCCCGGTCACTCAAGCCGGACAACGTGCCGCGCAATCTTTGGCGATCGCGACGTGCCTGAAAGACATCCCAGTACTTCCGGATCAGGCTGCGGACATGCCGGGACGATATGGACGCCCGTTCCGGCCACATTGTACCTTGGATCAGGGTCATTGCGGTGCCTTCGGAGGGTGTTTTTCACCCTGAGAAGGTGCCCGAAGACCGACGCGCGTGCTTGACCGGCAGCTTACATTTTTCCTACCGGCAGCTTATTCTTGCGACGTCCAGCGGGCCAAAAAAGCCCAACCCGGTCGACCCGGAGGGCTCACCCAAGGGATTCGCACCGTGCGCTATCTCTTTGAGGAGTATGCATTCGACGCCGGTCGGCGAGAGCTGCATCGCGGAGCGGATCGGATCTCAGTTACGCCACTGGTGTTCGATCTCCTCGATTACCTGATCCGCAACCGGGAGCGCGTCGTAGGCAAGGATGAACTCATCGATGCCATTTGGCAGGGGCGCTGCGTGTCCGATGCTGCGCTGACGACCCGCCTCAACAGTGCGCGATGCGCGATCGGGGATTCTGGCGAAGAGCAGCGGCTGATAAGAACACTGCCACGCAGAGGCTTCCGCTTCGTGGGTCAGGTCCGGCAAACGCTTGCCGCCGAGGGCGCAGCGGCCGCCGACGGCGGAGCCGAGACGCCGAAACCTGCGCTCTCGCTCCCCGACAAACCCTCGATCGCGGTCCTTCCATTCGCCAACCTGTGCCCGGATCCGGAGCAGGACTATTTTGCCGACGGTATGGTCGAGGACATCATTTCGGGACTGTCGCGTTCGAAGTCTCTTTTCGTCATCGCGCGACATTCGACTCTGGCCTACAAGGGCAGGGCGATCGACGTCAAGCAGATCGGTCAGGAGCTGGGCGTTCGCTACGTGCTCGAAGGCAGTGTGCGCAAGGCCGGCAATCGAGTCCGAATCGCCGGTCAGTTGATCGACGCGGCGACCGGCCTGAATCTCTGGACGGACCGGTTTGACAGTGAGATCGAAGATCTTTTCGACCTGCAGGATCGGCTGACGAGCAGTGTCATCGGCGCAATCTCCCCGCGACTGGAGCGCGCCGAAATCGAGCGCGCCCAACGCAAGCCGACCGACAACCTTCAGGCTTATGACTATTATCTTCGGGCATTTGCCTCGTTCTTCAAATTTACCGAGGAAGCAAGCATCGAGGCTATCGAGCTCGCAAGAACTGCCCGCGAGATCGATCCCGAATTCGCGCGTGCATACGCGCTCGGCGCCCGTTGCTATGTCCTGAGGAATGTTTTCGACTGGATCACTGATGAAGCCCATGAACACAGTGAAGCCGCGCGGCTGGCGAGGCGGGCGGTCGAGCTTGACCCGAACGATCCGTCGGTGCTTGCGATGGCCGGACACGCGCTCTCCCAGGTGGCAGGCGAGGTCGAGGAAGGCGATGCTCTTCTCGTGCGCGCGATCAAGCTGGACCCAAACCTCGTCATCGCACGACATTGGAACGGTTGGAGCCAACTCTGGCTTGGTCGCGGTGACGCCGCAATCGAGCAATTCAACACCGCATTGCGTTTGAACCCGCTTCATCCGCATGGGGGCGCCAATGCCCAGACGGGCTTGGCTTACGCTCATTTTCTTGCTGACCGTCATGATGACGCCTTGGCTTGCGCGGCAGCCGCCATCAGGCTGATACCGATCTTTCCGCCTGCGCAATTCATTCTGGCGGCATGCCATGCGGCGTCAGACCGGATTGGGGAAGCCCGGCGGATTTGCGACCGTGCGATGCAACTATGTCCCAATAAGCGTATCGATGCGTACACACGGCGATACCGCCGACGGGAAGATGTCGAAAAGCTGACGCAAGCGCTCCGGGTTGCCGGCATGCCGGAATGAGCGTGCGCGGCCACCTCGCGGCGTGCGGAATCGAAAAGGCCGGACGCTCCCTCCGGCGCCCGGCCTTCGCGTACGAAGCAGCCTTGAGGTTACTTCGTCACCTGGCCGCGGATCTCGCCGCCCGGATTGGCCGCGGTGTGGATGTTGACGTAGAGCTTGCCGGCGAGCAGATCGGCGGCCTGCGCATCGGTCAGCGTTGCCGAGCCCTCGACCGGGCTGGAGGTCGCGTTCGGGATCGCGACCGCGACGCCAGCGTTCTTGCCGGCCTCGGCCGGCCCGTGGAAGTGGGCGGCTGTTGCCGGGCCGGACAGACCGGAATAGGTGACCTTCCAGGACAGCTTCTTGCTGGCGGCATCATAGTCCAGATCGGCGGTTCCGGTGCCGCTGGTGGTGGTCGCGGGCACCTCGGACTTGCCGTCGAGCGTTGCTTTCAACTTTTCGGCGCCGGCGGGGGCTGCAAAAGCTGCGGCGCCCAGCGCGACCATGGCGATGACGGTCTTGTTCATAACATTCTCCCTGAGACCTCGTTGGCCTGCCAACCTTCCAACATTGGCCGTTTCAGTTTATTCCCGTTTCCGGCCGGGGCGGGCTAAATTCTTCGTGGCTGGAGCCGCGTGGACATCGGTCATAAGTTCGCGGCAAGCAATGAATGGATCTGCATGTTGCAACGAACAATTGTCGTGGCGCTGCTTGCCGCGGTCGCTGCTGCGGGCGTCTATTGGTGGCTCAGCGCGCCGGTGGTGGCGGCCGGTGCCGCTGCCACGCCTGCCCATGTCCCCAATCTCGCCAATGGCGAGGTGATGTTCAACGCCGGCGGATGCGCGTCCTGCCATGCCGTCCCCGACCAGCCCGATCGCACCAGGCTCGGCGGCGGCGTCGCGATCAAGTCGCCGTTCGGAACGTTCTATGCGCCGAACATCTCCTCCGATCCGACCTACGGCATCGGCAAATGGACCGACGCCGATTTCGTCAACGCGGTCATGCACGGGGTCTCGCCGGACGGACAGCATTATTTCCCGGCGTTTCCCTACACGTCCTATCAGCACGCCAGGCGCGAGGACGTGCTCGACCTCTTCGCCTATCTGAAAACGCTGTCGCCCGTCGCAGGCAAGGTGCGTGACCACGACGTGCGCTTTCCGTTCGACATCCGGCGCAACATCGGCATCTGGAAATTCCTGTTTATGGACGGAAAGCCCTTCGTCGCCGACGGCACGAAGTCGCCGCAATGGAATCGCGGCGCCTATCTCGTCAACAGTTTCGGCCATTGCGCCGAATGCCACAGCCCGCGCAATGCGCTCGGCGGCATCATTTCCGGAGAACGCTTTGCCGGCGGCCCCAATCCGGAAGGCGACGGGTGGGTGCCCAACATCACACAGAAGCGTCTCGGCGAGTGGAGCGCGAAGGATATTGCCTATTTCCTCAAGACCGGCGAATTGCCCGACGGCGACAGCGTCGGCGGCGCGATGACGCGCGTGATCAAGAACACCTCGCAATTGCCGGACGAGGATCTCGCGGCGATGGCGGAGTACATCAAATCGCTGCCGCCGGTCGACGGGCCTCCGCGGCCGAAACGCAAGGAAGGCAGCTAGTCTAGGGTATGTAGCGGAAGTATGCGGCTTTTTGGGGAGGCTCAGGGAAGCCCCGGATTTCAACTAGCCGTGGTGGAGGCTTGCCTTCCATAAGTAGTATCGCAAGATCGTTAAGCACATTTCGTGTTGTGGCGAACGTGTTATGATTTAGTCCGAACAGTTCATCTCCAATTAGACTGACATCAATCGTCCAAAGTCCGGGCAAAACAACTGGCCCGGCATCAGGTACATCTCCTGCGCGCGGGATACCTCCGGCAATACGCTTCGATAGCTGCAAGGCCTTGTCGTTCTTGGATGCGTAAAGTGTAAGCCCCTTAGTGACCTTTGCAACGCCGGGAATGTCTTGAACAAACATGTCTCGGTCCACATCGGGGGCGACCATAATCAACTGCGCGATAGCCGTGGGTGATCGTGTCGCTGCGCTATTTGATAGGGCCTCAACTGCGATCAAGTTCCCCATACTGTGAGCTATCACATCGATGTTGTCATATCCGGCTTTGTAAAGATCGTCGATCACGCGAAGAAAGGCCGTGCGCGAAGCCAACGCGCTTTCTTTGTCATAGAGATAGTCCGCGATATCCCCGCGAGACGGCCATGAGAATAAGACTGTGGTGCCTCTGAACTGAAGATCCCAAGTTATCTGCGCTGCCCGGAAGACGGCGTCGCGGAATTTGGTATTGAAGCCATGGACAAACACGAGAGCCTTCTTCTTTTTCGTTGACGCTAGCGTTCTTATCCATTTCGCTTCGTCTGTTTTCTCGATGCTGCGAATAGTAAAATGCTTCGTTGGGTCAAGTGTGTCTCTTCTCAATTCAAATCCGAAGAGCTTAAGGCTCGGGGGCAATTCTATGTTTCCGATGTGGTGTCCTTCAGGCACCCGGACGCGAACGATCCCGACACTCAGATCAGGGTTGCGCTCGCCTGTGTAGCCGCTGACAGCAGCCCAGCCGTTTAAGCTGTAGACAGGAGGTCCATCGCTTGTGAATGCGGGCTGGGGATGGCCTTCGACATCGGGGGGAGCGTCCGACTGTTTGCGGTTCGTTGCATAGAAAAACTCAACGATACGTGTGTCGATTCTGGAGTCTTGAATTGCGCCGCCTTGGGTATCCGGGTCTATTTTTGTGCCGCCGGGTTTAATCGTTGGCCTGATCGGGGCTGCTATCACATCAAAAGGCGCGCGCCATGGCTCATCATCTGCCAGCGTGACGGGCCTAAACCTCTCGATAGAAATCCATTGAACTGAGTTGGAATCAGTGAGGAACTTCCAGTAACTCTCATACTGTGTATTCTGAATCAAAAAAGTCACGCTATTTGGCTCGCGCTCGCGCTCCGATGCCGATAGGCAGCCTCGTAGCCGGTCCGAAAAGCGAGCGTATCTCCCAACGAAATTTTTGGCAGCTTCCGGCTGAACAATTGCCGGCATTCGCTCTGGGGCCTTCCGCGAAAACGCTTCGCAAATTTGAAGGACGTCTCGCTCGGCGACGATCGGTTGCGCGTAGCTGCTCCCGAAGCTCGTTGCGAAAGCAATTGACCAAACAGCCAAGTATTTTAACCAATGCTGGGGCACGGCACACCCCTCAAAATGAAAATGCAAGAGACCGAGCAGGCGTTCGTCGCGGAGTTTCTCTTCGTCCAGTGGGGGCTCCCGAGCGGCCCCGCTCGGTAGTATGCAGTCGTTGTCGGACTTCGGCTGTTGAGAGTTGGGAAGGTCGGGCCTCATTGCCGCGCTCCAGCAAAGGTGTTGCAGCTCTTCACCAATCCAGTTGTGTAACCGACATCGAACCAATGATGGCGCTGCGCGGCGCTGCCATGAGTGAACGAGTCAGGCACTACGTACCCCAAGGCACTCTTCTGCAGGGTGTCATTGCCCAGTGCTTCTGTCGTTCGAATTGCCGCTGCTATGTCGCTCGCGTTGATCTTCGCTTTCTCTTTAATTTTACGCGCCCAAATGCCGGCGAGACAATCGGCCTGCAACTCGAGAAGAACTTGTAACCGGTTTCTCTCCGCCTCCGTTTCCATGCTCTCTTGGAGCTGGCGCACTTTTGGCATAATTCCCAGCAAGTTCTGAACGTGATGTCCGATTTCGTGGGCTATCACATAGGCCTGAGGAAGTTGACAGTCGGCGCCGCTCGAATCGCAGGCATTGAGTTCAGTCTGCATCTCTTGGAAGAACGATAGGTCGAGGTAGACCTTCTGATCATCAGGACAATAGAATGGTCCCATGATTTTCTCGGCTAATCCGCAGGCTGCGTAGGTGGCGCTTGTGTACAGAACGAGACGGGGTGGCCGATAAGTTAGGCGATCGGATGCGAAGATTGCCTGCCAGACCTCCTCCGTGCTGCCCAGAACTCGCGAAACGAAGAGATACATCTTGTCGCGCGGTGCACCGGTCTGGTCGCCCGACTTCGCTGGAAGCTCAGCATAAAGCCACTCGGCTTGCGCGTCATCGCTACTCGTTGTTGCCGTGAATCCTTCACCGAATAGGCGAGCCCGCATGAAGCTGCCAACCTCGATCTCTTCAGTTTGAGCCACGCCATGACGTTGGAGCGGCTGGACGGTTATTGGCTCGTGATAGCCGACCGTCATTTCCGTCGGAGGAGTAAATACAACTGAACCCGGACCAATCTTGTCGACTTGGTTACGGAGGATGGCAGCGGGGTCTATCGGTGCTGGGCGAACTGCCCAGGCTAAGCCGCCTGTGCAAAGCGCCCAGACAGCAACAGCTATCGAAACAAGCGGTCCTTTGGGCATTGCCGGCCCCCGGCGCTCACGATCCGTGCGAAAAGAGCATTCCAGGGTTGTATGTTCAATGAAATGTTTCACACTTTGCGCGCGGCATAAGTGCACGCGGTCGGGCGCCGAATTGTTCCTCCGCGGACCTAAGCGCGTGGGCTACGATGCAAAGGCCCCAACCGCTTGGAGACTATCCGTTTTTTGACCGGACATTGGCGCGATGTCGACGCGGCCGTCATCGATGAAGCGCGTTGAGCCTTGCCAGCGCAAGAGGGTGTCAGCGCTGGATGATGTGCGCGATGGTTAAAATCCGAAGAACTCACTTTGAGCACAATTGGTCCGCTGCGCTGTCTCGGAAGCGGACTTTCCATCCGGCCCTCTGTGAGTGCAAACCCTAGCTTGCGCCAAACGCCTTGAAGGTGATGATGGTGAGGGTGTCCTGGATGCCCGGCAGCACCTGCACCTTCTCGTTGATGAAGTGGCCGATGTCGGTGTCCTTGTCGACGTAGAACTTCACCAGCAAATCGTAATGGCCGGCCGTGGAGTAGATCTCGGAGGCGATCTCGGCTTCGGCAAGCGCGTTGGCGACCGTGTAGGACTGGCCGAGCTTGCATTTGATCTGGACGAAAAAAGGAACCATTGCAGTCACTCCGAAGCATATCTGGCGGCTAATAGGCCAAAACCGGCCGGATTTAGCAAGCGAACTTGCGGGCGACCGGGGTGCGCGCTAGGACGGGGCGATGGCCTCAAAAACGCGGAAAATCGCCCCATGACGACGCCTGTGGCGCTCACCATCGCCGGCTCCGATTCGAGCGGCGGCGCCGGCATCCAGGCCGACCTGAAGACCTTTGCCGCGTTCGGCGTCTATGGCGCCTCCGCCATCACGGCGCTGACGGCGCAGAACACAAAAGGCGTCACCGGCATCCACGCGGTGCCCGCCGACTTCGTCACCGCGCAGATCGATGCCGTGTTTTCCGATCTCGAGGTCGGCGCGGTGAAGATCGGCATGGTGGCGCAGGCCGCCAGCATCGATGCGATCGCAGCGGCGCTGTCGCGCTGGATGCCGGGGCATATCGTGCTCGATCCCGTGATGGTCGCAACCTCGGGCGATCGCCTGCTCGCCGCGGAGGCGGTGGAAGCACTGCGCAAGAAACTGATGCCGCTGGCGTCGGTGATCACGCCGAACCTGCCTGAGGCTGCGGCTCTGCTCGACGAGCCCGTCGCTGCAAGCGAGGCCGAGATCGAGAGCCAGGGGCGCCGGCTGCTGGCGCTGGGCTGCCGCGCGGTCCTGATCAAGGGCGGGCACGGCGAGGGCGCCGAAAGCATCGACTATCTCGTCGATGCCGAGAGCACGATCGCGCTTGCGGCGCCGCGGGTCGCCACCCGCAACACCCACGGTACGGGGTGCTCGCTGTCCTCGGCCGTCGCGTCCGGGCTTGCCAGGGGTGAGGATCTGGAGCGCGCCGTGCGGAACGCCAAGGCCTGGATCAGCGCAGCGATCGCGGCCGCCGACCGCTTCAGCGTCGGCCACGGCCACGGGCCGATCCATCATTTCCACAAATTTTACTGATCCGGGCCGCGAGCGCACCGCCCGCGGCGCGCGCGACCGCTGCCGTTAACCTGTTCGGCCATCGGTTCCGGGGTCTTGCGGAGGCGGCTACGGCGTCATGTCGCCTGATTGTCGCATGCGACTGATATTCGCGGGGAGGGCGAGGCAAGGTCTGATT
This sequence comes from Bradyrhizobium sp. MOS001, assembly GCF_004634465.1. NCBI lineage: Bacteria > Pseudomonadati > Pseudomonadota > Alphaproteobacteria > Hyphomicrobiales > Nitrobacteraceae > Bradyrhizobium > Bradyrhizobium sp. MOS001. Next base: position 152,192 of record NZ_SPVJ01000005.1, read on the forward strand.
CGTATCTGAGGGTGCCTCAAGGGTTCAATCTGTCATCCCCCTGTCACGGGACATTGGTTACAGGCTGGCGCATGGGAAGTTACGATGTGAGTGACGAGAGCCCTGAAAGGCGCTTTCGCACGTTGTTCATCTCCGACGTTCATCTCGGAGCCCGCGGTTCTCAAGCCGACCTGTTGCTCGACTTCCTGCGCTACCACGATGCCGACACGATCTATCTCGTCGGAGACATCGTCGACGGCTGGGCGCTGAAATCGAGCTGGCACTGGCCGCAGTCGCATAACGACCTGGTCCAGAAGCTGCTGCGCAAGGCGCGCAAGGGCGCCAAGGTCATCTACATTCCCGGCAATCACGACGAATTCCTGCGCAACTATTACGGCACGCATTTCGGCGGCATCGACGTCGTCGAGAACACCGTCCACACCGGCGTGGACGGCAAGCGCTACCTCGTCATCCACGGCGACATCTTCGATCTCGTGGTGCAGAACGCGCGCTGGCTCGCCCACCTCGGCGACAAGGCCTACGACTTCGCGATCCAGATGAATCGCTTCGTCAACTTCTTCCGGCGCATGTTCAAGGTGCCCTATTGGTCGCTGTCGCAATGGGCCAAGCAGAAGGTCAAGAACGCCGTCAACTATATCGGCGCGTTCGAGCAGGCGCTCGCCGCCGAAGCGCGGCGTCACGACGCCGACGGCGTGATCTGCGGCCACATCCACTATGCCGTGATCCGCGACGAGGCCGGCATCCGCTACATGAACTGCGGCGACTGGGTTGAGAGCTGCACGGCGCTGGTCGAGCATGACGACGGTCATTTCGAGATCATCACCTGGGCGGATCAGGCGCGGAAGCCGGCACCGGTCCCGCAGGTCGCAGCAAGGGCCGCTTGATGCGCATCCTGGTCGCGACCGACGCCTGGCACCCGCAAGTCAACGGTGTGGTTCGGACGCTGACCAAGCTCGCAGACGCAGCCAAGGGGTTCGGCGTCGAGTTCACGTTCCTGACGCCGCAATCGTTCCGCACCTTCGCAATGCCGAGCTACCGCGACGTGCGGCTCGCCATGCCGCGGCCGGCGCGAATCGCGAAGCTGATCGAGGAGGCGCGCCCCGACAGCATCCACATCGCGACGGAGGGGCCGATCGGCCTGATGGTCCGCCGCTACTGCCGCCAGCGCAAGCTGCCGTTCACGTCCAGCTTCCACACCCGCTTTCCCGAATATGTCCGCGCCCGCGTGCCGGTTCCGGAATCCCTGATCTGGCGGGCGCTGCGCCGATTTCACGCGCCCAGCCGCGCCGTGATGGCGGCGACGCCTGCGCTCGCCCGCGAGCTTGGTGAACGTGACTTCGACAACGTCGTGCTGTGGCCGCGCGGCGTCGACACCAGCCTGTTCCACCCCCGTGGGATCGACCTCTGCCTGCCGGCGCCGGTGTTTCTCTCGGTCGGCCGGATCGCGGTGGAGAAGAATCTCGAGGCGTTTCTCGATCTCGATCTGCCCGGCACCAAGGTGATCGTCGGCGACGGCCCGGCGCGGGTCGCGCTGGAAGAAGCCTATCCGGATGCGATCTTCCTGGGCGAGAAGCACGGCGAGGCGCTGGCGGCAATCTATGCTGCGGCCGACGTGTTCGTGTTCCCCAGCAAGACCGACACGTTCGGCCTGGTCCTGCTGGAAGCGCTCGCCAGCGGCCTGCCGGTCGCGGCCTTCCCGGTGAAGGGCCCTCGCGACGTGATCGGCGATGCACCGGTCGGCGCCCTCGATCATGATCTGCGCAACGCCTGCTTCGCGGCGCTCGACGTGTCCCGGCAGGACTGCGTCGAATTCGCCGCCAATTACACCTGGGAGGCCTCGGCGAGGGCGTTTGTGGACAGCATCAAGGCGGTTGGCGCGGTGCTTCCTGGCAGGAATGGGGCGGAGCCGGTTAGTTTCGTAGCCTGAAAACCAAGGTTCATCGCGCGCAGGTGTCTTGCCCCGCGCCTCGTCCGGCGCGATAACATCAGGCATGACCGAACATCTCCTCCCAATCGGCCCTGCCGATATCGAAGCAGCAGCACGCGTGATCGCGCCCTTCGCCATCCGCACCCCGCTGTTGTCCTTTCCCGTGCTCAACGAGCGCGTCGGCGCAAAGGTCTTCCTGAAGCCGGAGATGCTCCAGCGCACCGGCTCCTTCAAGTTCCGCGGCGCCTTCAACAAGGTCGCCTCGATCCCGCAGGACAAGCGCGCCGGCGGCGTCGTCGCGTTCTCGTCCGGCAACCACGCCCAGGGCGTCGCGGCGGCTGCAAAGATCCTCGACATGCATGCGACCATCGTGATGCCCGCGGATGCGCCGCTGTCGAAGCGCGAGCGCACCAAATCCTATGGCGCCGAGGTCGTGCTGTATGATCGCGACCGCGACGACCGCGAGGCGATCTCGCGCGGCATCGCCGAGAAGCGCGGCGCGACATTGGTCAGGCCCTATGACGATCCGTTCGTGATCGCGGGGCAGGGCACCGCAGGTCGTGAGATCGCCGAGGACATGGCTGCGCTCGCCCTCAGTCCCGACATCGTGGTGGCACCGGCCTCCGGCGGCGGCCTGATCGCGGGCGTCGCCACGGCCGTCAAGGCGCGCTATCCGCTCGCCGAGATCGTGGTGGCCGAGCCCGAGGCGTTCGACGATCACGGCATTTCGCTGACCGCCGGCCACCGCGAGCCGCATGGGCCTGCGGGCCGCACCATCTGCGATGCGCTGATGGCCCTGATCCCCGGCGAGATGACCTTTGCGATCAACAGCAAGCTCTTGGCGCGCGGCGTGACTGCATCTGACAAGGAAGTCGGCGCGGCGGTGGCGTTTGCCTATCGCGAGCTGAAGCTCGTGGTCGAGCCGGGAGGTGCGGTGGGCCTTGCCGCGTTGCTGGCGGGACGTCTCGACGTCGCCGGGAAGATCGTCGTCATCGTGCTCTCCGGCGGCAATGTCGATGCGGATCTGTTTGCCGAGCTGGTGGCCTGATCTTCTGAGATTTTGACACGACGAAGGGGCAGGGCGTTGCCGCTCTGCCCCTTCTTCGTTTCGCTTGTGGCGATCAGTGCATGAAGCCGCCGCGGCGATTGTTGCCGCCATTATTCGTGCTCGGCGCCTGGTTCATCGACTGGCGGAAGTTGTTGCCGCCGTTGTTGACCATACGGTTGGTCGTATTTAATTGCGGGCGGTTGTTCTGCTGGTTGTTCTGGACCTGCACTTTGTTCACCGGGTTGTTGTTGAGCTTCACGCCGTTGTTGACGCGGATCGGGTTGTTCTGCGTCTGAACGACGGGCTTCGTATCGACAGTCGAGCCACCCTTGCCGACATTCACCGGCATACTCACGATCTTGCCAGGCGTGCCGTTGGTCGTGCCGTTGGCAGTGCCGGTATTGTTGCTGCGGCCGTTCTGCGTATTGTTGGTCGCGGGCAGGGTGACGATCTTGCCAATGCCGCCATTGTTGGTCGCGTTGGTCGGCGCAGGCAGGGTGACGATCTTGCCCGGGGTCTGCGACGGCGTGCCGTTCGGCTGGTTCGGCTGATTGTTGCCGGCCGGCAGGTTGACGATCTGGCCGCCATTGCCGAGCTTGCCGATGACGTTGCTGTCGATCGGCTTCTGCACGACCGGCAGATTGCCATTCATCTGCCCACCGCCATTGCCCTGCTGCATCAGCGGCATGTATTTGGGCTGGCCGAGATTGCCGACCTTGAACGTCGGAGCAATGTTCTGCGGCGCCAGGAACTTGGTCGCCTGCATCAGGGGGATCAGCTTCGGCTGGGTCTGGAGCTTCAGCGCGGATTGCGCATAGGGGCTGTTGCCGTAGCTGTCATAGAAGCTCTTGTAGCCGAGCGGGGAGTTCGCGAGCACCGCCTTGTGCCAGGCCTGCGTGATCAGCAGGTTCGAGAGCAGCCAGCGGATGTGGTCGCACAGCGGGTCATGCGGGTACATCTGGATGAACTCCTGATAGTACTCCGGCCGTCCCTCGGACACGACGTAGTCATAGGCCTGGCGCGTCGAACGGCCCGGCAGGTTGGAGGCCATCTGCACGACAGGCGCATTCACCGGGGCGCGGGTGGCGGCAACAGCGGTGTCGCCGAAGAAGGTGAAGTCCGAGGTCAGCGACGAGCTTTCCCACGGGATCTGCGCGCCGCTGGTGGTCTGGTTCACTTCCAGACGCACGCGCTTGAACAGCTGCTCGATCGGCACGTTGGGTTCGCGCGCGACGTTGAGGAAGGCCTGGGTGTAGGGGCTGTGGCCGTTGGTGCCGTCCTGTGCTTCCGCACCCGGCGCGGTCGAGTAGCCCACGATCGAGCCGTTCGGCGCATCGACGATGGCGAGGCCGCGGCCGGCGTCGTTGACATCAGGGAACGGATTGTTGCGGCAGGCATCGAGGATGACGATGCGCATGCGGCTCGGGATCGTCTCCAGCGTCGACATCACGTCGACGAGGCGCACCGAGTTGCTCACGAGCTCGGTGGGGTTCGAAACTTTCGCATCGACGGGGACGAGATAGTTCTCGCCGGCGAGCTGCACGCCGTGACCGGCGTAGTAGACCATGGCGACAGTGTTCGGACCCCGCGCGGAAACCTTGGCGGAAAAGTCCTGGACGACGCGGAGCATGTCGTTCTGGGTCAGGTCGGTCGCGGCAACCACCTCGAAGCCGGCGGAGTTCAGGAACTGCGCCATCGACTCTGCGTCATTGTCGGGGTTTTGGAGCTGCGGCGCGTTCTTGTAGTTGGAATTGCCGATCACCAGCGCCACGCGCTGTTCCGGGCCTTGCAGCGCGGTCGGGGCAGGCTGGACCGGGGCGACCTGCGCGGAACCAGGGCCGCAGGCAAAGCCGAACAGGCTTCCCACGAGGCTAGCCGTCATCAGGAAAGGCTTTAGGCGGAACATGGCGTGCTCCTTTGGCACTCATCTCGATGCGAGATTGGTTGCGAGGAAGCTTGGCCGCGTTCGAGCCCGTGGTCCGTGATCGCAATCACCATGATGAGCTGCGTGATCTGAATCACGCTTGGAACCTGCTATGGTGAACGGCCGATGACCGGCCGCGCCGGTTCGGCCCGCGAAAGACCCGCTCTACGATTTCGATCCCGATCCGGTGCGCGTGATGGCGCCGGTCGACGATCCCGATTGCGTCCCCGACGTGCAGCGCGCGGTGCTGGCGGAGATCGAACGCGCGGCCGGCGGCGCCGTCAGCCCCGGCAAGCTCTCGCGCTCGGAATTCTATCGCGCGGCGTCGGCGGGGTTCGGTGTCGTGCAGGTCGGCGACAGCAGGGGCTATGGCTGCTTCCTGATCCGCAAGGGCGTGATCTATAGAGCCCCTTCCGATGGGATCGGAACGGGGCTCCAGATTCTTGTTTGACGCGTTTTCTTGACGCGAACCGGTATCCACTTCTTCGCTTGAAAACGCGCTAGCCGCGACCGATGAGATGGATCGCCGAACGCCAGGCGTGCTGCGACAACGCCTCGAGGTTGCGAACCGCCTCGACGCGAAGGAGGGCAGAGTCTGCGGTCAGTGTTCCATTGGCCACCGCACCAAGCGTCGCGCTGCGGTGGATGCGCAGCATTTCACGGAGTTGTGTCGTACAACGCTCGAACTCGGCGATGGCCTCGTCGGGCGGGTCGGCGCGGGGACCAGCCAAGATGTCGCCGGCATGCGAGGCGGGCGCGAAGTGCGTCGATCCGCGGGGCGGCGCCGCGACGCCGCGCGCAATCGCGGCGGCGCTCCGCATGACCTCGGCACATAGCTCTCCGGCGCGGATGTCCTCCGGCCCGCCTGCCACCGAGCCGAAATTGTTTCCTCCACTTGCGAGGTCCGTCAGTCGAGATGCGTGGTCGAGTGCGTGCAGCGTGCTCGTGAGACGCCGTTGCTCGTCGTCGGTGTCGGGTGGCCCGGCCACATCCGACAGGAATATTTGCGCCTGGCTCACGGCATCGGCCGCTTCCTGCACGGAGACGGTGTCCTTTCCCAGCCGTATCGGTGCAGCGCGGGCCGCCAGTTTCGCCTCGACCGAACTGCACACCGTCAAGAGCACGCGCGCGATCGTGCGCCGTACCGCCTCGACGGCCACGATCGGGGTCTCAAGCGCCGAAGGATCGAGACATCGCGTCAGCGGCGAGCCGCGCTCGGGCAGGATCCGTTCGACCAGCCGCGTAAACGGGTTGATCAGCGGGAGCAGGACCGCGACGCCGACGACGTTGAAGGCTGTGTGGTACCCGGCCAGCAGCGTGACGCCGTCGATCGTGTCCGAGGCGCGCAGCAGCAAGGGCGTTACGACGGGAAAAGCTACCAGCGCGATGAGCGCGGCGATCAGCTTGAAAAGAACGTAGGCGATGGCCAACCGCTTCGCGGTGGCGCTCGCGCCGATCGCGGCGAGCGCGGAACTCGTCGCCGTTCCGATGTTCTGGCCGATGATCAACGCGCAGGCCTGGTCCAACCCGATTGCGCCTGCGAAATAGCCGGACAAGGTCACTGCGATGGCGGCCGTCGACGATTGCATCAGCGCGGTCATGACCAATCCGATCACCACCAGCGCCAGCACGCCGAGCAGGCCCGACCACCATGACGTCCCGGGACTGCCGAGGACCGCGGGCAGGTCCGCCGGGTGCAAACGTTCCGCCAGCCCGCCCATGCCCTGCTGCAGGGTCGTCAGCCCGAACAGCACGAGTCCAAATCCCGCGAGCGCGGCACCGGCGCCGGAAACTCGCCCTCGGCCGAGAAGCTTGGTCAACGCGCCGACGAAGATCATCGGCAACGCCGCGGCCGTTAGCGAGACACGGACGCCGATCAGCGCGACCAGCCAGCCGGTCCCCGTGGTGCCGATATTCGCGCCGAAGACCAGGCTCAACCCTTGCTGGAACGTCAGCAGGCCGGCGCTGACAAGACCGATCGTCGTCATCGTCGTTGCGCTGGAGGACTGCACCAGCAGCGTGACGATGGCTCCCCAAAATGAGCCAAGCAGCGGCGTCGATGCCGCCTTGCCGAGCACCCCGCGCAGCGCGGAGCCGGCCAGCGTCTTCAGGCCCTCCGTCATCACGGTCATGCCGAGCAGGAAGAGACCTACCCCGCCGAGCGTCGAGATCGCCGTGGACATGCATGCTCCTCGCGACAATGCACCACGAATAGCGAAGCAGACAGTACAGCAACAAAGCCCCGATGGGTCGGATCAATCGTTACGCGATCGTCTGCCATCACCCCACTCGGGAGGGGCATCGTCAGCCGCGGGAGGTCATCAGATCGGAAGGCCAGCCGATCCGGACGAGAAGGCCGTCAGGTCCGTTGATGCCGACCTCATACATCCCCCATTCGCGGTGGCGCAGCACGCCGCCCGGCCGGATGATCAGATCGTCCACGCGTGCGGCAATGGCCTCGACGTCGGGCGTGTGAATGAAGACGCCGAAGGGATTGTGCTCGGGCACGCGCCACGGGCCATCGCCGGCTTGCGTGAGATGCACCTCGCAGCCCCACCCCCTCATGATCACGTAGCCGGCGTCACCGCCCGCGCGCGTGAAGCCAAGACGCTCCCAGAACGGTATAGCAGCGGCAACATCGTTGCTCGGAATGATGGCGAAGGCGCCGACGGGCGGGGTTTGAGGCACTCGCTCGCTCCGGAATAAGCGGTTGTCCGCGCAGCTCTCATGCTGCTTTTTCCAGCTTATCGGGAGAGCACGGTGAATCGAAGCGGCGAAAAGTCCCGCACTCGAATTTGAGTGGCCTGTCAGCTCCCGACTGTCTATGGTCGGTTCATGTCTCGCCTTATGTGTCTATTCGTTGCTGTCATCCTGTCTCTGCTGCCGGCCGTCGCGCCCGCTGAGCCCGTTCAAAAGCGTCCTAAGCAGGCTTGGCATGGCTACGGCTTCCTGCCGGGCTATCGCCAGCCGCTGAGCAACAGCATTCCGCTCTACAAGCAGAAGGAGGCGATGCGCCGCATGTCGCGGAGCGATCGCCGCCATTGGTATATCGACCCGGTTCCCCAATATTACGGCTGGGACGGCGAATGGCGCTATTTCGGCCGGCCCGGCTTCGGCGGCGGCCGCTACAATGGCGGCAGCTTCGGGCCGTGCTGGACGCGGACCCCGATCGGCGCGGTCTGGAACTGCGGGTGAGCGGCCTCACATCGATTCGCGGAACGCTTCGCGCGACAGATTTCAAATCGTAACCGAATCCGGTTCGGCTGAAACCAAGCCGTCTTTCCGGTGTCCTAGCTCTTGTCCGGACCTTGCGGGTTCGGATGGAGTTATTGGCATGAATGATCGGTTCAAGGACAAAGTCGTCATCGTTACGGGCGCCGGCAGCGGCATCGGCGCCGCAGCCGCAAGGCGCCTTCACGGCGAAGGCGCCATTGTCGTGCTCAACGGACGGCGCGAGTTCAAATTGGCCGAAGTCGGTGCAGAGCTAGGCACCGATCGCTGCATGATCCGATCCGGCGACGTCTCGATCGCCGAAGACGTCGAGAGTCTGGGTCGCCAACGTGGTGCAGCGCTTCGGGAGGATCGACATCCTCGTCAACTGATCGGTTTCCTGGGCTCGCCGATCCAGCTGTGGCGAGACGTCTTCGCGGTCAATGTCGACGGTGTCCTCTACATGACGCGTGCGGCGCTTCCGCACCTGATCGAAAGCGGCGGCTCGATCGTCAACGTGTCGTCTCTCAGCGGGCTTGGCGGTGACCGGGGCGTGAGCTTCTACAACGCCACGAAGGGTGCCGTCAGCAATCTTACACGCAGCCTGGCGCTCGAATTTGGCCCGAGAGGCGTGCGCATCAATGCGGTGTGCCCATCATTGACCCTCACCGACCTGACGAGGCCGATCATGGAGCAATATCCGGAATTGTTCGTGAAGCTGGTGGAACGTATCCCCCTGGGGCGCGGAGCCCGGTCCGAGGAAGTCGCGAGCGTCATCGCATTTCTCGCAAGCGACGACGCCAGCTTCGTGAATGGGGTGAACCTTCCAGTCGACGGCGGCGTCGACGCATCAACCGGGCAGGCCCCCTTCGCGTAGCGCGGCCAGGTTTGCGAGAGCACCCGTGCAGCAGCCTGGGTCCCGGCTCTGCGCCGCAACTGCCTACGCGTTGCAGCTTGTCCGGAACACGAGAGAGGGTGCGGTGATTCACCTTGCTCCGTCATTGCGAGCGCAGCGAAGCAATCCAGAATCTCTCCGCGGAAAGACTCTGGATTGCTTCGCTGCGCTCGCAATGACGATTTGGAGAGCGCGCGCCCCTTACGAGAAGAACGCGATCTTCTCGGCCTGGGTCATGCGGCGGATTGGCGCCATGGGGTCGTTGGCCGCCGCGCGGGGCTTTTGCAGGATGCCGCTGGCGAGGATGGTGGCCCCGAGCGAGGGCTCGGGCAAGGAGGCAGACAAGGGCGAGGGCATCGGAAGCGTCGCGGTCGGCGCCGCACCGAATGTCGCCGCGGCCGCCATGGCCGGGGCCGGCTGCTCCATCACTTCGGCGGCGGCCTCCGCAATGGCGTCGGTGAGGCGCGCAAGCGAGTCCATCGCGATCGGCGCGTCTTCGGCGGGCTCCTCCGCGGCGGTGGCGGCCGGCTCGGCTGCGACCGGCTCGGGAAGCTCTGCGGCAATGGGCGCTGCGACCTCCGCAGCCATCGGCTCCGGAATGGCCGCTTCCAGCTCGACCGGTTCGGTGATCTCGTCGAACTCCGGATCGGGTGCGGCCATTTCCAGCGCGATGGCATCGAGTATGGCTTCGTCCTCGGCTTCCGCGGCGGCGTCGAGCGAGACCCCGTCAGTCACCTCAGTGAAAGCGGCGGCCTCTGCGACCTCCGCTTCGGGGCCGACGTGATTGCCGGCGATGAACTCCGGCTCGATGGCGACGTCGATCGCGTCCTCGCCAACGGCGCGTGCTTCGGCGGCGCCGGCCGCTTCGACCGCTGCCTCGGGCGCGGGAGTCGCAGCGATGTCCTGCGGCGCCTCCGTAAGAGCCACGGGTGCTTCGGTGGCCATCGCGGCAGGCGCAGCCTCTGCGACGGGCGCTTCCTGCACCGGCGCAGGTGCGGAATGCGCCGCCGCTTGCGGCGCTGTGTCGCCGTCACCATCGAGCTGCTCGACCCGATCCCTGAGCAGATCGAATGCGGCCTTGAGCTCGACGCGGGGGTCGACGGTCGATAGCTGCCCGCAAGCGGCCTCGATGGAGGCGAGCTGCGAATCAATGAGATCGCAGATTCGCCCGTCGGCGCCGATCTCGCGCCAGCGCCAGGAGATCTCCTTGATGATGCGCACGCCGCGCGGAATCGGCGCGAGGCTGGCCTCGATCGCCGCGGGATCGAAGGCGGCGATCGCGATGGTCTCGGCTTCGCGGATGGCGCGGCGGATCTCGACCAGCGCATCGGGCAGGCGATCCTCGACGACCGGTTGTCGCTGTGCCGCAAGGGTTTCTTCGATTTTCGCGACCGCATCGAGCACCATGCGGGTATCCGCATTGCGGTTGCGCTTGGCGTATTCGCCGAGGAACCAGCGGCCGCGCGCGGTCTCCATGAAGGCTTCGCGGATCGCGTCGTAATCCTGCTCGTTCGGCTCGGCCGCACGGGCAGACATAGGCGAGAGGGCGAATGCTTCGTTGGCCATGACAATCTCGTCGCGCAAATCACTACGCGTTACTGTAACGATCACCACGATATCGACCGAATCGCAATTGGTTTGATGGCAGGCGAATCACAAATCCCCACGCAAGCTGCCGTGAAGCGGCGATTCGCCGTGAGTCTCGCGCTGTTCTATTCGGCGGTCTTCGCGGTGTCGGGCACGCATCTGCCGTTCTTTCCGCTCTGGCTGAAGGCGATCGGCATCGACGCAAGCTGGATCGGCCTCATCAACGCGCTGCCGGCGATCACGCGCTTCACCACGCTGCCGCAGATCACCGCCCTTGCCGAAAGGCGACATGCCATTCGCGCCGGCATGATGGTGTCGGTGCTGGCAACCGCGATCGGGTTCACGGCGGTCGGCCTGCAGCAGCAGCCGCTGGCGCTGTTCCTGATCTATGCGCTGACCTGCATGATGTGGACGCCGACGACCCCGCTGACCGATGCCTATGCGCTGCGCGGCGTCGCCCGCTACGGGCTCGATTACGGACCGTTGCGACTGTGGGGTTCGGCGGCCTTCGCCGCGGGCTCGCTCGCCTGCGGCTTTCTCGTCGACCACATCGCGGCGCGCGATCTGATCTGGATCATCGTCGCGTGGGCCGTCGTTGCGGTCGCCGCCAGCCTGCTGCTGCAGCCGCTCGACGATGTCAGGCGGAGGACGACGGAGACGCATGCCGGCAAGGCCTTGCTGCGCGATGGCGGCTTCTGGGCCGTCATCGCGTCGGCCGCCCTGATCCAGGGCAGCCACGTCGCCTACTACACGTTCTCGGCCATCAACTGGCAGCTCCACGGCTTCGGCGGACTGACGATCGCGGGCCTCTGGACGCTGGGTGTGATCGCCGAGATCGTCGTCTTCGCGCTGTCGCCGCGGTTCTCGCTGTATCCGTCCACGCTGATCACGATCGGCGGCGTGAGCGCCGTGGTGCGCTGGATCGTCACCGCGCAGGAGCCGCCGCTGGCGCTGCTCGTGATCGTGCAGCTCGGCCACGGCCTCACCTTCGGCATGACCATCGTCGGCACCATGAATCTGCTGGTGCAGCGCGTGCCATCGCATCAGATCGCGCGGGGGCAGGGCTATTACGCCGCGTGCAACGGCCTGCTGGGTGCGACGACTTCGATCGCGTCAGGTGCGATCTACGCCCGCATCGGCGACAGCCTGTATTACGTGATGGCCGCGATGGCCGCAGCCGGCGCGCTGGTGATCTGGTCGGCGCGGCATCGCCTCAAGGCTCATCCCCAGAGCGAGGAGGCGGGCGGATAGACCAGACTGTCGTCGTAGCGCAGCCCGTGCTCGCGGTCGCGCGCGAGCAGTAGCGGGCCGTCGAGATCGACGAAGCGCGCCTGCGGCGTTACCAGCATTGCGGGGGCGATCGACAGCGAGGTCGCGACCATGCAGCCGATCATGATCTCGAAGCCGAGCGCCTGCGCCGCATCAGCCATCGCGAGCGCCTCGGTGAGCCCGCCGGTCTTGTCGAGCTTGATGTTCACGGCGTCGTAGCGCTCGCGGAGCGGCGCCAGCGATTTGCGGTCATGCACGCTCTCGTCGGCGCAAACCGCGAGCGGCCGCTTGATCCGCGCCAGCGCGCCATCCCTCCCGGCCGGCAGCGGCTGCTCGACCAGGGTGACGCCGACGGCGTCGCAGGCGGCGAGATTCTGCTCCAGATTGGCCTCGGTCCAGGCCTCGTTGGCATCCACGATCAGCTCGGATTCGGGGGCGGCCTTGCGAACCGCCGCGATCCGCTCCGGATCGCCGTCGCCGCCGAGCTTGATCTTGAGCAGGGGCCGGTGCGCCGCCTTGGCGGTCGCCGCCGCCATCGCCTCGGGGGCGCCCAACGAAATCGTGAAGGCGGTGGTGCGCTCGCCCGGCACCGGGCGGTCCAGCAGGTTCCAGGCCCGCAGGCCGGTCGCCTTGGCCTCGAGGTCGATCAGGGCGCAATCCAGCGCGTTGCGGGCCGCTCCGGGCGGCATGGCGGCTTGCAGGGCCTCCCGCGAGAGGCCGCCCGCGAGGGCCGCCTGCATGGCCTCGATGGCGGCAAGGGTTGCCTCGGGGGTCTCGCCATAGCGGGGATAGGGGACGCATTCGCCGCGGCCGGTGAGGCCGTTGCGGCTCACTTCGGCCACGACGGTCACGGCCTCGGTCTTGGCGCCCCGGCTGATGGTGAAACTGCCGGCGATGGGAAATCGCTCGATTCGCGCCGCGAGGGTCGGAACTTTGCTGGAAGTCATTTTGAACTCTGGCGAAATCTGAACCTGCTAGTTACCTCTAGCAACTAACATTAACCAGTTGGGGATACCTTCTCCGGGTAAGGGCGTGTGCGCAACCATCTGATTCTACCCGTTTCTCGCGCCCCGGCACGGGAGCGGACACATTGAGCGGCGATCCGAAGCTGGAACGGATTGCCAAGGGCAACGCGCTGGCACTCTGCGCCACCGGAACCTGGACCGCGAGCTTCGCGCCGGTCCTGGAGCGGATGGTGGCTGACGCCGAAAAGCTCGCCGGCGGCTCGCAAAGCATCTTCATCGACGTCTCCGAGGTCGCCAAGCTCGACACCTTCGGCGCCTGGCTGATCGAACGGCTGCGCCGCAGCCTGACCCAGGGCGCCGTCGAGGCGCAGATCGCGGGGCTTTCCGCCAATTATTCGAGCCTCGTGGACGAGGTGCGGCGGGTCGGGGCGACGCCGGTCGTCGACAGCAGCGCGGTCACCATCACCGGTATGCTGGAGCAGATCGGCCGGGCCGTGGCCGGGGTCGCCGGCACGGTTGCGGGCCTCGTCGACATGCTCGGCGCGGTGCTCGCGGCGGGTTTTCGCGTCCTGATCCATCCGCGCTCGTTCCGCCTGACCTCGACCGTGCACCACATGGAGCAGGTCTGCTGGCGCGCGGTGCCGATCATCGTGCTGATCACGTTCCTGATCGGCTGCATCATCGCTCAGCAGGGCATTTTTCATTTCCGCAGGTTCGGCGCCGATATCTTCGTCGTCGACATGCTCGGCGTGCTGGTGCTGCGCGAGATCGGCGTCCTCCTGGTCGCGATCATGGTCGCGGGTCGCTCGGGCAGCGCCTACACGGCCGAGCTCGGCTCGATGAAGATGCGCGAGGAGATCGACGCGCTGCGCACGATGGGTTTCGACCCGATCGAGGTCCTGGTGCTGCCGCGCATGCTGGCGCTGGTGCTGGCGCTGCCGATCCTCGCCTTCCTCGGAGCCATGGCCGCGCTTTATGGCGGCGGCCTCGTCGCCTGGCTCTATGGCGGCGTCGATCCCGAAGCCTTCCTGCTGCGTCTGCGCGATGCCATCTCGATCGACCATTTCATCGTCGGCATCGTCAAAGCACCGGTGATGGCCGCCGTGATCGGCATCGTCGCCTGCGTCGAGGGTCTCGCCGTGCAGGGCAGCGCGGAATCGCTCGGACAGCACACCACGGCCTCCGTGGTGAAGGGCATCTTCTTCGTCATCGTCATGGACGGCGTGTTCGCCATCTTCTTCGCCTCGATCGGGATGTGACGATGGCGCAAGAAACTCAAAACGCGATTCAAGATCCGATCATCCGCGTTCGCGATATCACCGTGCAGTTCGGCGCGACGCGCGTGCTCGATGGCCTCAACCTCGACGTCAAGCGCGGCGAAATCCTCGGCTTCGTCGGCCCATCCGGTGCCGGCAAGTCGGTGCTGACGCGCACCATCATCGGTCTCGTGCCGAAGGTCGCGGGCTCCATCGAGGTGTTCGGCGTCGACCTCGATTCCTCCAGCACCGCGCAGCGCCGCAGCGTCGAGCGTCGCTGGGGCGTGCTGTTTCAGCAGGGCGCGCTGTTCTCCTCGTTGACCGTGCGGCAGAACATCCAGTTTCCGATGCGCGAGTATCTCCGGGTCTCGCAGCGGTTGATGGACGAGATCAGCCTGGCCAAGCTCACCATGGTCGGGCTCAAGCCGGAAGTCGCGGATCGCTTTCCCTCGGAACTGTCGGGCGGCATGATCAAGCGCGTGGCGCTGGCGCGCGCGTTGTCGCTCGATCCCGATCTCGTGTTCCTCGACGAGCCGACCTCGGGCCTCGATCCGATCGGCGCCGGCGATTTCGACGAGCTGGTGAGGACGCTCCAGCGTACTTTGGGCCTGACCGTTTTCATGGTAACGCACGACCTCGACAGCCTTTACACAGCCTGCGACCGCATCGCCGTTTTAGGGAACGGTAAGATCATTGCGGCAGGGTCGATCGCCGACATGCAGGCCTCGCAGCATCCCTGGCTGAGACAATATTTCCACGGCAAGCGCGCCCGTGCGGTGATGGGCTGAGGTGCCGGAGTAGCTGATGGAAACGCGGGCCAATTACGTACTGATCGGATCGTTCACGCTGGCGGTGATCGCCGCGGCGATCGGCTTCGTGCTGTGGTTCCAGTCGCTGCACACCACCAAGCAGCGCAGCCCCCTGCGCGTCGTGTTCGAGGGCCCGGCGGCGGGCCTGCGCAACGGCGGTAGCGTCAATTTCAACGGTATCCGGGTAGGTGAGGTAGTCTCCGTGAAGCTCGACAACCCGCGGCGGGTTGTCGCACTCGCCATGGTCGAGAACAACACCCCACTGCGCAAGGACACCCTGGTCGGCCTCGAATTCCAGGGCCTGACCGGCGTCGCCGCGATCTCGCTCAAGGGCGGCGAGGAGGCGGCCCCTCCGCCGCCGCTCGACGAGGACGGCATCCCGTCGCTGACGGCCGATCCCAACAAGCTCCAGGACGTCACCGAAGCGATCCGCGGCACGCTCCAGAACATCAACAAGATCGTCGCCGACAATCAGGAGTCGGTGAAGAACTCGCTGAAGAACCTCGAGACCTTCACCAACTCGCTCGCGCGCAACTCCGAGAAGATCGACGGCGTGATGGCCAAGGTCGACGGCGTCATGCACAAGGCCGACAGCCTCATGCTCGGCCTCAACACGCTCGCCGGCGGCAAGGACGGCGGCGAACTGTTCCAGGCGGTGAAGTCGATCCGCGAACTGGCCGAGGATTTCGACAAGCGCTCCGGCGCATTGATGACCGACGGCCGCCGCACCCTCGGCGACATCAGCCGCGCCGTGAACAATTTCGACCGCAATCCGACCCGCGTGCTGTTCGGCGCCAGCAACAGCGCGCAACCGGCTCCGGCGCCCGAGCCGCCGAGGCAGGCGCCCGCCGCGAGCGGCAGGCGGCAGTAGGCGTTTAGTACACGGAGCTCACCTCGTCATTGCGAGCGTAGCGAAGCAATCCAGACTGTTTCCGCGGAAGCAGTCTGGACTGCTTCGTCGCAAGAGCTCCTCGCAATGACAGGCCCAAACAAAAACGGAGGCCGTGAGGCCTCCGTTTTCGATTCACCGCGATTGCGTCTCACCCCAGCCGGCCCGCCGCATGCGCGAGCAGGGTGTAGACCAGACCCGTCTCCGAGGTCAGGTGGCTGCGCAGCTCCTGCGGACCACGGCCGTCGCGGGCGACTTCGTCGAGCAGGCGCTCGAACTCGGCGACGTAGCGGTCGACCGTGCCCTTGAAGTTGCGGTCGGCGCGGTACTTGCGGGCGACCTCGTCAAAGGCCTTCTGGCCTGCAGGCGTGTAGAGGCGCTTGGTGAAGGCCTTGTTCTCGCCGCGCTGGTAGCGGTCCCACATCTCGGCGGCGAGGTTGCGGTCCATCAGGCGGCCGATGTCGAGCGACAGCGACTCCAGCGGATTGCTGCCACCCTGCGGCGCCTGCGGCTGCGGCGCGGGTGCCGCACGGCCACGCGGGGCCTCACGTCCGTTCGGAGCACCCTGGTTGGCGTCAGTGCGGTTCAGGAGGTCCGACAGCCAGCCGTCGCGGCCCTGGTCGTTGTTCGCGGGCGCGACCGGCGGCGCTTCGGTGCGGCGCGAGGCGGCGGGCATGCCGAGGTCCGGCGGCGGCAGCGTCGAGGCGCTGCCGGTGTCGCGGCCGCGGGTCTCGGTGTTGCGCGTTGCGACGGCTGCCAGCAACGGCTCTTCCTGGCGCTGCGCGCTGGCGCGGCCCGTCGTGGAGACGTCGAGGCCACGGCCATGCTGGGCCACGATGCGGTTGAGCTCGGCGAGGGCCTCGATCTGGTCGACGATCACCTTGCGCATCTGCGCAGTGCTCTCGGCGGCCTCCTGCGGCATCTCGAGCACGCCGCGGCGCAGCTCGTTGCGGGTGGCTTCGAGCTCGTTGTGCATCTCGAACGCCATCTGCTTCATGCTGGAGACGAGGTTGGTGAACTTCTCGGTCGACTGCTTGAACATCGTATCCGCCTCGTCCGTGGTCTGGCGGTAAATGTCGTGCATGGCCTCGATGGTCTGGCGGTGCTCCTCCTCGGACGCCACGCGCACCGCCTCGAACTGGCGGGTGATCGCGGCGGAGCCTGCGCCGGCGGTCTCCGCGACGACGCGGGCGATGTCGCGGGCACGCTCTTCGGCGGCGGCCAGCGATTCATCGAGCAGGCCGGTGAAGCGCGACAGACGCTGGTCGAGATCGGCCGTGCGCAGGTCGATGGTCGTGACGAGCGATTCCAGCGCCTGCTTGCGTTCGGCGAGGGAGGCGGTGGTGTTCTTGTTGCTCACCTCGACGACCTGCGCGGCTTCGACCAGCGCCTTGCCGTGCGCGTCGAACTGGGTCGACAGCTCGCCGAGGTCCTGCAGGGCCCGCGTGGTCTTCGTGTTGAAGACGTTGAGCTGGTCTTCCAGGTTCTGCGTCGCAGCGCCGTTGCGCGAGGTGACGTCGTTCATCGCCGAGACGAAGTCGGCGACGCGCGTCACCAGTGCCCGCTCGAGCGAGTTGAGGTTGTCGTGCGCACCGGTCAGCACCTCCTGGAGCAGGATGTTGCCTTCGCGCAGACGCTCGAACAGGGCCACCGTGTCGGTACGCAGGATCTTGCTGGTCTCCTGCATCTCGGTGACGGCCGCGATCGAGACCTGGCGCGACTGGTCGATCGCCGAGCGGGAGGCCTGCTCGAGGTCCTTGAGCGACTTGCCGACCGCGCCGGTGGCCATCTCGCTCGCCGCGTTGATGGTGCGGGCGACTTCGGAGCCGTTGCCCATCATCGTCTGCGAGAACGCATGGCCGCGCGTCTCGATCGACTTCAGCGCATCCGAGGTGACGCGGTCGATGTCGAGCGTGAGCTGGCTGGTCTTCGAGCCGATCGCATCGACCAGCGCGCCGCGCTTGGCGTCGATCATGTTCGACAGACGGTCGGCCTGCTGCTGCACGTAGGTGACGATCTCGTCGGTCTTGCCGGTCATGGCCTGGCCGAAGCTGCTGCTGGCGGCGAGCACCGAACGCTCGACGTCGGCCGAGCTCGACTTGACGCGCGAGCTTGCCTCGTTGGAGGCGCTGATCAGCGCGTTCTGGGCGTTGAGCGCGCTGGTCTGGATGTCGTTGGTGGCGTTGGTCGTGGCCGTGCTCAATGCGCGCTCGATCTCGGTCGAGATCGTGCGGATCTGGCTTGCAGCATCCGCCGACGTCGAAGTCAGCGAGGTCTGCGCCTCACGCGCGCTGTTGAGGATGGTCGAGGCGGTGTCGGCGCCAACCGAGGTCAGCGTGCGCTCGATGTCCGTGGTCAGCGACTTGATCTGGCTTGCCGCATCCGTCGAGGCGGTGATCAGCGTGCCCTGGGCCTCACGCGCGCTGTTGAGGATGGTCGAGGCGGTGTCGGCGCCAACCGAGGTCAGCGTGCGCTCGATGTCCGTGGTCAGCGACTTGATCTGGCTTGCCGCATCCGTCGAGGCGGTGATCAGCGTGCCCTGGGCCTCGCGCACGCCGCTGGTGAGCGCCTCGATGGTGGCGCCGCCGGCGGTCGCCAGCGCGCGCTGCATCTCGGCCGCCAGCGAACGGACCTGGCTGGTCTGTTCGGCCGAGACGGAGAGCAGGGTGCTCTGGGCGTCGCGGGCGCTGGTCGTGATCGTCTCGGCGGTCGACTGGCCGACCTGCGAGAGCGACCGATGCACTTCGACCGCGAGCGACTTGACCTGGGTCGCCGCATCCGAGGACGCGTTGACGAGCGTGGTCTGGGCTTCGCGGGCGCCGGTCATGATGGTCTCGGCCGTCGAGGTGCCGGCCATCGAGAGCGAGCGCTGCACGTCCGAGGACAGCGCCTTGATCTGGTTGGCGGTCTCGGTCGAGGCCGCAATCAGCGCGCTCTGCGCATCGCGGGCGCCGGCGGTGATCGATTCCGCCGTGGTGGCGCCGGCCAGCGACAGCGAACGCTGCACGTCGGCGGTGAGGGTCTTGACGTGGTTGGCGGCGTCCGAAGACGCCGTGACGAGCGTGGTCTGCACCTCGCGGGCGCCGGCCAGGATCGAGGCCGCGGTGGCAGAACCGGCCGCCGACAGCGTGCGTTCGACGTCGACCGCGAGCCCCTTGATCTGGTTGGAGGCATCGCCCGAGGCCGCGACCAGGGTCGACTGAGCCTCGCGGGCGCTGCTCAGGATCGAGTTCGCAGCACCGGTGCCGACCGCGGTCAGCGCGCGCTCAACCTCGGTGGAGGTCATCTTGAGCTGGGCGTTGACGTCGGAGGAGACCGTCATCAGCGACTGCTGGGCGGTGCGCGCACCGGTCTGGATCGTT
This sequence comes from Bradyrhizobium sp. MOS001, assembly GCF_004634465.1. Taxonomy (NCBI): domain Bacteria; kingdom Pseudomonadati; phylum Pseudomonadota; class Alphaproteobacteria; order Hyphomicrobiales; family Nitrobacteraceae; genus Bradyrhizobium; species Bradyrhizobium sp. MOS001. Next base: position 171,333 of record NZ_SPVJ01000005.1, read on the forward strand.
TCGCTGGTGTTGACGACCAGGTTGGTGAGCGAGCGCTCGGCGTCCTCGACATGCGAGCGGATCGCGGTCGAGATCATCTCGGCGCGGGACATCATGTCCTCGCTGGCCTGACGGCCACTGCTTTCGATGCGGCCGGCGACGGCTTCGACACGCGAGCCGAGCAGGTCCTCGAACTGCGCCACGCGCACGTCGATGTCGTTGGCGACCGAGCCTACCTTGGTCTCGATGGCCTGGTGGATGTCCTGGAAGCGCGCCGTGACCGTGTCGGTCAGGTGCGTGCTGCGGCCGTCGATCATCTCGGCGACGCCGGTGATGCGGCGGTCGACCGCCTCGATCGCCTGCGCGGTGCCGTCGGTGAGCGTCGAGGTCAGGAGGGTGAGGCGCGTGTCGATCGACTGCACGGCCTGCGAGGCGCCGTTCGTCACCGCAGTCGTCAGGTAGGTGAGGCGCGTGTCGATGGATTCGAGCGCCTGCGAGGCGCCGCCCGAGAGCGTCGTCGTGAGGTGCGTCAGCCGCGTATCGATCGACTGGATGGTCTGCGATGCGCCATCGGTGAGCGAGGTCGCGAGATAGTTGAGGCGCGTATCGATCGTCTCGATGGCCTGCGATGCGCCGTCAGTGAGCGACGTCGTGAGGTGGGTGAGGCGGGAGTCGATCGACTGGATCGCCTGCGCGGCACCGTCGGTCAGCGACGAGGCGAGGGTGTTGAGGCGTCCGTCGATGGTTTCGGTCACCGACTTGGCGCGGGTGTCGAACGACTGCTCGAGCGCGGCGACGCGGCCGACGAGCTGGTCGTCGAAAGTCTTGATGTGGCCTTCGATCGTGCCGTCAAGGCTGACGATCTTGTCGTTCAGCGAGGCGTCGAGGTTGGTGACACGTTCGCCGACAGTGGTCTCGAACTGCACCAGGCGCTGGTCGAGCACGGCCGTGATCGCCCCGCCGTTCGAGGTGAAGCGGGTATCGAAATTGTCGACATAGGTCTTCAGGCTCTCGGCGATGTCCTGGGTGCGCTGGCCCATGCGATCGACGATATCACCGCCGAACGTCTTCACGGTGCGGTCGAACTCGGAGATGTGGCGGGTGATCAGCGCGCCGAGCGTGCCGGAGTCGCGGGCGAACCTCTCGACCAGCTCGGTGCCCTGGTTCTTCACCAGCTCGTCGAACGCGCTCATCTGCAGCGACAGCGAGTCGTGCGCGGTCTCGGTCTGGCTGACGACCTTGGCGACGAGGGTGTTGACGGTGGCGTCGAGCGCCTCGCTTGCCTTGTCGCCGGAGGTCATGATGTGGCCGGCGAGCCGGTTGCCGGCATCGTCGATCTTGGCGGAGAGGTCGTTGGAGCGCAGCTCGAGCTCGAGCAGCAGCGAGTCCGACGAATTCTTCAGGCTGTCGTGCACCTGCTCGGTGCGCTCGGAGATGCCGTCGACGATGGCGGCGGAGCGCTGCTCGAACTCGCCGGTGATGCGGTCGATACGCTCGTTCAGCATCTCGTGGACGCGGTCGGCGAGGTCGACGAACTCGTCGTGGACGTGGCCGGTCTTGAAGTTGAGGCTGGTGGTCAGCCGCTCGCTGGCGTCGAGCACGGCGCGCGTGGTCTCGTTGCTGGCCTCCTCGAGGCGGTCGAGCAGGTCGCCGCCGCGCTCGCCGAGCGCGAGGATCATGTTGTCGCCGGCGTTGCTCAGTGCGCCGGTGATGTGGGCGCCGCGCTCTTCCAGCGCGCCGGTGATGCTCTTGGCGACCTCGTCGACGCGCGAGGCGATCGCGTCCGAGATCAGCGCGATGTCGTGGCGCAGATCGATCTGCACGCCGGAGATGGCGCTGCGGACCTGCTCGGCCTGGCCGACCAGATTGTCGCGCTGGTGCGCGATGTCCTGGAGCAGGGAGCGGATGCGCACTTCGTTGTCGGAATAGGCGCGTTCGAGCGCCGCAACCTCGTTGGCGACCAGCGTCTCGAGCTCGCCGGCGCGCGCGATGGCGCGTTCGATGCCGTCGCCCATCGCCGCGACCTCGCGGCGGATGGCCTGGCCGACGGTGACCATGGAATCGGACGCCGAGCCCTCGGGCTCGGAGAAGCGGATCGCGACCTGCGCCATCGCCTGCGCGATCATGCGCATTTCCTGGCCGCGCCAGACCAGGCTCGCCAGGAAGTAGAACAGCATGATCGGCGCGAAGAACATCGCGATCAGGCCGGCGATGACGAGCACGCCGCCGCTCTGGCCCATGGCGGCCTGGATCGAGGGCAGGAAGCCGACGGTGAGCGCGGCGCAGGCTGCGAGCCAGACGCCGGCGAAGATGGTGGCGAAGGTGTAGACGCTGCGGGCAGGGCGGCCTTTCTGAAGCGCCTGGAGCAACTGACCGATGGTCTCGCGGTCATCGTTGGCGGCGCGGCGCGAGGTGCGCGGCTCCTCGATCGTATCGAACACGGTGGTGCGCTCGTTGGCGGCAGGACGCGGCTCGAAGGTCGGCTCGTCGAAGATCGGGGGAGCCGGCGGCCCCACCGGAGCCGACGTTTCGTTGCGCATCGAGGCGTTGCGGCTGGTGTCCGCGGCCGTGTCGCTGATGTTCAGGGCTTCCTGGATCGCAGAAAGCGCAACTTCTGTGGGGTCTTTGACCTTTTTCGGAGTGTTCGCCATGTTCAGTCCGAGCCCTCGTTACTTGTACGCGTCCCCCCGCGAGCCCAGCGCGCTACGCAAGCCCACAGACCGGATCATGCCGCTTACGCGGATTCCCAGCCGTCCCCACCCGGACGGCTTGTCCGCCAATTTCCGCAACATCCTATTGGCAGAGCGTCGCGAATGAAATGCCCGGGATTAAGACAATCTTAATCATCGTTAACAGGATAGCGCCGTAACGCCTTAGCAATAAATGGAATTCTCCACCGGACTCGCCGGATTGCGGCAACTTTTCGTCAATAAACGGGCGGATTTGCGTAAAACGGCCCAAACACTTCGTTAACCATTTCCATGCTTCGGTGGGGGGAACTTGACCGCCGGATCGGCGGACATCGCGCGATGCCGGGGCCTGCGCCATGACGCCTGAACTGCAACGGATGGACTGGATGCCTTCGCCCCCGCTTGCACCCATCGACGGCCCGCTCGACCTCGATCACCTCGCGCGCATGACGCTCGGGGACACCGAACTGGAACAGGAAGTGCTCGCGATGTTCGCCGAGCAGGCGGTCCGCCTGATCGCGGCGATGGCAGCACTGCCGGCCGAGGCCGGCGCACTCGCCCACAAGCTCGAGGGCTCCGCGCGCGGAATCGGCGCCTTTGCGGTGGCCGATGCCGCGGCCAGCCTGGAGACCGCGGTCCGGACCGGCCATGGCCAGCCCCACGCCTTCGCCGCGTTGAAAGAGGCGGTGACCGAGGCTCGCGCCGCCATCGAGGCGATCCTGAAGCCCTAGGGCGACAGGGCGAGAAACCGCGCTCTAGTCTTTTGTTTTGACGCGTTTTCTTCCCGCGAAGCGGGATTCGCGTCGCTTCAAAACCCTATGGCGCCGGGCGGATCGACCCGTTATAGGACAGCCCGGACCCTCCTTCATTCGCAACATCGCGGCAGCACGAGCACACATGGCCAAGATTAACTTTGTCGACCACAAGGGCGAAACCCGTACGGTGGAAGTCGAGAACGGCGCGACCGTGATGGAAGCCGCCATCCGCAACAGCATTCCCGGCATCGAGGCCGAATGCGGCGGCGCCTGTGCCTGCGCAACCTGTCATGTCTATGTCGACGAAGCCTGGCGCGAGAAGGTCGGCAGCCCGACGCCGATGGAAGAGGACATGCTCGATTTCGGTTTCGACGTGCGCCCGAACTCGCGGCTGTCCTGCCAGATCAAGGTCTCCGACGAGCTCGACGGGCTCGTCGTGGCGACGCCGGAACGGCAGGCCTGATCGTCCCTCACTATACTAGAAACTAGGCGCTCGGCGGCGCGACCTCAATACCGCGCTTGTGCCAGGGTCTGAGCTTCTCGATGATCTCAGCGGTGAGCGGTGCGGGCCGCCGCGTCGCCTCGTCGAGCATGACGCCGACCGACATCGCCGATGCGATGCACTTTCCTTCCGAAAACACCACCTGTTCGAAGGTCACCGACGTCCGTCCCAGCTTGACCACGCCGAGGCCGAGCTCGATCTTGTTCGGCCAGTGCAGCTCGGCGCGGAAATGGATGTCGAGCCGCACCATGATCCAGGCGAGGCCCGGCGGCGTCAGCCCGTATTCCGGGCTCTTCATCAGCGTGACGCGGCCGGTCTCGAAATAAGTGGCGTAGACCGCGTTGTTGACGTGCTGGTTCGGATCGAGATCGCCGAAGCGGACATTGTCGCCGAGACGATAGGGATAGTCCTCCAGGCGCGGCGTCGTATCGAGGCGGCTTGGTGCGTTCACCGATTGATCTCCGTCATATCGCATCCCGTTACAGCCCAGTTATACTGACCCGGCAAGTGGGCGCGGCTGCGGGGCGATCCCGCTTTTATGCCTTCCCTGATCCATCCCCGTTGGCTAGACAGGCAGGGTCACTTCTGCCCCCGGGCGGCGTCCAACCGATAACGATCGATAAAGAGACGACATGAGCGACGTGATCAAAACCGATGTGCTGATTATTGGCGCCGGCCCCTGTGGTCTGTTCGCCGCCTTCGAGCTTGGCCTTCTCGACATGAAGGCGCATTTCATCGACATCCTCGACAAGGTCGGCGGCCAGTGCGCCGAGCTCTATCCGGAAAAGCCGATCTACGACATTCCCGGCATTCCGCACGTTTCGGGGCAGGGCCTCACCGACGCGCTGATGGAGCAGATCAAGCCGTTCCATCCGACCTTCCATCTCGGCGAGATGGTGGAGACGGTGGAGAAGATCGGCGATCCCTTGTTTCGCTGCACCACCGACGCGGGCAAGGTGTTCGAATGCAAGGTGGTGGCGATCGCGGCCGGCGGCGGCTCGTTCCAGCCCAAGCGCCCGCCGGTGCCGGGCATCGAGGCCTATGAGGGCACCTCGGTGCACTACGCCGTGCGCAAGATGGAGACGTTCCGCGACAAGAGCGTTCTGATCGTCGGCGGCGGCGATTCCGCGCTCGACTGGACGCTCAATCTGCATCCGCTCGCCAAGCGCGTCACGCTGCTGCACCGGCGCGACGATTTTCGCGCCGCGCCCCACAGCGTCGAGCAGATGCGCGCGCTGGTGGCCGACGGAAAGATGGATCTGCGGCTCGGGCAGGTCACCGCGCTGTCCGGCACCGAGGGCAAGCTGACCGGCGCCACCGTCAAGGGCAACGACAACAGCGTGAGCGAAATTTCCTGCGACACCATGCTGCCGTTCTTCGGGCTGACCATGAAGCTCGGTCCGGTCGCGAACTGGGGCATCGCGCTGGAGAACAATCTGGTGCCGGTCGAGACGTCCGCGTTCGAGACCAACGTATCCGGCATCTTCGCCATCGGCGACATCAACACCTATCCGGGCAAGCTCAAGCTGATCCTGTGCGGCTTTCACGAGGGCGCACTGATGGCGCAAAAAGCCCATCGCTACGTCTATCCGGAGAAGCGGCTCGTGTTCCAGTACACGACCTCGTCCTCCAGTCTGCAAAAGAAGCTCGGTGTCAACTGACGGCACCGGGTTCGGCAGGCAATGCCCCATGTTTCTGGTGCTGGAACCGTTCGCGAAATCGCCGTAGTCTGCGGCCATTGCAGTGGCGGCTTAGCAAGGTGATCATAATGCGGACTCTCTTTTCCAGCTTTCGACTGCTCTCGCCCCTCGCGCTCGCTGTTGCGCTGACGCTTGGCGCGGTTGGGCCGGTAGCCGCACAGGCGCAGCAGCCAACCGCCGCGGGTCTTTGGCAGAAGACCGAGGACGGCAAGACGGTGGGATGGTTTCTCTTCGTCGACCACAACGGCATCTTCGAAGGCGTGATCGCAAAAACCTTTCCGCGCCCCGGCGACGACCCGAATGAGGTCTGTGCGAAATGCACGGATGATCGCAAAAACGCCCCGGTGCTCGGGCTCTCCTTCATCCGCGACATGAAGCGCGACGGCTTGAAGTATGACGGCGGCAACGTGGTCAATCCGCGCGACGGCAACATCTGGAAGGCCAAGATGTCGGTCAGCCCGGACGGGCAGACGCTGACCATGCGCGGCTTCCTCGGTATTTCCCTGTTCGGCAAGGACGAGACCTGGACGCGTCTTCCCGACGCCTACATCGCCCAGGTCGATCCTGCCATCGTCGCCAAATATCTTCCGGCACAGGCGACCGCCGCGACGACGAAGCCGGCGCCCGCGCCCGCGGCGAAGAAGGGCGGCGCGATGATGGCGCCGGCGCCGAAGCAGTAGGGCCCCTCCGTATCCTCGCACTGTCTCTGGAATACTGGATCGCCCGATCAAGTCGGGCGATGACAGTTGAGTGTGTGGCTCGGGCCTGCCTCAGCAGCGACGGTCTTGACGACCGTCAATACGTCCGTGCCTTCTTGCAAGGCGCGTAGAACGTGCCGTTGCCGGCGACGACCCGCTCGAGGCATTGCCGGGGATCGGTGATCTCGCCGTCGACCTGGAAATAATAGGCCTGCGGTCCCAGGCTCAGGACGTAATGTCCCGGCGCAAGCTCGAGCCCTGAATCGCCGGTGTGAAGCTCGTACATCTCGGGCTTCCCCGGGATCGGCGACACCCGGAACGGATAGGAGAAGTTTCGGATCACCCCGACATCTTCTCCGCCGCCTAGATTTTTGCCTGCAGCGTCGGTCGAAAACTCCCTGGCGATCTTCGCGACGACCCGAACCTCGACGCGCTCGGGGATCACGTTCGCGGCGTCCCGCCGAAACACGATGAATTTGACGCGGCCGTTCGGCAGATGCGGGCGATCGGGCTTCTTGAACTCCGGTGAAATCGCGATGCGCATGTCCGGCGCCATCACGCCGGTCGCATTCAACTCCGCCAGCGATTTGTCGTCGATCAATGCGTAGATGCCGTAGTCGGTTGGCAATACGCGCGTCGGGGGAGGCGGGCCAGGGGTGATCATTTCCGGCTTGGCGACCGTGATCGTCGTCTCCGGCTTGGGCGATACCTGCGCGATCTCCTGGGCCTGGGACGAAATCTGCCGGCGCAGCGCGGCGATGTTGTCTCGCTGCGAGACGATCAGGATGACTGCGCCAACGGCAAGCAGGATGGCCGCCGTACGCTTGATCACCGGTAGAAGCGGGCCCGAGATCGCAGGCAGCTTGCTGCGGGATATCTCGATCCTCGATCGCAAAACGGTCGCGTGGCCGGACACCAGAAGACCGCCTGTCTCGGTCGCCTTTGACGACGTGAGCTGTTGTGACGGCAAGCGCTCCAGCGGCGCCTGGTCGCGCGAGAATTTTTCGACCTCCTCGATCGCGACCTCGAGCGCCCGCTTCATCTGGTCGATGTTCCGGGCGTCGGCGTAGGTGAACTGCTCCTGGAGCTTGTAGCGGGCAAGGTCGTAGACCATCTGCCGCCTGGCTTCCGCGTCGTCCTTCGCCGTCTCGAGCATCCGCGAAATCACGAGCGCAAACTGCACTTCGCTTGCGGGCAAGTCGGTCGAATCCTGCTGGCCAGGAAGCAACTCTCTCGAACTCATAGCGCTGACGGTCCAATGCCAGTCACGCCAACACCTGATTTCTCTAATTGAAACAGTTGATTAAAAGATGCGGCCCGCGTCCGCGGCCGTTTCGTACACGTCCTCGCGGAACAAGGAAAGCCTCCAAAACAGCTGCGGCAAATTGCCGACGCGTTGGACATGCAGGACGTGCGCGCCGGCCGGGGCAACGCCGTGCGGCCGTAGTTCCCCGGAATGCGCGCTGGCGCCGGATTTGCATAGCTGTCGCAAAGCCGCTGGGGAGCGAGTCGCCGTCTCCACGCCTGCCGCGACCGTGCGGAAGGCGGACGGCGGTGTCTGTCCCTCGCGGCGCTGATTGCGATCCGCGGAGACGATATGCGACTTGCCAGACTATGTGCGGCGGCGCTGCTGGGGCCGATGGCGCTGCTTGCGACCTCAGCGCTGGCGCGCGACGACGGCCGCTATGCCAACTCGCCGCTAAAACCCTGGTTCGAGAGCCTGCACAGCCAATACGGGCAATGCTGCTCGGATGCCGACGGCTACGTCATAGCCGACGTCGACTGGGAATCCGATCGCGGCCACTACCGCGTGCGCATCGACGACGAATGGGTCGTCGTGCCCGACGGTGCCGTGATCACCGAGCCGAACAAGATCGGTCGAACCATGGTGTGGAAGCACTATGTCGACGGCCATCCGCGCGTGCGCTGCTTCATGCCCGGCAGCATGACGTAGCGGTCGTGGCTAGAATTTGTACGTCACGCTGCCGAGCACCGTGCGGCCGATACCGAGAAAGCAGTCGCCGCGCGCCAGGCACGTGGTGAGGTGACGCTTGTCGAAGAGATTGCTGGCATTGACCTGAAGCCGCCAGGAACCGGTCTCGTAACGAACCATGGCGTCGAACAGCGTATAGTCGGGTGTGCGGAGGGTGTCGGTGCCGTCCCAGGAGGTGCCGATGTAGCGCACGCCGCCGCCGAGCGTGACGCCGGGCAGGCCGAGCAGGGACAGACGGTACTTCGCCCAGAGCGAGGCCTGGTGATCCGGCACGGTCTCGACATGCTTGCCGGAATTGTCGCCGCTTTCCACGCGGGCATCGAGATAGGTATAGGCGCCGATCAGGTCGAGCTCCGGCGTGACGCGCGCCAGCACCTCGAGCTCGGCGCCGCGGATGCGCACCTTCCCGGTCTGGATCGAGAAGCGGTCATCATCGGGGTCGCTGGCCAGCCGATTCCGTTCGGTGGTGTCGAAGATCGCGCCGTTGATCGCATTGCCCGGTGTCGGATTGTACTTGAAGCCGAGCTCCACCATCTCGCCGCGCTGCGGCGCGCACACCGTGGCGCAGACGCCGCTGCCGAACACCGGGTTGAACGACTGCGCATAGGTCACGTAAGGCGTGACGCCGAATGGCAGCTCGTACATCAGCGCGGCGCGGCCGGTGGTCGCCTGGTAGTTTTCGACCGGCGAGGCCTGCGTGTTACTGGTGACGTAGTCGTGGCGCAGCCCAAGCACGGCGAGCCACGGTCCGAGGCGCAACTGGTCCTGAGCGTAAATACCGAGCTGGGTCTGGCGCAGATCCGGTTCGGGAGACATCGTCGGCGCGGGTACGCCGCGGTAGACCGGCGCGTAGAGATCGAACGGCGTCGGGTCTGTGGTGAAGCCTGATTGCGCGTGCTCCCTGAACTCGCGGTAGTCGGTGCCGAACAACACTTTGTGTGCGACCGGTCCGGTGTGCAATTTCAGCTCGGCATTGCTGTCCGAGGTCAGGTTGTCCTTGACCGTCTCGCGGCTCCATACGCTGCGCGCCACGGAGCGTCGGCTGGCGTCGAGAAATGGATAGTTCGGATCGCTTGGATCGACGAAGCTCAGGTCCGGCCACGTCGACCGGTAAATGCCCTCGACATGGGCGTAACGCAGGTTTTGCCGGATCTTCAGACTGTCGCTGAAGCTGTGCTCGAACAGGCTGCTGATCGCGCCGGTCTCGGTCTGGTACTGGTCGAAGCCGGGCTCGCCGGCGAAGCGCCGCATCGGAATGTAGCCGTTGGGGCCGGCAAACAATGTGCCCTCATGCGGCAGGAAGGCCGTGGAGGACCCCGTGGTGTCCTTCTGATAGGTGCCGAGCACCGTCCAGCTGGTGTTGTTGGTCGGCCGCCAGGTCAGTGATGGCGCGAGCACGATGCGGCCGTCCTTGACGTAATCGGTCTGCGTGTTGCTGTCGCGGTATACGCCGATGAAGCGATAGAGCCACTCGCCGTCCTTGGTCAGCTTTCCCGTGGAGTCGAGCTGCACCTGCTTACGGTTGAAGCTGCCATATTGCACGCCGATCTCGTTGGCGGATTCGGCCTGCGGGCGCTTCGAGATCAGGTTCAACAGGCCGGCGGTCGAGGTGTCGCCGTAGAGCACGGAAGAGGGGCCGCGCAAGACCTCGATGCGCTCCAGGGTGTACGGCTCCGGCCGCCATTCGTTGAAGTTGTTGGTGTTCACCATGCGGGTGCCGTCGAGATAGATATTTGGGTCCTGGCCGCGGATGCGCGGATAGTCGCCGCGCGAGTCCGCGCCGTAGGCGTCGGCGAACACGCCGGGGACATAGCGCAGCGCCTCCTGAACGGTGGTCGCGCCCTGGTCGATGATGCGGTCGGCGGTGACCACGGTGATCGACTGCGGTGTCTCACGCAGCGGCGTATCGGTCTTCGTGCCGGTGCCGCTGCGGGTCGCGACGTAGCCGCGGACGGGGCCTGTCGCGGTCTCCGCGCCCGTGCTCGCGCCGGCCGCCTGTGTATCGGCGTTCGATGGTGCGCGCTCGGCCTGGCGACGGCGGCTTGCCGCCTGTGCGGCCTGACGGGAGGGAGACGGACGTGTGCGCGCTGCCGGCCGCGACGATTGCTCGACCACGACGGCGGGCAATTCCTGCGACGATGATTGCGCCTCGGCCGGCGCCGCATCCATCAGGCCTGCCAACAGCGGCAGCGCGCCGCCGATCAATCCTGCCGTCGTTCTGAGATATGTAGTCATTCGCGACCCCATCATTTGCGGGGCGGACGACTAACAAGCGCAGTCGATGGCTTGAAGTGCGGGAGGGGCGCAATGGTCCCTCAATCATCAGATTTGGAATTAGTATTTATATAAGTAGAGCGCGCGCCGCTTGATGGCGGCGCGCGGATGGCCTCATGTGAGGATGGAGAATCGTGTCTCGTCGCGGCGTAGGCCCACGCCGTCTTGATCGACGTGTGCGATTTACTTGCAGTCGCCGCAAGGCATCGTGGATACGCAGGGGCCCGCCTACGCGCGGCCTACCGGCAGGCTCCGTCTGACCCGCGGCGAGAGCGAAACGGCGCCGTTGACCGCACCGGCACGGGCCGCTTCCGTCGCGAGATACTGATTGCCCCATGTCCAGAGCATGCGAACGACCGGTTCGAGCGAGCGCCCAAGCGCCGTCAGGGAATACTCGACCCGCGGCGGGACCTCCGCATAGATCTCGCGATGAATGAGGCCGTCCGCCTCGAGCTCGCGGAGCTGGCGCGTCAGCATGCGTTGCGTGATCCGGGACAGGCGCCGCTTGAGCTCGTTGAAGCGAATCGTATCGTCGAGCAGGTGATAGAGAATCACGCCCTTCCACTTGCCGTCGATCAGATCGAGGGTAGCCTCCACGGGGCATCCCACGGCACAATCATACGTCTTGCCGCCGAGCTTCTGCATGGTTCACTCCGTGATACTAGAGGACTGGCCTGTGCGTAATTGTCAGTCCCCAAATTAGCGCGCATCGTGGCTCTCGCAAAGATCGATATCGGCGCGGCGGCGATGAACGAGCGACCGCTTCGGCTCGCATTGGGTCTCTGCATTGAAATCCTGCGGCGGTTGCCGGCGCGGACCGGGCGCACGCGCGCCGGAATAACCGTGGAAAACAAAGGGAGGGAGCGGTGCGAAGCGTGAGGAGAGGAATTCGACTTGTCATTTTTCTGTCGGCGGCAATCGTCACGGGCGCGGCCTGTGCGGAGAACGGAGGCGGCAACGCGGAAGTCTTTGCGAAGCTCCCTCAGTCGGTCGGCAACATTGCGTTTACGCCGGACAATCAGCTGATCTTCAGTCACCATCCATTCTTCAGTCCCGACGTTCGTGTGGCGCGGCTGACATCGCCGACGACGTTCGAGCCGTTTCCAAATGCGGAATGGAATACGCCACGAAAAGGCACCGATCAGTACCTCGATAACGTCCTGGGTCTTCGTTCCGACGAAAGCGGTGTCGTGTGGATCATCGATATGGGATTCCGTACGCAGATCACGCCGAAGCTGGTCGGCTGGAACACGCGCACGAACAGGCTGGAGCGCATCCACTACATGCCCGAGCCCGTGACCGTGAAAGGCTCGCAGCCGCAGGACATCGTGATCGACCAGAAGAACCGGAAATTCTACATCGCCGACGAAAACATCGGGCCCGGCGGCGATGGCTCTCACGCTGCGATCATCGTCATCGACATGGATACGGGTGCCGCCCGGCGCGTGCTGGACGGCGATCGATCCACCGTCCCTGAAAATGTGCCGATCACCGTGGATGGCAATGATCTGACCGTGCCTGGCAAGGACGGCAAGCCTTCGCTCATTAAGGTCGGCTGCGACGGCATCACGATGGATGCCAGGTCCGAATGGGTCTATTTCGCGCCACTCAGCGGCCGGTCGCTGTACCGCATCAAGGCCACCGACCTCGGCAACGAGAAGCTGCCCGCCGAAGAGCTGAGCGCGCGGGTGGAACGCTACTCGGACAAACCGAACAATGGCGGCCTGTCGATCGACTATGCGGGCAACATCTACCTGACTGCGGTCGAGACCAAATCGATTGGAGTCATAGGAGCCGACCGGAAGTTTCGCACTTATTTGAACGATCCGGACATGGTGTGGCCGGACGGGATTACTGCCTCTCCCGACGGGTACATGTACGTGTCCGCGTCTCAGGTCTCCGCAGCCGCCATGTTCCATGGCGGCAAGGCCGAAAACAAGACGCCGTATCTGATCTATCGGTTCAAGCCGATCGCGGCAGGCTATATCTCACGCTGACGGCGGGAGCGACGACCCCGGCAAGGGCAGCCGGGGTCGAAAACTGTCTCAGCGCTCTTCGCTCGTGGCGTTGGCGCTCGCCAGCCGCTTGACGCGCGGCGACAGCACCGACATCTGCGCGGGCGAGGCGGGCATGCCGGCGACGATCATCGCGGGCGCAGCCGACTGCTCCTCGACTCCGGCGCCGCCGAGAACCTGCACTTGCGTCGTCGAAATCGGAAACGACTTCACTTCGTAAGAGGGAAGCTCGCTGGCAAATGCACCGGCCGAGCTCACAATCATGGCGCCGGCAACGGCAATCATCGAAAGAACGCGCATTGGAAAATCTCCGTGGAAGATGGCAATCGGAGGTTTGGTCGCGGCGATACCGCGCCAGGTTCGCTTGTGTGCGAACATTCGACCGCCGCCGGCGGATCTATTTGATATCGTGATGCGACAGGACGAAACGCGGAAGAAGTTTTCCGCGCCAATGTTTCCGGACGGTTTCGCCAAAGGGCTAGAAGCGGCTCGTCAGCCCGTTTGCAGATCGAGGTGCGGCGATCTGGTCGTCGCGGTGGCCTCGGGAAAGCGCAAGCTCATCGTCGTGCCGCGGCCCGGCGCGGAGGAGATGACCAGCTCTCCGCCGTGCGCGGCCATGATCTCGCGGACGATCGACAGGCCGAGGCCGGCGCCGTCGCGCGCGCTGTTGCCGGTCTGAAATGGCTCGAGCAGCCTGTGCTCCGCACCGTCGGGCAGGCCCGCGCCGTCATCGTCGATCGAGATGTCGCCGCGGCTAACCGTCGCAACGATGCGCCGCGCACCATGGGCGTGGATGAGCGCGTTGCCGACGAGATTGGCAAGCGCACTGCGTACCGCGGCGTCGACGCCTTGCACCAGGAACGGACCTTCTTCGGCGTGTTCCAGCGCAAGCTCTATGCCGGCGTCTAGCGCCGAGGGGCTGAAATCGGCGAGCACGTCCAGCGTGATCTCGGCAAGATCAATCGGTCGCTTCTCGATCGCATGATTTTGCAATCGCGCCAGGTCGAGCATGGCGGAGACCAGCGACGTCAGGCGGCGGACGTCGCGCACCAATTCCGCCCTCAGCGCCGGCTCGGGCACGTCCTCGATTTTCGCGCGCAGCAGCGTGAGCGGCGTGCGTAGCTGATGGGCGGCGTTGCCGAGAAAGCGGCGTTGCATCCTGATGTAGGCGTCGATCTCGCCGAAGGCGCGGTTCAGTGCTGCGACCAGCGGCTTCAGCTCGGTGGGGACTTCGGACAGGGATATCAGGCCCTGCGGGGCCGATGGGTCGATCGCGAGCGCGCGATGCGCCACCCGTTCGATGCCGCGCGAGACGAAACGTGCGGCCAGCATCGAGCCGATGGCAACCGTCGCCGCAAAGGCCAGCGCCAGCGTGATGATCCCGAAAATGCTGCGGGCAAGGAAGTTCCTGGCAATCCGGCCGAAGCGGACCTGGGGGGCGCCGACCATCATCGTAAGCTGCAACGGGCCCCGTTGCGCGACGGCGAGACAGAAGGTGCTCTTCTGGTCGAGCGTGCTGAAGACGGACGAGCCGATCGGCCCGTGATAGGGAAACGCGAAGGGGAGGGCGGGCCGGCGTTCGCTACCGTATTCGCTGACCAGATCGCCAGCGGACACGACGTACCAGAGGTTCGGGCTGTCCGTCCTGAGCTCCTCGAGGGCGGGAGTCGGACGTACCGTCAGGTTCTGCCCTTCGATCACTGTGGCGCGATCGAGAACGGCGACCACAACGCGGCAAGCCCTGAACTCGCGTTCCTCCATCGGGTAGCGCCAGATGAAGACACCGAGCATGATCAGGAAGATCGTCGTCGCGGCGATGCCAAGCGACAGCGCAAACGTTCGGGCAATCGACGTCATCGCGGTGTTGCCAGCCGCAGGATGTAGCCGATGCCCCGCATGCTGCGGATCTCGACATCGCCGCCGAGCTCGGTCAGTTTCTTCCGCAAGCGCGAGACCTGCGCTTCGAGCGTGTTTGGATTCGATCTCGTCGTCGAAGCCGTAGATCTCCTCGATCAGGGCGGCGCGGGTGATGACGCGGTCGCGGCGCATCAGGAGCGCTCCGAGGATCAGCGCCTCGCGCCGGCGCAGCAGGATTTTCGTGTCGGCGACCACCGCTTCGTTGCTGCCGAGATGCAGCTCGACATTGCCGAGCGACAGCACCAAGGGCGCGAGCTGCCGGGGCCGCCGCAACACGGCGCGCACCCGCGCAATGAGCTCCTGCGGCTCGAACGGCTTGCCGAGATAGTCGTCGGCGCCGCCATTGAGACCTTCGACGACATCCTCCTTGGCGTCCTTGGAGGTCAGCATGATGATCGCGGGACGGTCCGCCGATCGGCTCAGCGCCGTCACCACCTGGAGCGCATCTCCATCGGGCAGCATCCGGTCGATGATCGCGAGATCATATTTGAAATTGTCCAGCGCCTGACGGGCATCGGCAATCGAGCCGACGACGTCGACAATGCCGTGCAATTGTCGGAGCAGGCGGCTGACATAGGCGCCGATCTGCGGTTCGTCTTCGATTACGAGGGAGCGCACGCGGGTCGTCCTTGACTCTGCTGGGGCAACAAAACCCTGAGCGTGACGCTCCCTGGCCGAAGTCTGGCGTTCCGGCTCGTGCGCAGGGTTCCCATTAAGGCAGCGAGCTTGGCGAATAAAAGGCAGGAACGCGGGCGCCGACCGGCTCTAGCGCTCAAAGTTTGCGAGCGTGAGCGCGGCCCGGCAATGTTCGGGCAACATTGATCCGGCGGCGCGCCCGGCATGCGCCGCGAATGGATCGGGGCGCTGTCTGCCCCTTGCAATCTTGGGGCAATTTTGCCGGACCACATGCTGTGGCTCCTAACCACACGAGTCGACCAGGCCAGCAAGGCCGGTCCGGGGCCCTGTAAATGAAGCATTTTGACGAAGCTGCTCTCGATCCTGCGGCGAGAGCGCAGCAGACCTTGCTGACCGCCTTCCTCGCCGCGTTCGGCGCAATCCTGGCAATCCCGCAGTCGGCATCGGCGCAGACGGCGTTCACGTTGCCAGCCCCGCCGTTCGACGTGCCGATGCTGCCGTCACCTTCCGGCAACTGGACCGTCATGGTCGGCATCGGCGGAGAGTACACGCCGGATTTCGTCGGATCGAAGAACGGGAAGCTCATGCCGATCCCGATCTTCTCCATTCGCCGTGCCGGATCGGTCGACCAGTTTCGCGGGCCCCGCGACAGCGCCAGTATCGCGCTGTTCGACGTCGGAAATTTTCGCGCGGGCCCTGCGTTCAAATACGTCGCGTCGCGCAGGAGCGATAAATATGCCGAGCTGACCGGCCTTGGCGACGTCAAGGCCGCATAAGAGCTCGGCGGGTTCGTCGAATATTTCCCGGTCGACTGGCTGCGCCTGCGCAGTGAATTGCGCCAGGGCATGGGCGGAAATACCGGCACGGTCGCCGATGTCTCCGCCGACGTCATCGTGCCGCTGATCCAAAGGCTCACGATCTCGGCCGGCCCGCGCTTCACCTGGAAAAGCACCAAGGCGACTGCGCCCTATTTCGGCGTCGACGCCGCGCAGTCCGTGGCGTCCGGGCTGCCGATGTACGATGCCAGAGGCGGTGCGCATTCGGTCGGCTTCGGCGGCCAGATCTCCTATCGCATCAATCCGCAGTGGGAAGTCCATGCCTATGTCGAGTACGAGAAGCTGCTGGGCGACGCCGCAGACAGCCCGCTCGTGAAGCTGCGGGGATCGTCGAACCAGACGACGATCGGCCTCGGTGCGTCCTATTCATTCGATTTCAGGATTCGATAGGTCACCATGCGCCGCATTGCTTTTCTATGGGTTGGCCTGGCGATCGCTTGCATCGCCCTCGGCGCGGCCGCGGCGTTCGAGACGCGCGCGACTCGGCTCCAGGCAATCAAGACCGTCGGCATCGTCTCGGCCATCGGCGAGGAGATGAGCCTGACGCAAGCCGGCCTGATCGCGCTCGGCAACGCCGGGCAAAGCCTCTCGATCAGCGCTTGGGGGCTGGACGAGCTGATCGTCCAGCAGGCGACGAAGCTGCTCGGCGGACGCTTTCGCGTGCAGGCGGTGAGCTACCGACGCGCCGCGTTTGCCGCGATCAGGGATTCGGCGGTTGCGCCCGTCAATCTCCTGCGCAGCGATCCGTTCAAGGAGCTGGTTCGCAGCGATGTCGCGCCCCAGGGGTTGGATGCGTACATCGTCATCACCCGGGCCAGATCGAAGCTCGGCAACGGCCGCAACGTCGAGGGCATCGGGCTCGCCCAATATCGGACGCTGCTTGCGGATTACGGCCTGATCCACGCGCTCTACGAGGTGCGCGTGATCG
The DNA here is from genome assembly GCF_004634465.1 of Bradyrhizobium sp. MOS001. Classification (NCBI taxonomy): domain Bacteria; kingdom Pseudomonadati; phylum Pseudomonadota; class Alphaproteobacteria; order Hyphomicrobiales; family Nitrobacteraceae; genus Bradyrhizobium; species Bradyrhizobium sp. MOS001. The sequence goes on from NZ_SPVJ01000005.1 coordinate 188,256, forward strand.
ACGGCAAGTCGTTCGACGTGATCGAGAAGCGGGCGGCCGCGCCGCTCGACAACACGGGGACCATGCGGCTCGCCGGACCCAGCGGACCGATCGACGCGACGTTCGAGGGGCCCGCTGCGAGCGAACGGCTACGCGCGGCGATCACGGATCTCATCACGCGCAGCTTGCCCGTCACGCTGGGCGACATGCACCTGATCGACGGTCAGTGAGGCCGGTTGGTCCGGCTTCTAAAGCGCGATGAGATTGGTATGAATCGTCATCGCGCTTTAGGTTATTGTTTGAGCATGATCTTTCGGAAAACCGCTTTGCACTTTTCCGGATCATGCTCAGGTCACCGGCGCCGGATTGAACAGCGTGAGGTCGTTGTGGATGCCCCAACGGTCCGACCACGGCTTCGTGCGGCCGCTGGCGACATCGAGGATCAGGCGGAACAGGTCCCAGCCGGTTTCCTCGATGGTCTTCTCGCCGGTGGCGATGCTGCCGGCATCGAAATCGATCAGGTCCTTCCAGCGGCGCGCGAGCTCGGTGCGGGTCGCAACCTTGATCACAGGCGCAGCCGCAAGACCGTAGGGTGTGCCGCGGCCGGTGGTGAACACCTGCAGCGTCATGCCGGAGGCGAGCTGGAGCGTGCCGCAGATGAAGTCGGACGCGGGCGTCGCCGCAAATAGCATGCCCTTCTGCGTCGCCCTCTCGCCGGGCGAGAGCACGCCGGTGATGGCAGACGAGCCGGACTTGACGATCGAGCCGAGTGACTTTTCGACGATGTTGGCGAGGCCGCCCTTCTTGTTGCCGGGCGTGGTGTTGGCGCTGCGATCGGCGCCGCCGCGGGCGAGATAAGAGTCGTACCAGGCCATCTCGCGCACCAGCGCGCGGCCGACATCCTCGTTGATGGCGCGGCGGGTGAGGAGCTGGATCGCGTCGCGGACTTCGGTGACCTCGGAGAACATCACGGTCGCGCCGGCACGCACCAGCAGGTCCGCGGCAAAGCCCAGCGCGGGGTTCGCGGTGACGCCGGAGAAGGCGTCGCTGCCGCCGCATTGCAGGCCGATGACGAGGTCGGCGGCCGGGCAGGTCTCACGGGTGCGGGTGTTGAGGATCTTCAGGCGGGCTTCGGCCTGGGTCATGATCGCATCGACGATGGCGCCAAAGCCGTCGAAGGCTTCGTCCTGCATGCGCACGATGGCATCGCTGACGCCCTCCGGCACCAGTCGCTCGGGCGCGAGCTTTTCGCAGCCGAGGCTGATGACCAGGATCTCGCCGCCGAAATTCGGGTTCTGCGCGATGTTCTGCAGCGTGCGGATCGGAACGACCGCATCGGGGGCATTGATGGCGACGCCGCAGCCATAGGCGTGCGTCAGCGGCACGACGTCGTCGACGTTCGGGTATTTCGGCAGCAGCTCGGCGCGGATGCGCTTCACGGCGTATTCCATCGTGCCCTTGACGCATTGCACGGAGGAGGAGATGCCGAGGATGTTCTTGGTGCCGACCGAGCCGTCGGTGTTGCGAAAGCCTTCGAAGGTGAAGCCTTCGAGCGGCGGCAGCGGCGCGGGGACGGCGGTCGAGATTTCCAGCTTGTCGAGGGCAGGGGCCTCCGGCATGCGGATGCGCGCTTCGTCGACCCATTCGCCGGCCAGGATCGGCGACAACGCGTGGCCGATCACCTCGCCGTAGCGGATAATCGGCTGATCTTGCGCGATATCGACCAGTGCCGTCTTGTGCCCCTGCGGCACGAAGGCGCGCAGCGTCAGCCCGCTGGCGAAGCGGGAGCCGGCGGGAAGCCCGAAATCATTGACCACGATCGCGACATTGTCGCGCTCGTTGAGCTTGATGTAGCGGGGCTGCTCTTTCGCTGCGACGTCCTGGTCCATGGGAGGACTCCGAAAGTGTAGGGTGGGTTAGCGTAGCGTAACCCACCAATGTCTTCATCCGCGGAGGCAGAAGAGGTGGGTTACGCCAGCGGACCGCGCGTTGCGCAGCCGCGGGCTAACCCACCCTACGATCGTGGCCTATCAACCCGGATAGGTATAGGCGGTCTTCACCGTGGTATAGAACTCGCGCGCATAGGAGCCCTGCTCGCGGGCGCCGTAGCTCGAACCCTTCCGGCCGCCGAACGGCACGTGATAGTCGACGCCGGCGGTCGGCAGGTTGACCATCACCATGCCGGACTCGCTGTTGCGCTTGTAGTGCGAGGCGTATTTCAGGCTGCTCGTGCAGATGCCCGAGGCGAGGCCGAACTCGGTGTCGTTGGAGATCGCCAGCGCTTCCTCGTAGTTCTTGGCGCGGATGACGGCGGCGACGGGGCCAAAAATCTCCTCACGCGCGATGCGCATATTGTTGTTGGCCTCGGTGAACAGCGCCGGCTGGAGGTAATGGCCGGGCGTCTCGCGCTTGAGCAGCTCGCCGCCGAAGGCGAGCTTTGCGCCTTCGTCCTGGCCGATCTTGATGTAGCGCAGATCCTGGTCGAGCTGGCTCTGGTCGACCACGGGGCCGATATGCACGCCGGCCTTGAGCGCGTCGTCCACCGACAGGCCCTTCAGACGCTCGGCCACCGCCGCGACGAAGCGATCGTGGATGCCTTCGGTGACGATCAGGCGGGAGGAGGCGGTGCAGCGCTGGCCGGTCGAGAAATAGGCGCCGTTGACGGCGACCTCGACGGCGGTCTTCAGGTCGGCATCGTCGAGCACGACCAGCGGATTCTTGCCGCCCATCTCGAGCTGGAACTTCTTCATCGGGTTCGACAGCACGCAGGCCTGCGCGATCTTGCGGCCGGTCTGCACCGAACCGGTGAAGGAGATCGCGGCCACATCCGGATGGTCGAGCAGGGTCTGGCCGACGACGGAGCCGGAGCCGACCACGAGGTTGAACACGCCGGCCGGAATGCCGGAGCGGGTGATGATCTCGGACAGCGCATGTCCCGAGCCCGGCACCAGCTCGGCCGGCTTGAACACCACCGTGTTGCCGTAGCAGAGCGCGGGCGCGATCTTCCAGGCGGGGATCGCGATCGGGAAATTCCAGGGCGTGATCATGCCGACGACGCCGACGGGCTCACGGGTGAGCTCGACGTCGAGGCCGGGACGGACGGAGGCGCCCTTCTCGCCGATCAGGCGCAGCGCTTCGCCGGCGAAGAACGCAAAGATCTGGCCGGCGCGCGCGACCTCGCCGATGCCCTCGGGGAGCGTCTTGCCTTCCTCGCGGGCGAGCAGGCGGCCGAGCTCTTCCTTGCGGGCGAGGATTTCGAGAGAAATCTTGTTCAGCGCGTCATAGCGCACCTGCGGCGTCGACTGCGCCCAGGCCGGGAAGGCGGCCTTGGCTGCCGCGATCGCCTTCTCGGTCTGCGCCTTGTCGGCCTTGGCGTACTCGCCGACGAGGTCGTTGGTGTTGGAGGGGTTGATGTTCTTGGTGACGCCGGAGCCATCGACCCATTCGCCGCCGATGAAGTTCTTCAGGATCGCAGTCATGTAGTCCTCCGAGATTTTCTTAACGCACGAGACAGGGACGCTTGTCGTCAAAGGTCCAGCCGGGGATCAGGTCCTGCATGGCAGTAGCGTCATCGCGGGCGCCGAGTCCATGCTTCTTGTAAAGCTCATGCGCGGTTTCGATGGCCGGGCGGTCGATTTCGATGCCGAGGCCCGGCCGCTCGGGCACGGCGATCTTGCCGCCCTTGATCTGGAGCGGCTCCTTGGTCAGCGCCTGGCCGTCCTGCCAGATCCAGTGGGTATCGATCGCGGTGACCTTGCCGGGCGCGGCGGCGCCGACATGGGTGAACATCGCGAGCGAAATGTCAAAGTGATTGTTGGAGTGCGAGCCCCAGGTCAGGCCGTTGTCGCGGCAGGTCTGGGCGACGCGCACCGAGCCCTGCATGGTCCAGAAGTGGGGGTCGGCCAGCGGAATGTCCACCGCCCCCAAGCGTAGTGCATGGGAGAGCTGGCGCCAGTCGGTCGCGATCATGTTGGTCGCGGTCGGCAGGCCCGTGGCACGGCGGAACTCGGCCATGATCTCGCGACCCGAGAAGCCGGCTTCGGCGCCGCAGGGATCCTCGGCATAGGCCAGGATGCCGTGCATGCCCTTGCAGAGGCTGATCGCCTCGTCGAGCGACCATGCGCCGTTGGGATCGAGCGTGACGCGTGCGCTGGGGAAGCGCTTTGCGATGGCGGTGACGGCCTCGATCTCCTGCTCGCCGCGGAGCACGCCGCCCTTGAGCTTGAAGTCCGCGAAGCCATAATGGTCGTGGGTGGCTTCCGCGAGCCGCACCACGGTCTCCGGCGTCATCGCCTCCTGGTGGCGCAGGTTGAACCATTCGGGCTTGCCGGTCTCGCCGCTGACGTAGTCAAGCTTGCTCTTGCGCCGGTCGCCGACGAAGAAGAGATAGCCGAGCGTCTCGACGCTCTTGCGCTGCTGGCCTTCGCCGAGCAGTGCGGCGACGGGCAGGTTGAGGTGCTGGCCGAGCAGGTCGAGCAGTGCGGACTCGATCGCCGTGACCGCATGGATCATCACGCGCAGGTCGAACGTCTGCTTGCCGCGGCCGCCGGCATCTCGGTCGGCGAACGCCGTGCGGACGTCGGCAAGGATGTTGTTCATCGCGCCGACGGTCTTGCCGATCACGAGATCGCGGGCATCCTGGAGCGTCTGCCAGATCTTTTGCCCGCCCGGTACCTCGCCGACGCCGGTGTGTCCGGAATTGTCGGTGAGGATGACGATGTTGCGGGTGAAGAACGGCGCGTGCGCGCCGCTCAGATTGAGGAGCATGCTGTCGCGGCCCGCGACCGGGATCACCTGCATCGATGTGACGACCGGTGCGCCGGAGACCTCAGTCTGGGCCATCGCACGCTCCTCCCTGTTGTTGTCTGTTATTCTGCAGCTTGTTGTGACGATCGGATGGCGGGGAGATTCTTCACCAGCGCGGTCAGCTCCGCAACCTCCTGCTCGGTGAGATCGGTCAGCGGCGGGCGGACCGGGCCGGAATCGCGGCCGATCACCTTCATGCCGGCCTTGATGATCGAGACCGCATAGCCCTTCTTGCGGTTGCGGATTGCGATCAGCGGCAGGATGAAGTTCTTCAGGCCGGCATGGATCGTCTCATGGTCGCGCTTGCGCACCGCGGCGTAGAAGTTGGTGGCGAATTCTGGAACGAAGTTGAACACGGCCGAGGAATAGGTCGTCACGCCCATGTCGAGATAGGGCAGCGCGAAGGTTTCCGCGGTCGGCAGGCCGCCGATATAGGTGAGGCGGTCGCCGAGCTTGGTGTAGACGCGGGTCATCAGCTCGATGTCGCCGATGCCGTCCTTGTAGCCGACGAGGTTCGGGCAGCGCTCGGCGAGGCGCGCCAGCGTATCGGGCTGCAGGATGGCGTTGTCGCGGTTGTAGACGATGACGCCGATCTTCACGGCGGCGCACACGGCTTCCACGTGGGCGGCAAGGCCGTCCTGCTCGGAATGGGTCAGATAGGGCGGCAGCAGCAACAGGCCGTCGGCGCCGGCCTTTTCCGCGCCGATCGCGATCTCGCGCGCGGTGGCGGTGCCGTAACCGGTGCCGGCGAGCACGGGCACGCGGCCCTTGGTCTCGTCGACGGCGATCTTGACCACCTGCGGAACCTCGGTCGGCGTCAGCGAGAAGAACTCGCCGGTGCCGCCGGCGGCGAACAGGCCGGCAACGTCATAGCCGCACAGCCAGTCCATGTTGGCGCGGTAGGTCGCCTCATCGAACGAATAGTCCGCCTTGAAGGGCGTGACGGGGAAGGACAGGAGGCCCGATCCGATCTTCTGGGCCATTTCCTGCGGGGTCATCTTGCTCATGGGCGCTGCTCCCTTAATTTGCGTGTTGTGGAGGACGCGGGCCGAAGCCTGCGCGTCCATGCGCCGTTGTTTAGGAGACCGTTCGATGCGCGTCCAAGCCAAAGCCTATATTGACCGATGCGGATTGAGCATCAATCGTCCGCTACCTCCGCGGAGGACAATTCGCCTGCGATTTTGACCAGAGCGGAGAGCAGCGGGTTCTCGTCGTCGCGGCGCCAGACCATGAACAGCTCGACGGGGACGCGGGTGCGCAGCTTCAACGGCCGCAGTCGCACGTCGGAGATCTTCAGGCTCGCAGCCGCGGCCGGCACGATGGCAAGGCCGAGGCCGGCGCGGACCATGGCGAGGATCGAATGGATCTGGCTCAGATGCTGCACATAGCGCGGCAGCACGTCGGCGCGGGTGAACAGCGCCACCAGCAGATCGTGGAAATATCGGCTCTCATAGGGCGAGTACATCACGAAGGGCTGGTCGTCGAAATCCTTGATGGTGATGGTCTCGGCATTCGCCAGCGGATGCTTCTTCGGGATCGCGGCGAGCAGGGGCTCGGCGACGACACGGCGGCTGGCCACTTCGGGGCGCGCGATCGGCGGCCGCAACAGCCCGGCGTCGATCTGGCCGGAGCTGAGCGCCTCGAACTGATCACCGGACACCATCTCCTTCAGCGAGAAATCGACCTCGGGCAGCTTGGCGCGGCAGGCGGCGACGAGCTCCGGGAGGAAGCCGTAGGCGGCAGCCGCCGTGAAGCCGATTTTCAGCGAGCCGGTTTTGCCGAGCGCGATGCGGCGGGCGACTTGCGAGGCGCTTTCCGCAAGCTTCAGGATGCGCCTTGCCTCGGGCAGGAAGCTGCGCCCCGCCGGCGTCAGGCGCACCGAGCGGCTGGTGCGCTCCAGCAGCGGCGCGTCGATGATGTGCTCGAGCACCTGGATCTGCCGCGACAGCGGTGGCTGGGTCATGTTCAGTCGCGCGGCGGCGCGGCCGAAATGCAGTTCTTCGGCCACCGTGACGAAACAGCGGAGCTGGTTGAGGTCGAACATCGATACATGCCTTAGATGGATAAGGCGTTTCCCCGGCACTTCTAGCATCGATCATCCCGAAAACAAAGACGGCGGCTGAGGAGCCGCCGTTGAGTTGCCTGGTCAAGCTCCCGCGGGAGCCCTCAGGAGGAACGTTTGAGCACCACCCGCTCGATCTTGCCGACCACCACGAGATAGGCGAACGCGGCCACCAGCGCATTGGCGCCGACGAACAGCAGTGCGCCGTTGAATGAGCCGGTCGCGGCCAGGATGTAGCCGATCACGATCGGGGTGCTGATCGAGGAGAGGTTGCCGAAGGTGTTGAACAGGCCGCCGGAGACGCCGCCGGCTTCCTTGGGCGAGGTGTCGGAGACGACCGCCCAGCCGAGTGCGCCGATGCCCTTGCCGAAGAAGGCGAGCGCCATGAAGCCGACCACCAGCGCCTGTCCGTCGACATAGTTGCAGGCGATGATCGACATCGACAGCAGCATGCCGCCGACGATCGGGATCTTGCGCGCCATGGTGAGCGAGCCGGTCTTGCGGAGAATGGCGTCGGAGATGACGCCGCCGAGCACGCCGCCGATGAAGCCGCACAGCGCGGGCAGCGTCGCGACGAAGCCGGCTTGCAGGATCGACAGGCCGCGCTCCTTGACGAGGTAGACCGGGAACCATGTCAGGAAGAAATAGGTCAGCGTGTTGATGCAGTACTGGCCGAGATAGACGCCGAGCATCATGCGGTTGGAGAGCAACTGGCGGATGTGATCCCACCCGGAGCCGGACTCGGGCGCACGCTCCTGCACCAGATCGTTTTTGGGCGCGTCGAGATCGACCAGCGCGCCGCCTTCCTTGATGTAATCGAACTCGGCCTCGTTGATGCCGGGATGCTCCTTCGGGCCGTAGACGGTCTTGATCCAGACCAGGCCCATGATGACGCCGAGCCCACCCATCACGAAGAATACGAAGCGCCAGCCGTAATCATGCGCGATCCAGCCCATTAGCGGCGCGAAGATCACGGTGGCGAAATACTGTCCCGAATTGAAGAAGGCCGATGCGGTGCCGCGCTCATTGCCGGGAAACCAGGCGGCGACGATGCGGGCGTTGGCGGGGAACGAGGGCGCTTCCGCGACGCCGACAAGGAGGCGAAGTGCGAACAGCACGATGATGGCGGCGCCGGCGCTGAGGAAGCCGACCCAGCCCTGCATCATCGTGAACAGCGACCAGACGATGATGCTGAAGGCATAGACGAGGCGCGAGCCGTAGCGGTCGAGCAGCCAGCCGCCCGGCACCTGCGCCGCGACATAGGACCAGCCGAAGGCCGAGAAGATCCAGCCCATGGCGACGGGATCGAGATGCAGCTCTTTCGAGAGTGCGGGGCCCGCGATCGACAGGGTGGCGCGGTCGGCATAGTTCACGGTCGTGACCAGGAACAACATGGTCACGATGAACAGCCTGACGCGAGACCTCCTCACGTCCGCTGCGGACGACACCACTGCGCTCATCACGCGCCTCCTTAGAACTCGAAATTTCCTCACCGCGACTCCTAGAGGCGCGCGCGGCAAAGTGTCCAAGTTCAAGGGAGTATCGATCGATGCCGTTTTTGGATCGATGGAACGGCAGGTGCGGGGAACGATCGTGAGGTGACGAGAATGTGCGATCGTGATGCGCGAGGTCGTGCTCCGCACACCACTGTCATTCCCCGCGAGAGCGGGGAATCCAGTACGCCGCAGCCTCTCGATTCAATCACCGCTGTCACGGAGTACTGGATCGCCCGCTTTCGCGGGCGATGACACCGAGTATGTGGGAGCAGTATCGTGCTATTGCTGCGTGCCCAGCAGCGGCGCCAACAGTCCGCGCGTCACGCCGGGCGGCACAGCATCGAGGCCGAGCACGCTGCTTGCGGCGGGCAGTGCTGCGTCCGCCATCGCGGCGTGGCCTTCCGCGCTTGGATGCACGGCGCCGCCGTAGACGGCGGAGAGCACGCCCCAGGTGGCGTCGTGGATGTCGGTCGGCTGGCTCGCCGCCGGCAGACCTTGCGGATAGGTCATCGCGGCAAAATAGCTGTCATTGGCATCGCGGACCCAGCGCGCGCGCGGCAGGTAGGCGCGATACTCCGAGGCGCCGCGGCCGCACAGCATCGGCTGGCTCGCCGCGCTCACGATATCGGGATTGAAGCTCTGGCCGTTCTCGGCGAAACACGTGCGGTCGAATTCGGGATCGTTGCCCGCATGGGCGCAGAAGCCGTGATCGGCGAACACTGCCTGGTGCGAGTCCACAAAGGTCATGCGATCGGCTTCGGGATCGCGGCACAGTGCGCCGCGCGTGCAGGTGGCGAGCCCCTTCAGCTGCGGCAGGAATTCGGTGTCGACGAAGGTCGAGACGCGAGCGAGGCGCTGCGGATCGGCGTTGAAGGACGGATGGATGTCGAACCCGGCGCGGCCGCCGCGGCAGGGCACGCCGCCATCGGCGAGCGCTGGATTGGCGTAGGAGACATAGACCACGTGCGAGAGGTCGCCGCTGACGAGCGGCTTCAGCGCCTCGCGCAGCTTGGCGAAATTCTGCGGCAGCTCGCGCGCCAGTGCATCGCGGGAATCGTCGACGCTCGCCATTACGCCGGAGCGGCGGAACAGCGCGCGCTCGGTCGCGGTGTCGACGATGACGTCGGCGACGAGGCCGGAGAAATAGACGTCGTTGGCGCCGACCGAGAGCAGCACGAGATCGAGCGTGCGGTCCGGCTGGCGCTTTTTCGCCGCGGTGAGCGCCTCACGCAGCTCGGCGACCTGGGCGTTCACGCTGGTGTTGCAGACGCCCGTCTTGCCGGGCGGGCATTCGCGGGCGCGCTGCGAGCCCAGCAGACCGTCGCCGATGCTGGCGCCGGTGCAGGCGAGTGGCAGAAAGGTCACCGCGATGTGGGTGTAGCGCACCGCGAGCGCGAGAGCCGTGCGGGCCTGGTAGCTGTAGAGCGAGCGGTGGCAGGGCGAGTTGAACCAGAGCGCGCCGTAATGCTGCCAGTTGGCGAGCGTGTCGGGTGCTTCGCAGGCGCGGCCACCTTTATAGCCGGCACGGCTCGGCCGGTAGTATTGCGCACCGGCGGTACCGAGATAGGAGCGGAAGCAGAAGCCCTCGTCCGACAGCGCCAGCGGCCGGTCCGGGTTGCCTTCGCCGGAGGCGATGCTGTCGCCGAGCCCGGCGACGAAGATGTCGCGGACCTGGATCTCGGCCTGGACGCGCTGGGTCGGATCGGAGCCGGAGGAGACGTCGACGCTCGCGACCGTCTGCTTGCCGTAGCGGACGCGCAGGTTGATCGGCTCGGCGCAATCGAAAGTCGAGGTCTGCGGCCCGTCGCCGTCGTCGAACGACCAGGCGCAGGTGGCGCCGACCGGCACTGCGCCGGTCAGGCGCACGGTCACCGGATGATCGGTCGGGGTGAGGTAATTCTCTTTTACGTTGTCGCGGGTGCAGGGCTGGTTGACCCGGCCCTGGAGGTCGATGCAGAGCCGGTTGACCATGTTGCGGGCCCAGCCGCGGCCCTCGCTCTGGAGCTCCAGCGACTGCTCGGCGGCGAGGATGCTGCGGTTACGCGCGTTCTCGACATGGAGCTGGAAGTCGCGCTCCTCGCGGAACAGGCGGAAGCGGTTGCGCACCTCCCAGGATATTTGCATCGCACCGGCGCCCTGCGCGGCGGCGCGCTCGAGCGGCAAAGACGTCAGAATCCCGGCAAGCAGCAGGAGGCCTGCGGGAAGGGTACGAAAGGAAAAAGGGATCATGGCCCGCGTGTTCAACGGCAAAGTTGAGGCGGAAATAAGAGAGCATTGCTGCGCCGCCCGCAACCTCTGTCTGACGGTCGCCCGCCCGCCTTACCGCTTGCTGGCCTGTCGCAACGACCGCTCGCGTTCCATCGCTGCTACCTGCTTGGGCAGGTTGCCTTGCGCGCAGGCCTCGGCCAGCCGCCGCCGCTCCTGCCAGGGCTCCACCACGTTCATCCAGAGCTCGCGCGCGCCCATGATGGAGATGGCGAGGCCGAACGGGATCACGAAATAGAGGATGCGGAAGACCAGCAGGGTCGCCAGAAGCTGCTCGCGGCCGAATTCGGGCAGCGCGACCAGCATGGCGACATCGAACACGCCGATCGAGCCGGGCGCGTGGCTGGCAAAGCCGATCAGCGTCGCCAGGATGAACACCACCGCCAGCGACATGAAGTCGATCGACGGATTGGCCGGCATCAGCAGGTACATCGCCGTCGCGCAGAAGCCGAGATCGACCACGCCGATCAGGATCTGGACCAGCGTCAGCGGCGCCGAGGGCAGCACCACCTTCCAGCCCTTCTGGCCGAGCTCGCGGCGCTTCTCGCCCATGCAGAGCCAGACCAGATAGGCGCCAATCGAGGCGAGGCCGCCGAGCCCGATCAGCCGGTTGATCGACGACGGCAGTTGATCCATCGATGAGGCGGCATCCGGATGGATGATCATGCCGATCGAGAGCACGAAGATGTTACCGAGCCAGAAGGTCAGGCCTGACAGGAAGCAGATCTTCGCGACGTCGATCGCGTTCAGCCCGTAGTCCGAATAGATCCGGAAGCGGATCGCGCCGCCGGTAAAAACGGTGGCGCCGATGTTGTGGCCGATCGAATAGGACGTGAAGCTGGAGAGTGCTGCGATGCGATAGGGCACATGCTTCTTGCCGATCGTTCGCAGTGCAAAATAGTCGTAGAAGGTCAGCGTACAGAACGCGAAGACGACGCAGATCGCCGCCAGCCCGATATTCCCGCGGGGAATCTCGGTCAACGCGGTCAGGATGACGCCGGTATCGATGTCCTTGAGGGTGCGCGCAAGCGTGGTGATCGCGAAGGCGATGATGAAGACGCTCGCGGCAACACCGAGCCGTCGCCAGCCGATCCATCTCTTAAAGCCGCGCTTCAGCGCGGGCAGCAGTCCGTGCATTCATCCTCCCGGCGGGGGGCAAGACCGATCGGCCAGACTTGACCGGTCGGGCGCGATCACTGCCCGAAATGGGCTTCGACCGCTAGGCATGTTGTAGCTCATTTAAGGCAAAAACAGCGACTTGTGCAGCCCTTGACAACGATAGGTTCTGCGTTCGACCGATAGGTTCTGCGGTGGACCGCCGCTTTTGTCATATGTGGTTCATATCGGGCGCGCGTTAAGCATATGAGTCGGGGCAGCTGCCCGGAACGCGCGTCCGCATCTTGACATGATTTCGTGTCCGCCCGCAGTCGGCATTGTTCCAGCGCAAGCGATGCGAGCTTTTTTGGAACGTCGGTACCGTGCGCTGGTTAGCGCTCCATCAGCAATCGAACATGGCGGAATAATCGGCTTTTCGTGCGAGCCGACGCCTCCGTGTTCCCGAAACCGAGAGGATCGGAACGATGGGACTGTTCACAAAAGATATCAAAACCATGAACGACCTGTTCGTGCACCAGCTTCAGGACATCTATTATGCCGAGCAGCAGCTCACCAAGGCGCTTCCGAAAATGGCAGATAAGGCCACCGATCCGCAGTTGAAGCAGGGCTTTTTGACGCACCTCGAAGAAACCAAGCAGCACGTCAAGCGGCTCGAGGAAGTATTCAAGATGCACGGCACGCAGGTGAGGGCGGTCGACTGCCCGGCCATCGACGGCATCATCGAGGAAGCCGACGAGACCGCCGGTGAAGTCGCCGACAAGGCGGTGCTGGACGCCGCCCTGATCAACGCGGCCCAGGCCGCGGAGCATTACGAGATCGTCCGCTACGGCAGCCTGATCGCCTGGGCCAAACAGCTCGGCCGCAACGACTGCGCCACCGTGCTCGCCAAGACGCTGGAAGAAGAGAAGGCGACCGACAGGAAGCTGACCGCGCTCGCCGAGAGCAAGGTGAACCTGCGCGCGGCGAGCTAGGACCGGGCGTAGCTGCGAAAAAGGCGTCGCGCGGTCATCCGCGCGGCGTTTGCATTTGACGCATCCATAATTCGATCATTGTCGAAGCATGAATGCTGGCTGGAAGCGTATGTTTCGCATGGGGCTGCAACCGAGGTGGCAGCATGCGAGCCAGCACCATCAAATATGAACCCCTCGACAATGGAGCCGGCGCGCAGCGTGCCGGCTCGCGCCTTGCGACCTCCCTCACGCTTGCCGCGATGAGCCTCGGCTATGGCGTGGTGCAACTCGACGTCACCATCGTCAACACCGCGCTCGACGCGATGGGTAAAACGCTCGGCGGCGGCGTCGCTGAGCTGCAATGGGTGGTCAGCGCCTACACCATCGCCTTTGCCGCCTTCATTCTGACCGCAGGTGCGCTCGGCGACCGCATCGGCGCCAAGCGCATCTTCATGGCGGGGTTCGCAATCTTCACCGCGGCCTCGCTCGCCTGCGCGCTGTCGCCCAACGCCATCGTGCTGATCGCAGCACGGCTGGTCCAGGGGCTGGCGGCGGCGATCCTGGTGCCGAATTCCCTGGCGCTGCTCAATCATGCCTATGCGGACGACCGCGAGCGTGGCCGTGCCGTGGCGGTCTGGGCCGCCGGAGCGAGCCTGGCGCTGACTGCCGGTCCCTTCGTCGGCGGCGCGCTGATCACGCTGGTTGGCTGGCGCGCGATCTTCCTGGTTAACCTGCCGATCGGTCTTGCCGGCTTGTGGCTGAGCTGGCGCTACGCCAGCGAGACCACGCGGTCGCGCTCGCGCGAGATCGATCTGCCCGGCCAGCTCGCCGCGATCGGTGCGTTGGGCGCGCTCGCCGGCGCGATCATCGAAGCTGGCGCGTTCGGCTGGAGCCATCCAGCCGTGATCGCAGCATTCGTTGCCTCAGCCGCATTCGCGGTGCTCTTCGTCTGGCGCGAGAGCCGCACCGTGCAGCCGATGCTGCCGCTGTCGCTGTTCAGTCACCGGCTGTTTACCCTGACCACGATCGTCGGCCTCCTCGTCAACATCGCGATCTACGGCCTGATCTTCGTGCTGAGCCTGTATTTCCAGAGGATCAACGGGCTGTCGGCCTGGTGGACCGGGCTTGCCTTCGTGCCGATGATGGGCGCGGTGTTGCCGCTCAACCTGCTGGCGCCGCGTCTGGCCGAGCGCATCGGCTCGTGCCCGACCATCGTGGTCGGCGCCTGTATCTCGGCGCTCGGTTGTCTCGGGCTGCTCTGGACCGAAGCCGGGACCAGCTACTGGGCGATCTTTGCGCAGATGATCGCGATCAGCGGCGGACTTGGCCTGCTGGTGCCGCCGCTGACCTCCACCTTGCTCGGCAGCATCGACAAGGCGCGCTCCGGCATCGCCGCCGGCGTCCTGAACGCGACGCGGCAGACCGGCAGCGTGCTCGGCGTCGCGCTGTTCGGCTCGCTGGTGGCCTCGGACAGTGCATTCATGACGGGCCTTCACCAGTCGCTAATCATATCGGCGGCCGTCCTGCTGCTCGCCGCCGCCGTGATCGGCCTCGGCGCAAATGCACCTGACGCAAAGGCGCAAGGGCACTCAATGTGAGCGATCCCACACATTCTCTGTTCACCATTCCCGAAACCGGCACATAGCCGGTTACCGACTGTCCATCTCTGCCGGTTCTAGTGCGGTTGGAATAGGGACCGGCAATGTATCAAGTTCTTTACTGCCTGACGGATCAGCATGATTGGCGACTGGTCGCACTCGGCGGAGCGGTATGTCTGCTCGCCAGCGCGGCGGCGATCAGCCTGTTCCACCGCGCGCGTGCGGCGCGCGGGGGAGCTCGCGTATCGTGGGTCGCGCTTGATGCCGTCGTCGCCGGCGGCGGCATCTGGGCAACCCATTTCATCGCGATGCAAGCTTACGGTCCTGGTGCGGGCGGCGCTTACAACATTCCGTTGACGGTCCTGTCGCTGATCTTCGCGATCGCGGTCACCTTCATCGGGCTGAGCATCTCGGTGTCGGTGACGCGGGCGGGCCTGGTTGCGCTCGGCGGCGCCGTCGTTGGTGGCGGCGTTGCCGCCATGCATTACACCGGCATGATGGCGCTCGAGATTCCCGCGCACATCGGCTGGACGACCGGCACAGTGACGGTCTCGATCGTGCTCGGCATCGTCCTCGGGGCGCTTGCCCTGGTGGTTGCGGGGCGCCGCGACAGCCTTGCGGGCGCGCTCGGCGCGACGGTGCTGCTGACGCTTGCCATCGTCTCGCATCATTTCACCGCCATGGGCGCCGTGGAGCTGACGCCGGATCCTGCGGTCGTGATCAGCGGCCTGTCGATCCCGCCGGCCTCATTGTCGATCCTCACCGCCAGCGCCGCCGCTGCGATCATCGCGATCGCGCTCGCGGCGGCTCTGCTCGACCGCCGCGCCAAGGGCGAACTGGGACGCCAGCAGGTCGTGCTGGATACCGCGCTCGAGAACATGTCGCAGGGACTGTGCATGTTCGATGCGGACGGCAAGATCCAGCTCTTCAACGAGCGCTACGCGGCGCTGCTCGGCCGCACCGACATTCCGCTCGCCGGCCGCCTGCTCGTCGACGTGTTGCGGGAAGAGCAGGCCAAGGGCCAGTGGCAGGGCGATGCGGGCGAATTCTTCGCGCGCCTCGTGGCCGACGCGCGCGAGGGCCGCACGACCAGCCAGGTCGTCACCCGGTTCGGTCGATCCATCCGCGTCGTCAACCAGCCGATGCAGGGCGGCGGCTGGGTCGCGACTTTCGAGGACATCACCGAATGGCTGGAGGCGCAGGCCAAGATCTCGCACATGGCGCGCCATGACGCGCTGACCAATCTGCCGAACCGCGTGCTGTTCCACGAGCAGCTCGAGCAGGGACTGGGCCGGGCGAAGTCGGGCGACCAGCTCGCGGTGCTGTGCCTCGATCTCGATCACTTCAAGGACATCAACGACTCGCTCGGCCATCCCATCGGCGATGCGCTGCTCAAGGAAGTCGGTCGCAGGCTGAAGGCCACTGTCGGCGCGAGCGACACCGTGGCGCGCCTCGGTGGCGACGAGTTCGCCGTGGTCCAGATCGGGCGCTCCGAGGAAGCCGCGGCGCGAGCCCTTGCCGGCCGCCTCGTCGAGGTGATCTCCGCGCCTTACGAGATCAACGACCATCAGATCGTGATCGGCGTCTCGATCGGCATCTCGCTGTCGCCGCAGGACAGCGATAATCCGGACGAGCTGTTGAAGAACGCCGACCTCGCGCTGTACCGCGCCAAGGCGGACGGCCGCGGTACCTATCGTTTCTTCGAGACCGGCATGGATGCGCGCGCGCAGGCGCGGCGGCTGCTGGAGATGGACTTGCGGGCAGCGTTGCTGCGCGACGAGTTCGAGGCGTACTACCAGCCCATCCGCGACGTCGCCAGCGGTCGCGTCGTCGCCTTCGAGGCGCTGCTGCGCTGGAACCATCCGCAGCGCGGCCTGATCGCCCCCATCAACTTCATTCCGGTGGCCGAGGAGACCGGCCTCATCGTTCAGCTCGGCGAGTTCGTGCTGCGCAGCGCCTGCAGTGACGCCGCCACCTGGCCGGACGATGTCGATGTCGCCGTCAACCTGTCGCCGGTGCAGTTCAAGAGCCCGAACCTGATTGCATCCGTGACCGATGCGTTGGCCGCCTCGGGGCTCGCGGCGCGGCGGCTCGAGCTCGAGATCACCGAATCGGTGCTGCTCCAGAACAGCGAGGCGACGCTGACCACCCTGCACGAGCTGCGGGCCATGGGCGTGCGGATCTCGCTCGACGATTTCGGCACCGGCTATTCGTCGCTGAGCTACCTGCGCAGCTTCCCGTTCGACAAGATCAAGATCGACCGCTCCTTCGTGTCGGAGCTTGCGACGCGCGAGGATTCCATGGCGATCATCCGCGCCGTGACCGGCCTCGGGCGCAGCCTCGGCATCGTCACCACGGCGGAAGGCGTCGAGAACGACGCGCAGCTCGAGCTGCTGCGGCGCGAGGGCTGCACCCAGGCGCAGGGCTATCTTTTCAGCAAGCCGCGGCCCGCATCCGATGTCGCGTTGATGCTGAACCGGCCGCGGCTGCTCGCCTCGGCCTGATGTCTAGCCGCGGCGCAGCGCGAAATGCGCGCCGCAAAACGCCATCACGGCGCCAAGACATAGCGCGGCGAGCCCGGCGAGCACGCCCGAGACGGACGGGATCGGGCTCGGCGCCGAGGCCACCTGGCCCGCACCGGCAAGCAGCAGCACGCCGACCGCGATCAGGAACTGCCGCATCCGCTGCGGGATCTGTCCGGAGACGGCGCTCTGCATCAATGTCGCCGTGAAATAGCCGCCGGAGAAACCCACCGTGGCAATCAACCACCAGGCGATCGCTGCGCCCGCGGGTATGAATTCATGCGAGTCGGAATGCCAGAGCCCGCCGAGGTCGAGCCCGTAGCGCGCACCCAGCATGTGCACCGCGAGCGCGAGCAGTACGCCGGAGATCACGGCGGTACCGAGAATCAGGCGGCGCGGAAAAAAGGTCGTCTCAGCCATGCCCCGCTTGTAGGATGGGCGAGGGCGATCGCGCAAGCCGATCGCAGGCGGGCTTGCGCCGACGGGATTGGGGATGCAGGTTTCGGGAACGCAAGGCCCGTCGGTCACGAGCTACGCCTACAAGGCGTCGCTGATCGGCTCGGCGCATCGTTTCGAGCTGACGGACGCGGGCCTGTCCTGGCACATCGCCGGCCGCTCCGGCCTGTGGCGCTATGACGAGATCTCGGCGATCCGGCTGTCGTTTCGCCCGGTGTCGATGCAGCAGCACCGCTTTCGCGCCGATGTCAGCCACACCGGCGGCGGCCGCATCAGGATCCTGTCGACGAGCTGGCAGACCGCGGCGCTGATGGCGCCGCAGGACAACGGTTTTCGCGATTTCATCATCGAACTGCACGCGCGGATGGCGCAAGCCGGCAGCCGCGCCGAATTGACCGCAGGCCTCGGCCGCAAGACTTATGCGGCGGTGCTGGCCTTCCTGGCGGTGCTGACGGTGGCGATGACGGGGCTTCTGATCCGCGCGCTCATGATCGGGGAGTTCGCTGGCGCCCTGTTCATCATCGGCTTTGCCGCACTGTTCGCCTGGCAGGTCGGTGGCTTCGTGCGGCGCAACCAGCCGCACAGCTACAGTTTCGATCGTGTGCCGAAGGCCTTGCTGCCTTAGGTGCAATCGGCCGCAATCAAACGTGACTTTGCGCTCCTGCGCCGGTGTCGAATCGTGCTGTCATGCCAACCATGGATCGCAACAGGCAGCAGCCTACAGCGGATGAGATCGTCGAAATCAACCGTACGCATCTGATCGATACGCCGCTCCGGCCGGCCGATCTGTTGTTCATGTTCGGCACCCGCGAGGACGTTGGCTTGCGCGCCGACACCGCCGCGACGCTGTGGCGCGAGGGCCTTTTCCGCAGGTCGATTGTCAGCGGTGGCGTGACGCCGGGCTCGGAGCAATCTGAGTGCACCATCATCAAGGCAGCGATGGTCGCGGCCGGCATTCCCGCGGACCTCATCCTCGAGGAACATCGCGCGATGAACACCGGCGAGAACGTGATTTTCTCGCTGCCGATCATTGATGCGGCGCTTGGACTGCGAAACATCCGGAGCGTGATCTGCCTCGGCAACACCTGGACGGCGCGCCGCTACCCGATGACGCTGCACCGGCACTGGCCTGACGTCGAGAAGATGCTGCTCACCGTCGACAGCTTTGCGACGCCGCGCGCGCTCTGGCACACCAATGTCGAGTTTCGCCGGCGTGTCCTGCACGAATGGGACAAGATCGAGCCGTACAAGGCGAGGGGCTTTATCGCGGAATGGCCGGCGACCTGAGCGGCGAAGGGCCGGATCTTTGTTGCGACGCGTTTTCGAACCGGTATCACTTCGCTCGCAACGCTCTGGCTTACTCCGTCGAGTCGAAATCCTCTTCCTTGGTGCCGAGCAGCGACACGAGTGTGCGCAGGCCGGAATCGAGCTGCTCGAGCGAGGGCGGGGCGAGCGCGAGCCGCACCGCGTTCGGTGCATGTCCGTGCGCAATTGCAAACGTCGAGGATGGTGTCAGTGCGATGCCCCGCCGGGCTGCTGCGGCGACGAAGGTCTGCGAGCGCCAGTGTGGCGGCAGCGTCAGCCACAAATGATAGGAGCGCGCGTCGGCCGCGATCTGGTAGCCGGCAAGCAGCCTTGCCGCGGTCTGCTGCCGGCGCGCAGCGTCGATCCGTTTCAGCCGCGTCAGCTCGGCGACGGTGCCGTCGGCCATCAGCCGCTGCCCGGACGCCAGCGCGTGGCCCGAGGCGATCCAGCCGCCGGTCCGGACCGCGCTCATCACGCTCTCGCGCAGATGCGGCGGGGTCACGAGGATGCCGAGCGCGAGGCCCGGTGCGACCTTCTTGGACAGGCTGTCGATCACGATGCAACGGTCCGGCCCGAGCGCTGCCAGCGGTGTGTCGTCGGCGAGGAAGCCGTAGACGGCGTCCTCGATGATGGTGAGATCGAGCTTCTCGGCAACGCGCATGATGTCGGCGCGCCGCGTCGCGTTCATGGTGACGCCGAGCGGGTTCTGGATGATGGGCTGGAGATACAGCGCCGACAGATGCGCTTCGCGATGCGCTTTCTGGATCGCATCGGGCCGTGCGCCGTATTCGTCCATCGGAATCGGGACCAGCGTCACGCCGAGCCGCGCCGCGATGCTCTTGACGTAAGGGTAGGTCAGCGCCTCGACGCCGCAGCGGCCGCCGGTGGGAACGAGGGCGGCGAGCGCGGCGGCGAGCGACTGCTTGCCGTTGGCGGTGAAGACGATCTGCTCGGCCTGCGGCGTGAAATCCTTGCGCGCGAGATAGGCGACGGCCGCATTGCGCGCGCTCTTGGTGCCGGTGCTGGTCGAGACGCGCAGGGCGGATTCGAGCGCGTCGACGCGCTCGAGCCCGGCAAGGCTCTTGGCGATCATCGCCCATTGCTGCGGCAATAACGGATAATTGACCTCGAAATCGATCCGCGCGTCGCGCGGCTCGCTCAACGCCTCGACCTTGCGCTTGATGTCGCCGGAGATGAACGTGCCGCGGCCGACCTCGCCGACGACGAGCCCGCGGCGAAGCAACTCCGTATAAACCCGGCTCGCGGTCGAGACCGCGATGCCGCGGTCATAGGCAAAGTTGCGCTGTGGCGGCAGCCGGTCGCCGGGCCTTAACGTGCCTTTAGTGATATCGGCCGCAATGGCATCGGCAAGCTTCACGTATTCGAACTTGGACATTATTGCACCGAGAGCAATGTTTTACTTGCTCCGAGTAGTGTACTGGAGCATTTAAGTTCCATCAAGTTCCGCGATTGAGCCGAGGAGAGCGAGAGCAATCCGAGGGCAAATGAGGTGCAGGCGCTCACAGCGTCCGCGCCAACGGCACCTGCTTCGCTGCGCGGACAATAGGCCGGAGAAGAAAAATGACCACGATCTCGCAAACTGCCGGGCGGAGTTTACGCCCATCCTCGTCGGGCGGATTTTTCAGCACGCTCGCCAACGTTGCCCATGCGCTGTTCGATCGCCTGGAGCGCCGCTCTGCCGTCAAGACGCTGAACGAGCTCGACGACCACGCCTTGCGCGACATCGGGATCACGCGCAGCCAGATCGAGGACGCCGTCTACGGGCAGTTCAAGGCCGAGCTGACGCGGTATCTGTGAGTTTGTTCGGCCGCCACGCCCGCAAGTCCGGGCGTGGTGACAATGCCTCCGCTCGCAATGACAGCGTTTGTTGTGGCGCTCAGTGCCTGACCACCAGCACCGAGCACTTGGCGTAGCGCACGACGTGCCCGGCATTGGAGCCGAGGAAATAGGTGCGCATCGCCGGCCGGTGCGAGGTCATCACAATCAGGTCGGCCTTCATGTGCATGGCCTCCTCCAGGATCTCATGATAGATGCCGCCCTGTCGCACCACGCTGGAAATGCGCCCCGTCTCGATGCCTGACTCCCGCGCGACGATGGCGAGTGCTTCCTCGGAGGTCTGGCGCTGCTGCTCGTCGAAATCGGCCGGGACGTATTCGGCGAGCATCACCGGCGTCATCGGCAGCACGTTGAGCAGTCGTATCGATCCGCTCCAGGTCTGCGACAGCGTTATCGCGGTCGCGAGCGCCGGCTTGGCCAGATCGGTGTCGGCGAGGTCGATGGGCACGAGGATGGACTTGAACATCTGCGTCTCCCAATTGACCAAGCTAGGATCAACCGGTCGAGACGGCGCGCCCCGCGCGTCTCAACCCGATCGAAGCAGCTTGGGGCTGACGAACAGCACCAGTTTGCCGCGGCGGTAGGCCACGTCACCCCAATCCTTGACGTCAAAGTCGAAGATCGCAAGCCCCGACGTGGGCAGATTGTGAGCGAGCGCCTTGGCGCCGGCCGGATCGCCGCCGCCCATCAGCATCAGCGCGGCCTCGTGCATGCCGGGATTGTGGCCCACCAGCAGCAACTGCTTCGGGTTGGCCGGAACAGTTGCAGTGCGAATGGATTCCAGGATCTGGGCGGGATCGGCGCCGTAGAGTTCGGGCAGGACCTCCACCTGCGGCGCTGCGACGCGGTCCTTCATCGTCTCCCAGGCAATGTCCCAGGTCTGCCGGGCCCGGACGGCGTGCGACACCAGCACGGCCGCGGGGAAGGGGGGATGGGTGGCGAGCCAATCCCCGATCTGCGCGGCATCCTTGTGGCCGCGGTCGTCGAGGCGACGATCCTGGTCACGGCCGCTCGGCGCGTCAGTCTCGGTCTTGGCGTGACGCAGCAGCATCAAACGGCGCATGGCATTCTCGAATCGTTACGCGTCCAGATAATCTACAGGCGCCGGTTGAGGACAAGGTGACAAGGGCCCGATCGGTCCTTTAAGGAAACGACATGAGCGAGACTTTCACAAGCGTGTCCCAGGAAGAAGCCGGCTTTCGTGAACGCACGCGACTGTCGTTTGATCTCGACGCCGACATCTGCGTGATCGGGGCCGGGCTTGCCGGGCTCTCCATCGCGCTGGAGGCAGCCCGGCTCGGAGCCAGCGTCGCGGTGCTCGAGGGCCGCCATATCGGCTGGAACGCCTCCGGAAACCAGCTCGGCACCGTGATGCCGGGCTTTGCGCTGCCGCTCGCCGATTTGATCGAGCGCATCGGCTTCGAGGACGCGCGCGAATTGTGGACACTGGCGAAGGAGGGCGCCGAGTTCGTCCGGGCCAACGCCACCGAAGAGAACATGCCCGGCATCGGCCCGAGCGATGGCGTGCTGGAGGTCTCCAACGTCGATGCCGGCGACCGGCTGATCAGCCGGTTGCAGATGCTCCACGAGGATTTCGACACGGAGGTCGAGGGCTGGCAGGTGGATCGCGTCCGCGAGGCGCTCAAGACCGACCGTTACTTCCACGGCGTCTATTATCCCCGGGCGTTCCAGGTCGACGGCCGCAAATATGTGCACGGCCTCGCAGCGCTGGCGCGGCGGGCGGGAGCGCGCATCTTCGAAGATACGCCGGTCGTCAGCATCGATCATTCCGGCATCCGCAAGCGCATCGTCACGCCCTCGGCGCGGCTGCGCGCCACCCACATCGTGCTCGCGGGCAACATCCACCTCGGCGCGCCCTTGAGGCGCCTGTCGGAGACGCTGCTGCCGGTCTGGCGCTATGCCGGGATTACCGCCCCGCTCGGCGAGCGCGTGCACGAGATCGTGGCGTTCAAGGGATCGGTGATGGATTCCGACGGGGTCGACCATTTCCGTGTCGTCGACGGCGACCGCCTGATGTGGGAAAGCCCCGAGACCACCTGGGCCGCGCGTCCGCAGCGCTTTGCGGGCGCGGTCAGGCGGCGGATCAGATCGATTTTCCCCCAGTTCGGCGATGTCGAGATTACCGACATGTTCGGCGGCGCCACCGGCCAGACCGTGCACGGCATGCCGCAGATCGGCCAGTTGCGCAAAGGCCTGTGGGTGGCAAGCGGGTTCGGCCGCCAGGGCATGAACACCTCGGCCATGGCCGGGCAGCTGATCGCGCGCAGCATTTTGTGGGGCGACGACCGCTGGAAGCTGTTCTCGCCATTCGAGCTGGTCTGGGCGGGCGGCACGACCGGACGGGTCGCGGGCCAATTGGTGGGAGTCTGGGGCAGGGCGAGTTCCGCCGCCGCAGGCTCGCTTGCTCGCTACCGCGAGCGGGCGCGGGTTAAGGACCGGGAACGCGAGGCGCGGCTGGCCGAAGCCAACCGGGCCGCCGGCACCGGTCCGCGCCGTCCGCCGCCGGGCGTCCGGCCGCGGCCGGCCCCTCCGTCGAAACCTGCGGCTGAGCGCGTGGAACCGGTTCCGCAGGACGACATCGTCTCGCAATAAGTTGAGAAAAACCCCGGCCGGACGTGTAACGTCGGCCGTTAGAGCCCGTATCTCAGGGCGTGGACTCCCCGCGCACGGAGAATGAGATGTTTGATCGCCGCATCCTGCTGACGACTGTTGCCGGCCTGTTCGGCCTTTCGGCCTTCCGCTGGCTGAGAGGAACGCCTGCCGAGGCTGGAGAGAAGGCCACGCAAAAATTCGAGATCGAGAAGACGGACGCCGAGTGGCGCGCCCAGCTCACGCCGCAGCAATATGAAATCCTCCGCAAGGAGGGCACCGAGAGGCCGGGCTCCAGCCCGCTGCTCAAGGAGCACCGCAAGGGCATCTTCGCCTGCGCCGGCTGCGACCTGCCGCTGTTCTCGTCCGAGACCAAGTTCGAGAGCGGCACGGGTTGGCCGAGCTTCTACCAGCCGATCGAAGGCAATGTCGGCAAGACCGAGGATCGCACCTTCGGCATGGTGCGCACCGAAGTGCATTGCCGGCGCTGCGGCGGCCATCTCGGCCACGTCTTCGACGACGGTCCGAAGCCGACCGGATTGCGCTATTGCATCGACGGTTTCGGGCTGGTCTTCCACCCGGCCGCCGCGTCGGCAACGTAGGTTTCGCTGGAGTCATTCCGGAGCGATGCGCGAGCATCGAATCCGGAATCTCGAGCTTCTCAGGTGCGCAATTGCGCACCTGAGTTCGGTCCCTTGGACCGCGCCGGGATGACCCGATGCCCCGGCAATTGTTGCCGGCCCGGCAATTGTGCCCCGGTCATCGGACCGGGGCCTCCCCATTCAAGTCCTTGATTTCCTGAGAATACCCGCATTGGCATAGCCCTTGCGACTGTCTCTTCCGACTGCGGCCATGGTCGACCGGCCGCCGAGATCGGATCTGGAGACAAAGTTATGGGTATCTTCGATGCAATGAACACCTCGGTGGGTGGCCTGCAGGCGCAGTCCTACGCGCTGCAGAACATTTCAGGCAACATCGCGAACTCATCCACCACCGGTTACAAGGGCATCGGCACCAGCTTCGTCGATCTCATCCCCGACGCCTCGGTCCCGAGCAAGCAGGTCGCGGGCGGTGTGACGGCCAACGCCAAGGCGACCATCACCACCCAGGGTACGATCTCGTCCTCCTCCGTCGCGACCAACATGGCGATCACCGGCGACGGCTTCTTCTCGATCCAGAAGGCGACTAACGTCGTCGACAACTTGCCGCAGTTCAGCGGCGTCACCTATTACACCCGCCGCGGCGACTTCCAGCTCAATTCCAACGGCAATCTCGTCAATGGCGCCGGCTACTATCTGATGGGCGTCACGGTCGACCCCAAGACCGGCAACCCGACCGGCAATGTGGCGTCCGTCCTGAAATTCCAGAACAACTTCATCCCGGCACAGGCGACAACCTCGATTCAGTACGCCGCGAACCTGCCGAGCGTGCCGAACACGGGGGCGAGCTCGACCGCGGCGAGCGGCACGCTGCTGGCGGCCGGCGGCCTGAACCCGTCCGATTTCGCCGCCAACCCGCTGATTGTCGGCTCGCCGCCGCCGCCCTATTCGAATGCGACGGTCTCCGGCGCGGCGGCCACCGGCAATCTGCGCTCGGCCTATACGGCGACGACCGCGACTGGCTCGGTGGCACTGCTGGACAGCGCTTCGGCGGTGGCAACTGGCAGCACGTCTCTCGATGCGGGCTTGGCCACGCACCTCAACACCAGCCTTCTCACCAACCTGGCCGGCAAGTCGTTGACGGTCAACGGCCAAACAATCAACTTCGACAACACCGTCTCGGGCGTTTCGACGGTTGCGGGCCCCCCGGCGGTCACTACGATTGGTCTGAAGTCGCCCACCAGCGCACTGATGTCGGATGTCCTCAGCGCGATCGCGTCTGGAGCCGGCGTTCCCGCCTCCAGCGTGACTATGAATGCCAGCGGCAACATCCAGATCACGACCAGCACCACGGCCGACGTGACGATCGGCGGCACTGCGGCAGGATTGCTCGGCGTCAGCAGCGTGACGCGCGGCGGTAACGTGCTGTCCACTCCCGCGATTACGAGTGGTACACAGCTCGGCGGCACCGCGACGCCCGGCGGGGCGGAAGTCCTCTCGACGCCCTTCGTGGTCGGCAACACGATCCAGGTCAACGGCACGGGAGCTGCCAATACGATCACCTTCGTGGCCTCCGGCGCTACCCCTCCGAACCAGATCAACATCACCGACTCCATAGCGACTCTGCTCAGCCAGATCGACACGCTCAGCGGTGCGAGCGGTTCTTCGATCAGCAACGGCGTGATCACCCTGAATACCGGTATCGCCAATCCCACCTTGACGGTGACGAGCCCCAACAACAGCAGCGCCTTCGCCGCGCTCGGCTTCACGTCGTCAATCTCCAAGAACCGCGGCGGTGGCGGCACTGCCGGCACCGGCGGCGTGATCGGCAACGATATCGCCACGTTCACCAAGGAATCGATCAGCGGCGGTGCGGTCACCGCCTACAACGCCGCGGGCACGCCGGTGAACCTGCAGCTGCGTTGGGCCAAGACCGACAGCGCCTCGCTGGGCACCGGCCATTCCGACACCTGGAACTTGTTCTACCAAACCGATCCGAATGCGACGGGCACGACGGTCGGCTGGGTCAACACCGGGCAGGCCTTCACCTTTGCCAGCGACGGCTCGCTGACCTCGCCGAGCGGATCGGGCATCACCATCAACAACGTCAGCGTCGGCGGCCAGTCGCTCGGCTCGGTCGCTTTCAACATGTCCTCGGGCGGGCTGACGCAATATGCCAGCACCAGCGGCGCGGTGACGATCAACACCATCACGCAGAACGGCTACGCCGCCGGTCAGCTCCGCTCGGTTGCCGTCAACAACAGCGGCCTCGTGGTCGGCACCTTCTCCAACGGCCAGAACCTCAACCTCGCCCAGGTGACGCTGTCGCACTTCAACGGCACCAATTACCTCAAGGCCCTCGACGGTGGCGCCTACGCCGCGACCGAACAGTCGGGCACAGCGATCGACGGCGCGTCGGGCAGCATCAGCGGCTCGTCGCTGGAAGGCTCGAACACCGACATCGCCGACGAATTCACCAAGCTGATCGTGACCCAGCAGGCCTATTCGGCCAACACCAAGGTGATCACGACAGCGAATTCGATGGTGCAGGATCTCTTGAACGTGTTGCGCTGATCGGCGCGTGACGTAACCAAAGGCGGCTAGTGATATGGGTTTGAGTTCAGCCCTCGCCAGTGCGATGAGCGGTCTGCGTGCCAACCAGGCCGCGCTCTCGATCGTCTCCTCGAACGTCGCCAACTCGCAGACGCCGGGTTACGTCGTCCAGAGGCCGAACCAGATCGAGGTCACCACCGGCGATTTCGGCTCGACGGCGATGACGACCGGCGTCAGCCGGGAGCTCGACACCTTTGTGCAGAACCAGCTGCGCACCGAGACCGGCGGCAGCGGTTACGCCGACCAGATGGCCAACATCCTGAAGCAGCTTCAGAGTGTCTACGGCACGCCCGGCAACAGCGGCACGCTCGAAACCGCGCTGAACAATTTTACCACGGCGTTGCAGGCGCTGTCGACCAGCGCGGGCTCGTCGTCGGCGCAGACGGTTGCCCTCGGCGCGGCGCAGGCCCTGGCCCAGCAGCTCAACGTGACCACCAAGGGCATCCAGTCGCTGCGCTCCAATGTCGAGCAGGACCTCGGCACCTCGGCACAGCAGGCCAACGCGGCGATGCAGCAGATCGCCGACATCAACACCAAGCTCCAGGGCCTGTCGGCCAACGATCCCTCGGCCGCGACGCTGATGGACCAGCGCGATCAGGCCATCAACACGCTGTCGAAATATGTCGACGTTCGCGTCACCACCGACGGTTCGAATCAGGCCAACATCTACACCACCACCGGTATCCAGCTGGTCGGCGCCGGGCTCGCCTCGCAATTCACCTTTGCCTCTGCCGGCGCGCTGTCGGCGACCTCCCTCTACAACAGCGATCCCGCCAAGTCCGGCGTCGGTGCACTCAACATCAAGCTGCCGAACGGCTCGCAGCTCGACGTCGTCGCCAACAACGTGGTCTCCTCCGGCCAGATCGCGGCTGATCTCAAGCTGCGCGACCAGACGCTGGTGCAGGCGCAGAACCAGATCGACCAGCTCGCCGCCACGATGTCGAGCGCGCTGTCGGACAAGACCACAGCCGGCAGCACGGTCTCAGGCCCGCCGGCCGGATTCGATCTCGACCTTGCCGGTGCGCAGCCGGGCAATACGGTCAACATCACCTACAAGGACACGGCGACCAACACCCAGCGCCAGATCACGCTCGTCAACGTGACCGACCCGGCGGCGCTGCCGCTCCAGAACGCCACCAATGCCAACCCGATGCGGGTGGGCGTCAATTTCTCCGGCGGCATGAGTGCGATCGCCGCTGCGCTCAACACCGCGCTCTCAGGCTCGCACCTGACGTTCTCCGCCGCTCCGTCTCCGGCGACGGCCACGACGCTGCGGGTGACTGATGACAATACCGGCCTTGCCCAGGTCAATTCGGCCTCGACCACCAAGACGATCTCGTCGCTGACCTCGGGCAGCCCGCAGCTGGCGGTGTTCACCGACGGCGGGCAGGCGCTCTACACCGGTGCGATCACCGCCTCGGGCTCGCAGATGATCGGCCTTGCCGGGCGCATCGCCGTGAACACGCAGCTGGTCAGCGATCCCACGCGGCTGTCCGTCTACAACACCTCGCCGGTGACGCCCGCCGGCGATACCACGCGCTCGGACTATCTCTATTCGCAGCTCACCAATGCGGTGTTTTCCTATTCGCCGACGACCGGCCTCGGCTCGGCGAACCAGCCCTTCACCGGCAGCGTCTCGAACTACCTCCAGCAGTTCCTGAGCATCCAGGCCAACGCCTCGACCCAGGCCACCCAGCTCCAGCAGGGCCAGAGCGTCGTGGTCTCGACGCTCCAGGCCAAGTTCGACTCGACCTCCAGCGTCAATCTGGACTCGGAGATGTCGAACCTGATCCAGCTCCAGAATGCCTATGCCGCCAACGCCCACGTCATGTCGGTGGTGCAGAACATGATGAACACGTTGATCCAGGCTCAAGTGTAACCAGTACAGGGTTCTGAAAGATGTCGATCAGCAGCATCAACTACTCTTCGTCGGTCCTCGGCGCGCAGATCCGCAACATCAATCAGCAGCTCACCGACCTGTCGACGCAGCTCGCGACCGGCAAGCTGTCGCAGAACTATTCCGGGATGGGCACCAACGAGGGCTTTGCGATCGCCGGGCGCTCGCAGCTCTCCAACATCGCCGCCTATACCGACACGATCACGAACGTGAACGTGAACATCAACCTCGCCAATACCGCGCTCCAGTCGCTCACGACGATCCGCAACACGGTGCAGACCGGCTCCGCGAGCACCGCGCAGGATCTCAACGTCAACGGACAGACCGTCGCGCAGAACACGGCCGCTTCGCAGTTCAGCTCGATGGTCGGCGTTCTCAACACGCAGTCGGGCAACCGCTATCTGTTCTCCGGGACCGCGTTCAACACGCAGTCGGTTGCCAATGCCGGCGACATCATCAACGGCACGACCACGCAGGCGGGCTTCAAGACCGTCATGGCGGAGCGCCAGGCCGCCGACCTCGGTGCCAACGGCATGGGACGGCTGGTGCAGACGCAGCCGACGCCGAGCTCGGTGCGGGTATCCGAGGACGTCGCCGGATCGCCGTTCGGAATGAAGATCGCGGCGGTGTCCTCGACGCTGACGGGTGCGACGGTCACCGGCCCGAGCGGCTCGCCGGTGTCGTTCTCGGTCGATCTCAACGGCCTCAACCCGAACGACGGCGACAAGCTGAGCGTCCAGTTCACGCTGCCGGACGGCACCACCGGGCAGGTCGACCTGACCGCGTCCACGGCCACGCCGACGCCGATCGGCAGCTTTGCGATCGACGCGACGACCCCGGCCAACACGGCCGCGAACCTCAACACGGCATTGAACACCGCGATCACGAAGCTCGCCAACACTTCGCTTGTCGCGGCATCCGCGATCACGGCCGGCGACAATTTCTTCAACACCGCAAGCTCCGCGATCGGTGCGCCCGTCAACAACCAGGCGGCGCCACCGGCTCCGATCAGCGGCGCAACGGCGCTGTCCGGCGCGAGCCCCTCGAATTCGATCTCGCCGGGCTTCGCCGCCGGTGACACCATCACCGTGAACGGCACCACGCTGACCTTCGTCAGTTCGGGCGCGACCGGCAACCAGCTCAATGTCGACGACAGCATCCAGACGCTGATGAGCAAGATCGACCAGATCACGGGCACGTCGAAGCCTTCGACCGTGCATGGCGGCTCGATCACGATCAACACGGACGACGCGGCGAGCCTCAACATCACGACCTCGAACTCGGGCGCACTCAACGCGCTCGGTTTCGGCTCGACCCCGGTCACCGCGACGCAGCCGCCTTTGCGCGTCGGTTCTTCACCGGCGAGTTCGGCGACGACGCTGGTCAACGGCTCGGCCAACACGGTGAAATGGTACACCGGCAATGACGGGCCCGGCTCGCCGCGCTCCACGGCGATGGCGCGGGTCGATGATTCAGTCACGGTGCAATATGGCGCGCAGGCCAACGAGGACGCGATCCGCCAGCAATTGCAGGCGATCGCCGTATTCGGGACGTTCTCAACCTCGCCGACCAGCCAGTATGCGGGCGGGCAGGTCTCCGCGCTGAGCCTGCGGGTGACGCAGTCGTTGACGAAGCAGCCCGGCCAGCAGCACATCGAGGACATCCAGACGGACCTCGCGATGGCCCAGAACACGATGAAGGACGCAGGCACGCGCCAGACCCAGGCCAAGGCGCAGCTGCAGTCCATCATCGACCAGGCGGAATCGGCCTCGCCGGACCAGGTGGCGAGCGAGATCCTGTCGCTGCAGAACGCGCTTCAGGCGTCCTACCAGGTCACCTCGAACCTCTCGCAGCTCTCGCTCGTCAAGTTCCTGTAAGCGCGCATTAAGACGCCGTTAACCATGCCTCTTTACCTTTTGGTGAGGAGTTGAGCGGGGCGGGGGCCGTCGATGTCGGACAAGATGCAGCTGGTGGTGGCCACGCCGTGCTTCGGCGGGCAGGTCTCGAGCATTTATGCAAGCTCGATCTTCGCGCTCCAGCGCGCCGTGCACGGCATGTCCAATCTCGAGCTCAAGGTGCTCTTGCGCGACGGCGATGCGCTGATCACGCGCGCGCGGGCCAATCTGGCCGCGATGTTTCTCGACGATCCAAAGGCGACCCATTTCCTGTTCATCGACGCCGACATCGGCTTCAAGCCCGAGCAGGTGTTCCGGCTGATCGAATGCGGCGCGGATGTCGTCGCCGGCTGTTATCCGATCAAGCGGGTCAACTGGGACAAGGCCAGGCGGGCGATCGAGTCCGGCCGCGCGGATGTGCCGGCGGCCGCGCTCGATTATGTGCTCGAGATCGAGGATCCCGACCGCATCGTAGTGGTCAACGGTTTTACCCGCGTGCGCTACGCCGGCACCGGCTTCCTGATGATCCGCCGCCACGTGCTGGAGGCGATGTGCCGCCACCCCAACTATGCCGACCTGCAATTCTTCCGCGAGCATTCGCACGACACGCTGGCGGCGAGCCAGAACCGCTTCGCGCTGTTCGAATGCATGATCGATCAGGCGACGGGGACTTATCTTTCCGAGGACTTCGCCTTCTGCAAGCGCTGGACCGACATCGGCGGCGAGATCTGGGCCGACATCGAGAGCTCGCTGGATCACGTCGGGCCGTCGGTGTTCCACGGCGACATCGCCTCGCAATTCGCAGCCGCGCCCGCGGCAGCTGCCGATGCGGCGTGAGCCTTCCGGGATGAGCGCCGGCGCATCCGGTCTGTCGGTCCCCGAGCGCACATTCGACGGCGGCTCGCGCTACCGCCTGCGCGATCTCTTCACGCCATTGGACACGCTGCTCGTCTCCGGCGGAGATCCGCGGCTGGCGCTCGACGCTGGGGATCGCGTCAATGCCTATGGCTGTGCGGCCTCGCCGGAACCCGAGATCTGGAATTTCGCCTCCTCGACGGCATCGACGATCTCGCAACTCGCCTATGACCGCGCCGCGCTGGCGCGCGAAGAGCTGATGCACAGGTGCCTGTTCGATGAGGTCGAGATCGCCTTCGATACGCGCTGCGAGGCCATGCGCGAGGAGTTGCGCGGCCATCTCCAGCTCTCGCCGCGCGTCGACGTCGTGTTCTCGCCGTCCGGGACGGATTCTCAGCTCCACGCCCTGTTCCTGGCGCGTGCGGTGCTCGGCGCCCCGCCCGTGACGATCGTGGTCGGCGCCGACCAGACCGGTAGCGGCACGGCCCATACCGCGCGCGGTCACCATTTCAGCTCCATGACGGCGAGCGGCCTTGCCGTGCGCAAGGACGGCGCGGTTGCCGGACTCGCCGGCGCCAGCGTGACGTTGCCGCTGCTTCGGGCCGGGCCCGGGATCGCGATGCGCGCCGACACCGATGCCGCGGTGCTGGAGGCGATTGAAGCGACGATCGCGCAAGGTGCGCCCGTGCTGCTTCAGATCTTGGATTCCTCGAAGCTCGGCTGGCGCGCGCCGGGCGTGGCCTGTCTCGACGAGATCGCGCGGCGCTGGCCGCGCAAGGTTCAGGTCGTCGTCGACGCCTGTCAGGCGCGGCTCGGCCGCCGCCGGCTGCGCTCCTATCTCGACCGCGGCTATATGGTGCTGATCACCGGCTCGAAATTCTTCGGTGGCCCTGCCTTCAGCGGCGCGCTGCTGGTGCCGAAGGGGCTTTCGCGGTCGCTCGACCGGATTGAGGGGATTGCGCCGGGCTTCTTCGACTATGCCGGCCGCTGCGATTGGCCGATGGCCTGGACGGCGCTGCGCTCACGCTTCGAGCCCCGGCCGAATTTCGGACAATGGCTGCGCTGGGAGGCGGCGCTTGCGGAAATCGGCAGCTACTACGCCGTGCCCGGAGCTTTCCGCGTCAGGGCGCTGGCCGAGCTTGCCGCCGGCATCGACAGCATGATCGCGCTGTCGCCGTCGCTTCAACCCGTTCCAACGGCGACCGAGAAGACTGCCGGAGACGACGAGGAGTTCGCGTACGCCACGATCTTTCCGTTCATGCTGCTGCGCGACGGCAAGCCGGTCTCGATGGCCGAGACCAGCGCCGTCCACCGGGCGCTGCGGCGTGACGTGAACGAGGAGATCAGCGGCAGCGCGGCGGACCGGCAGGTCGCCGTCCAGCGTAGCCTGATCGGCCAGCCGGTCCGGCTGGAGCGGCAGGACGACGCGCCGCAGGCCGTGCTGCGCCTCTGCGTCGGCGCCCGGCTCGTGACCGAGGCCTGGTCGCCGGATATGGCGCAGGCACGACGCAATGTGCAGCACCTGCTCGATCGCATCGCTCATGTCGTGGTGAAGATCGAGCTGCTGCTTGGCCGCGGCGCAGCCGCAACCGCGCCGGAAAAGTCCGCGTTCGAGGTATGAGATGCAGCATCCAGTTTCCGCGCCGATCGGCGTGACCGTGCCAAACTGTGCCGACCGCATCGGCTTTGCGCAGCTGACGCGCCAGGCGTTCGAAGGTGTCGATCTGCAGCCACTGCGCGATCAGCTCGTCACGCGGATCACGGAAGGAGCAGCGCACGCGGGCGAAGGCCTTGACCTATCGCTGATCGTCCAGCTACTCGGCGACAAGGCGGCGGGGCTGGCGATCCAGTCGGAGGTGCTGACCTTCCATCAATTGTTTCGCACGCCCGCTGCGGCTCCGAAGCCCAGCTTGCGCGTGCTCGCCCTTGCGGCCGACATCGACATGGGCGGCAACACGCCGATCGATTTCCTGCTCGAGGGCTCCGACATCGAGCTGTTGACGCTCTACGTGGTCAAGGGCTCCGGTCTCCCGGAGAATTTGCCCGATCACGACGTCGCCATCGTGATCGCATCCGATTCCGAGGAATGCCGGGAACCGCTCGCCCTGATCGAAAAGGCGGCGCCGTGCTGGCCGCGGCCGCTGCTCAATCGCCCCGATCTCATCGGCAACCTCGATCGCGACAAGCTGTATCGGCTGCTGGCGGGCATCCCTGGTCTCGAGATTCCGTCGACCATCCACGCGACGCGCGCGCAATTGACGGATCTCGCGCAGGGCCGGATCGCTTGCGAGGACATCGCCGGCGAACTACGCTTTCCGATGATCGCGCGGCCGCGCGGCACGCATGCCGGTGTCGGGCTGGCGAAGCTCGACGATGCGCCGGCACTCGCGGCCTATCTCGCCGAGCGCGAGGAGCAGGATTTCTTCGTCGCGCGTTTCGTCGATTATGTGAGCCCCGACGGGCTCTACCGCAAATACCGTCTCGCCATGGTCGACGGCAAGCCCTACGCCTGCCACATGGCGATCGCCGATCGCTGGGACATCTGGTATCTCAACGCCTACATGGCGTTCAGCGAGGAGAAGCGGGCTGAAGAGGCCGTCTTCATGCTGGACTTCGACCACGCCTTCGCCGCGCGCCACAAGGCCGCGCTCGACGAGATGAGCCGGCGCGTCGGCCTCGATTATTTCATCGTGGATTGCGCCGAGAACCAGGACCGCGAGCTGCTGGTCTTCGAAGCCGACAACACCGCCGTCGTGCACAACATGGATTCGCCGGTCGTGTTTCCGTACAAGTCACCGCAGATGCGCAAGATCTTTGCCGCGTTCACGGCGATGCTGTCGCGGCACGCAAGAGAAGGCAAGGCGAGCGCAGCATGAACGAGATCATCCGTAACGCGCAAAGCTCCGTCGCGCAGGCTTCGCTCGATCCGCAGGACTGGAGCGAATTTCGCACGCTCGCCCATCGCATGCTGGACGAGGCGATCGACGGCATCGCCAATGTCCGCGCGCGGCCGGTGTGGCAGCCGATTCCCGACGGCATCCGCGCGGCATTGAAGGCCGACGTGCCGCGCGAGGCGAGCGACCTTGCCGATGTCTATCGCGAATTCGCCGAGCATGTCGCGCCCTATGCGACCGGCAACGTCCATCCCGGGTTCATGGGCTGGGTGCATGGCGGCGGCACCGCGGTCGGCATGCTCGCGGAGATGCTCGCGGCTGGCCTCAATGCCAATCTCGGCGGACGCGATCACATGCCGATCGAAGTCGAGCGCCAGATCGTCGCGTGGATGCAGCGCCTGTTTGATTTCCCGGAGCGCGCGAGCGGCATCTTCGTCACGGGCACGTCGATGGCCAATTTGATGGCGGTGCTGGTGGCGCGCACGAGCGCGCTCGGCACGCTGGCGCGGCAGCACGGCATCGGCAATGACGGCGCGCTGCTCACGGCCTACACGTCGCAGGCTGCGCATGGCTGTGTCTCCAGGGCGATGGACATTGCCGGGCTCGGCACCGATGCGCTGCGCAAGATCGATGTCGATGCCGATCATCGCATCGACGTCGCCGCGTTGCGCGCGCAGATCGCGATCGATCGCGAAGTCGGCTTCAAGCCGTTCCTGGTGGTCGCATCTGCCGGCACGGTGGATATCGGCGCGATCGACGACCTCAAGGCGATCGCTGAACTGTGCCGCGAGGAAGGAATCTGGTTTCACGTCGATGGCGCCTTCGGGGCGCTCGCGATCTTCTCGCCCGAACTCGCGCCCATGCTCGGCGGCATCGAGCTCGCCGATTCCATTGCGCTCGACTTCCACAAATGGGGGCAGGTGCCCTACGATGCCGGCTTCCTGCTGGTACGCGACGGCGAGCAGCACCGGCAGGCCTTTGCGCAGCCGGCGGCCTATCTGCGCCGCGAGGCGAGGGGGCTTGCAGCGGGCGCGGTCTGGCCCTGCGATCTCGGCCCAGACCTGTCGCGCGGCTTCCGCGCGCTGAAGACCTGGTTCACGCTGAAGACGTTCGGCACCGACCGGCTGGGCGCGGTGATCGCGCGAAGCTGCGCGCTGGCGAAATATCTGGAGACGCGCGTGCTGGCCGAGCCGCGGCTGCAATTGTTGGCGCCGGTGAATCTCAACATCGTCTGCTTCCGCTACCGCGCCGACGATGCGGTCAATCGCGAGATTGTCGCCGATGTCCAGGAGTCCGGCGTTGCGGCGTCCTCGAGCACGACGCTGGACGGCAGGTTCGCGATCCGCGCTGCCATCGTCAATCATCGTACCGACGAGACGGACATCGACGCGCTTGTCGCTGCGGTGCTGGAGTTCGGCGCGCGGCGGACCGGCGGTGGTCTGATCGAGGTCGAGGCGCCGCCGCTGGCGGCGCAGTGACCAGGAACGCGGCTGAAACGACAACGGCCCCGGTGATGATCCGGGGCCGTTGTCGTTTGGGCAGGCTGATGCGTGCCGATCAGGCGGCCGAGCTGACGTCGCTCTTGGGATGCGTCGCTTGGTACTGGTCCCGCAGCTTCTCTTCATAGGCGATCAGCTTGCGGGCATCCTTCAGCGCCCGGTAGAGATCGCCGCTCATGATGTTGTTGTTGATGCTTTCGATGATCGGCCAGGCGCTCGGCACCGCAGTGACGATGTCGCGCACCAGGTTGAAGTAGGTGCCGTGCTGGCTCTGCGGATCCGGCGAGATGTACATGAGCTGGACCGCGAGATAGACGAGCTTGGCCGGCGTGTCGGCGGTCTCCGGCGTGAGGATGTCGCGCTCGCGCAGGATCGGCACGTTCTCGCCGTCGATCAGGAGGCGGGCGCGCTGGTCGGTGTTGGTGATCACCGAATTGCCGACGATGATGCGTTCGTGCGGTTTGAGCTCAACCTTGAGAGCCATGCCTGTTCTCCATCAACCCTTTTACAACGATCCGTCGCGGCGTTCGTGCGATGAGGGCGATCGTTCGTGATTTGGAGCCGATCCTTGCGCAACATGGTTAACAGGTCGTAAACGACGGCGGCGGGGACGGAAAATGCAACAATTTCAAGGCCGATAGCGGCATGTCCAGCCGTCTGCCGCGGCCTCGAAGGGCGCTTTCAGCGTCGCGGCGGGAAAAGTGCGGGTTTCATTTCACGGATTGTTAGAGGCTTGGACGCACGGTCCGGCGGTCGTCTGATCAATTTTGGTCAGATAGGACGCGTAGCTACCAGAAAGGTAACAGTATGTCCGTCGTTCTCTCCGCATCGGTTCGCCAGAACCTGCTCTCCCTCCAGTCCACCGCCGACCTCCTCGCCACCACCCAGTCCCGTCTTTCGACTGGCCGCAAGGTGAACTCGGCTCTGGATAATCCCACCAACTTCTTCACCGCCCAGGGCCTTGATAACCGCGCCAGCGACATCGGCAATCTGCTCGATGGCATCGGCAACGGCGTTCAGGTTCTCCAGGCAGCCAACACCGGCATCACCTCGCTGCAGAAGCTGGTGGACAGCGCCAAGTCGATTGCCAACCAGGTGCTGCAGAGCCCGACGGGCTACTCCACCAAGTCGACCGTGACCTCGACCGCCATCACCGGCGCAACCGCCAACAACCTGCTCGGCACCGGCTACACCAACAACACGGTCGCCGGCACCGCCGTGCTGAACGACAACACCGGCACTGCGGTCAACATCACGGCCTCCACCCAGCTGGTCGGTACCGCCGGTGCGGGTTCCGACGACCTCGGCACCGCCATCACCAACGGCTCGGTCCTGACGGTCAACGGCAAGACCATCACGTTCTCGACCGCGCAGACCACTTCGACCACGGACACCGCCGGCAACGTCACCATCGGCATCGGCACGGGCAGCACCTTGACGGTGCAGAGCGTGCTGACTGCGATCGACGGCATCACCGGCACCGGCACCGCCTCGACCGTCGCGGCTGGTAAGCTCACGCTGAGCACCGGCACGACCTCGGATCTCACGATCGCGGGTTCGGGCAACGTGCTCGCCGCGCTCGGTCTCACCGCCGGCACCACCGCCCGCGTCCCGCCCGCCATCTCCGGCCAGACGCTGACGATCGCAGCCACCGGCGGCGGCACGCCCACCAGCATCACCTTCGGCACCGGCACCGGCCAGATCTCGACGCTGAACGGGCTCAATTCGGCGCTGGCGGCCAACAACCTGCAGGCCTCGATCGACTCGACCGGCGTGATCTCCATCACGACCACGAACGACGCGGCCTCCTCGACGATCGGTACGCTCGGCGGCTCGGCCTTTACCGCCACCGGACCGTTCCACAGCGCTGCCATCGCGGCTCCGGTTGCCGATCCGACCTCGCAGACCCAGCGTGCAGGCTTGGTTGCGCAGTACAACAACGTGCTCGCGCAGATCAACACGACCGCGCAGGATGCCTCCTTCAACGGCGTCAACCTGCTCAACGGCGACACGCTGAAGCTGACGTTCAACGAAACCGGCAAGTCGACGCTGAGCATCACTGGTGTGACCTTCAACACCGCGGGTCTCAACATCTCGACCCTCGCCTCGGGCACCGACTTCCTGGACAACGCTTCGGCCAACAAGGTCCTGACCTCGCTCAATGCCGCCAGCAGCACGCTGCGTTCGGAAGCATCGACGCTGGGTTCGAACCTGTCGGTCGTGCAGATCCGCCAGGACTTCAACAAGAACCTGATCAACGTCCTGCAGACCGGTTCGTCCAACCTGACGCTGGCCGACACCAACGAGGAAGCGGCCAACAGCCAGGCGCTGTCGACCCGCCAGTCGATCGCAGTCTCGGCGCTGTCGCTGGCCAACCAGTCGCAGCAGAGCGTGTTGCAGCTCCTGCGCTGATACGCGGCGAAAATCGTCAAACAAGGCATTACGGCGGGGCTTTTGCCCCGCCGTTTTTTTTGCGCGTGATGCGGCGTGAGCCGGGTTTCAGGGAACCCTGACCGGTTAATACCTTGTTAACCCTGTGGCTTAAGCGGCCATTAACCTTAATTTAAAGGAGTGCGCCTAGAACTAGACAAAAGCCCATTTGCCAGACCGGCGGGCTCCGATTCGTACGCGTCGCGCTCCAAGAGGAAGATCTGCCAATGTCCAACATCGTTCTCTCGGCATCAGTCCGCCAGAACCTGTTGTCGCTGCAGTCGACAGCCGACCTGCTCGCTACCACGCAGGAACGTCTTGCAACCGGCAAGAAGGTCAACACGGCGCTGGACAATCCGACCAACTTCTTCACCGCACAGGGGCTCGACAATCGCGCCAGCGACATCAGCAATCTCCTGGATGGCATCAGCAACGGCGTGCAGGTGCTGCAGGCCGCGAACACCGGCATCACCTCGCTGCAAAAGCTGGTCGACAGCGCCAAATCGATCGCCAGCCAGGTGCTGCAGAGCCCGACAGGCTATTCGCCCAAATCCAACGTGACGGCGGCCGCGGTCCCCGGTGCGACCGCCAACAACCTGCTGGGCACGGCATACACCAACAACACGGTCACCGGCACCGTCGTCAACAATGACGATACGAGCGGCGCGGCGCCGATCACGGGCGCGACCAAGCTGGTCGGTACCGCCGGTGCGGGTTCCGACGATCTCGGTACGACGATTACCAACGGTTCGGTCCTGACTGTCGACGGCAAGACGATCACCTTCTCGACCGCGCAAACCACCTCGACCACCGACTCCTTCGGCAACGTCACGATCGGCATCGGTGCCGGCAGCACACTCACGGTGCAGTCGGTACTGAGCGCGATCGACGGCATCACGGGTACGGGCACGGCCTCGACCGTTTCCGGCGGCAAGCTCGTGCTCAGCACGGGCACGAGCCAGGATCTGGCGATCTCCGGCTCGGGCAACGTGCTCACGGCGCTCGGCCTCACTGCCGGCACCACCGCCCGCGTTCCGCCCCCGCTCAGCGGCAAGACGTTGACGATCGGCGCGACCGGCGGCGGTACCGCCACCAGCATCACCTTCGGCGCCGGCGTCGGGCAGATTTCCACGCTCAATCAGCTCAACGCGGCGCTGGCGGCGAACAACCTGCAGGCGACGATCGACACGACCGGTCATCTCAACATCGTGACCTCCAACGACTCGGCGTCCTCGACGATCGGCGCAATCGGCGGCACGGCCGCGGCGAGCGGCCAGCCCTTCTATGGCCTGATCGCGCAGGCGCCCACCGTCGACCCGGATTCGCAAGCCACGCGCGCCAATCTGGTCGGGCAGTACAACAACGTGCTCGCGCAAATCAACACCACGGCGCAGGACTCTTCCTACAACGGCGTCAATCTGCTGAACGGCGATACGCTCAAGCTCGTGTTCAACGAAACCGGGCGTTCGACGCTGAACATTCAGGGCGTCACCTTCAACGACGCCGGCCTCAACCTTGCTCCCTTGACCTCGGGCGTTGATTTCCTGGACTCGAAATCGGCGAACGCCATTCTGACTTCGCTCAACTCGGCCAGCACCACGCTGCGTGCCGAGGCGTCGACGCTCGGTTCGAACCTGTCGATCGTGCAGATCCGTCAGGACTTCAGCAAGAACCTGATCAACGTGCTGCAGACCGGCTCGTCGAGCTTGACGCTTGCGGACACCAACGAGGAAGCGGCCAACAGCCAGGCGCTCTCGACGCGTCAGTCGATCGCAGTCTCCGCGCTGTCGCTCGCCAACCAGTCGCAGCAGAGCGTGCTTCAGCTCCTCCGCTAAGCGCGACGCTGATGTACACGATGAATCATTGAACGGCGAAGCCTAGGCTTCGCCGTTGTTTTGAGCGAGATCGCTAACTGTCGATTAGCTCAGATCAGCGCATGATGGATGCAATCGTTTACAGTGCGAGCACTCGGATTTAGCCTTGAGGTGAAGGTGGATGCCGCGACCCGTAATTGTCCGGAGATCGTCCGCACTCTCACGTAAGCAAATCTTAAGCGGTGCTGCCTAGGGTTGGGAAAGAAATCCTTAAGCCTGTACAACGGGCGAGGAAACCTCCAGGGTGATCGATGTCGAGTTCTGCTGCTTCGGCCTACGCGCGTGTAGCCACGACCACTGCGTCTCCTCGCGATATCGAGGCGCAGACGCTCCTGAAGGCCGCCAACAAGCTGCAGGACGCCATCAACAGTGCCGATCCCTTCAATGAGCAGACGACGCAGGCGTTGATGTTCAACCGCAAGCTCTGGACCATCTTCCTGAGCGAGGCGATGCGCGACACCAATCCGCAGCCGCTCGACGTTCGGCAGAGGATCGCCAATATCAGCGTGTTCGTGCTGAGCCAGACTGCT
Organism: Bradyrhizobium sp. MOS001; assembly: GCF_004634465.1. Classification (NCBI taxonomy): domain Bacteria; kingdom Pseudomonadati; phylum Pseudomonadota; class Alphaproteobacteria; order Hyphomicrobiales; family Nitrobacteraceae; genus Bradyrhizobium; species Bradyrhizobium sp. MOS001. Next base: position 228,364 of record NZ_SPVJ01000005.1, read on the forward strand.
GCGCTGCTGATGAGCCCGCAGCTCGATCACTTCCGCCCGCTGATCGAGATCAATCGCAATATCGCCGCCGGTCTTTCGGGACGGTCGTAACGCGACCGGTTTCGAACGACCTCGATGAAGCCGTCGCGACCCCCGGCGTGAGCGTCAGGCGCTGCGATCGGTGCTGAGTGGACGCGGGGGCTCGGACTTCATGTCCAGTGCGTGGAAATAGGCCCGCCGCCGCAGCATCGCTTCGTCCGGAAACTGATCGACAACCGCATCGGTCCTTTCGTTCACGACCTGGAACACGAAGGACGCGGCGGGCTGGTTGAAAACGACCTGGCGTGAAACGCTGTCGTTGGTGCTCTGCAAATCATTGCGCGCAGCCGCGCTCGTATCGCTCGCGGCGACCGTCTGGCTCACCGGCAAATCAGTTTGCACGGCCTCGTTCGCCGCCGCATTGGACGTCGTTATGATCTGCACGGGGGCCGGTATCCCCACCGGCCTGATGCTGAAATCTGTACTCATGGCAGCCTCCTGGTTGCCTCGTCTGAGTCAAATCCCAACCCCTCTCAATACGCAACCATGGAACACCAGGATTGAAGACCGGGTAAGGAAACGTGACTAACCGCGCGACGATATCGCCGCGCGGTTTTTCGTAAAATTGCAGGGAGTTTTCGCGCGCGCGCTCAGAGCGAGCGGCTGACCGCGAGCGGGGTGATGTGGCGTGGGCCTGGAGCCGCGCGGCGTCCCGCCGCCGTATAGGTGTTGGGCACGTTGCGCTTCTGGATCTCGGCGTTGACGCCGCGCACCACGCTCTCCGAGACCGCGTGTGCGGTCGCGAGCACGGTGAGATTGACCTGGAGCATCGCGCGGAACGCGTCGTGATGCCGATGCAGCGTCGAGAGCAGCTCGGGCGCGGATTTCGCGAGCTGGGCCTGGTTCGTCTTCAACTCGCTGACGGCGCTGACATAGTTGCGCGACAGCTCCTGCTTCTTGCTCTCGAGCGTCATCGCTTCGCGGACCTGGCCGGCGCGGACGAGCTCGGTCTCGCGCTCGACCAGTCCGAGCAGGGCGTTCATCGCATCCATCAGCTGCTCGGCGACCTTGCGAGCCTCGGCGTTGCCGGGTGCGGTGTTCGGGCGCTGCGCTTGCACCGGCTGACGTGAGGCGTTGAAATGGTTCATCTCGGTTGACCTTATGCCGTGCGGATCGTTTTCGCCTGCTGCATGATGAGGGTGCGGTAGACTTCGGTGGCGACACCGACGCCGCCGGCCTTGGCGAAGTTCTTGGAATATTGCTCGGTCAGCATCGAACGCCACACGCCGGTGCCCGGGGTGTCGCCGAACGGACCTTCGCCCTTCAGGCCCGAGGTCATCTGCGAGAACATGCTGTTGAGGAACATCGCCTCGAAATCGGTGGCGGTTTTCTGCGCCTTCGACTGCTGCTGTGGCGAGACCTTCTGCAACGCGGCGGCGAGCTCGAAGTCGGGCCGGCCGTTGCGGCTCTCCACCGAGAAGGCCGAGGAGGTGACGACGTGGGGGGTGTTGATCATGCTGGTCTGCATCACATCACCTCGATGTCGGCTTCGATCGCGCCGGCGGCCTTGATCGCCTGGAGGATGCTGATGAGGTCGCGCGGGCCGATGCCGAGGCCGTTGAGGCCGTCGACGAGCTGCTGAAGCGAGACGCCGTCCTTGACGACGGCGAACTTCTTGCCGTCTTCGGTGACGCTGACGCCGGTGCGCGGCGTGACCACGGTGCGCCCGCGTGACAGCGGGTTGGGCTGGCTGACCTGCGGGCTCTCGGAGATGGTGACGGTGAGGTTGCCTTGCGCCACCGCGACGGTTGCGACGCGAACGTCGCGGCCCATCACGATGATGCCGCTGCGTTCGTCGATGACGATCTTGGCGGCGAGATCAGGATCGACCTGGAGCTGCTCGATCTCGGTGAGGAAGGCGACGACGTTGCCCTTGAACTCCGGCGGGATCGAAAGCTGCACCGTCGAGGGATCGATCGGCTCGGCGGTCTTGACGCCGAGATAGTCGTTGATCGCGGCCGCGATCCGCTTGGCCGTGGTGAAGTCGGCGTTGCGCAGCGCGAGCCGCACGTTCGGCAGCCGATTGAGCGCGAACTCGATCTCGCGCTCAATGATGGCGCCGTTGGCGATGCGGCCGACGGTCGGAACGCCGCGCACGATTTTCGCCGCTTCGCCTTCGGCCTGGAAACCGGAGATCGCGAGCGAGCCCTGTCCGACCGCGTAGACATTGCCGTCGGCACCTAACAGGGGCGTGACCAGCAGGGTGCCGCCGCGCAGATCCTTGGCGTCGCCCAGCGCGGAGACGGTGACGTCCATGCGCGTGCCCTGGGTGGCGAAGGCCGGCAGATTGCCCGTGACCATCACGGCGGCGACGTTGCCGGTGCGGATGGTGGCGCCGCGGATGTTGACGCCCATGCGCTCGAGCATCGCTTGCAGCGACTGCTTGGTGAAGGGGATGTTGTTGAGCGTATCGCCGGTGCCGTTGAGGCCGACGACGAGGCCGTAGCCGATGAGCTGGTTCTGCCGCACGCCCTCGATATTGGCGAGGTCTTTGATGCGCGATGTCGCGCTTGCAGACGTGACCGAGAGCGCCAGCGCTGACAGCGCGGCGCAGGCCACCCCAACAATCCTCACCCAACGAACGCCTGGCATCCTCTGCTCCCCGAGGCTCCTCACATCTCGGACCATCCACGACACTCCCATGACGAGCTGGTCCGACGCTTTCCTTGCGAGTGCTGTGCCAACGCGGGGCAGCGGGGTTACGCGATTGAATAGGTTGAATAAACCTGTTTCCACCGGTGTCAGGGAGCGTTCTCCCTGAGGAGCGAAACTGCCGCCTGTCGGCAGATTTTGCCGGGCCGTTTACGCGCCGTTAACCATAAGACGGTGAAGGTGACGGCATCGATCACCCGGATTCCTGCGATGCGCATCTACGGACCGAACGGCACCACGCTTGGTGCGCCGGCCAGCCAGGCCAGGCGGACGAGCTCCGGAACCTTCGTGCTGCCCGACACCTCGTCGGCGCAGGAGACGCGGGGCGCTGCCGCACCGAAGGCCGCCGCGAACATCGACGGGCTGCTCGCACTGCAGGGCATCGAGGAAGATCCGGTCGAGCGCCGCAAGCGCTCGGTCGCCCGCGGCAGGACCGCGCTCGACGTGCTCGACGATCTCAAGATGGGACTACTGTCCGGCAATCTCGACGCCTCGACCGTGATGCGGCTGCGCGATGCCGCGGCGAACCTGAAATCATCCTCGGGCGATCCTGGTTTGGATTCCCTGCTGTCCGAGATCGAGCTGCGCGTCGAGGTCGAGCTGGCCAAGGCCGGGCAGGCTTAGGCCGCTTCGTCCTTCTGCAGCGTGTCGTAGCGGCGCTGGGCGGCGAGCACGTCCTTCAGATTCTGCTCGGCCCAATCGCGCAGGGGATCGACGGCGGCCGCGAGCGTCACCCCGAGCTGCGTGATCGAATACTCCACCGTCACCGGTACAGTTGCGATGGCGTGACGCTTGATCAGGCCGTCGCGCTCGAGCGACTTGAGAACCTGGCTCAACATCTTCTGCGAAATGCCTTCAATCGTTCGGCGCAACTGATTGAAGCGCATCGGCTCCTCGCGCAGCAGCAGCAGGATCAGCACCGCCCATTTGTCGCCGACGCGGTCGAGGATCTGGCGCGTGGGGCAGTTCGCTGCATAGACGTCTGGCTTCATCGTCAACTCCTCACGATCCGTTTGGCCCCTTGCCGGCTCGCGCGCCGGTGACGGGTCCCGGTTACTCTTGCGTAATCAGGTAAGCACAAAGTGCTCTCTTAACACCAGCATCCTTTGCGATATCTAGTAACTGATAGTTACCAAAAGAAGCAAAGGAGCCTTCCATGAAAATCGCAGTCGCCGGTGCCTCGGGCCGGGCCGGGTCGGAGATCACCAAGGAACTGTCGCGCCGCGGCCATGCCGTCACCGCCATCGCCCGGAACCCCGAGAAGATCGCGGCCTTGCCGAACGTCACGTCCACCAAGGGCGACGTGCTCGACCAGGCTGGCCTTGCCAAGCTGTGGGCGGGGCATGACGTCGCCGTGAGTTCCGTGCACTTCCTGGCCAGCGACCCGCTCAAGCTGATCGGCGCGGCGAAGGCGTCCGGCGTTGGTCGCTACCTTGTTGTCGGCGGTGCCGGTAGCCTGGAAGTCGCTCCCGGCGTCAAACTGGTTACAACCCCCGGTTTTCCCGCCCAATACAAGGCCGAAGCGGAGGCGGGCGGGGCTTTCCTTGAGCTGCTGCGACAGGAAAAGGACCTGAACTGGACCTTCATCTCGCCGTCGGCCCTCTTCATCGAGGGCGAGCGAACCGGCAAGTTCCGGCTCGGGACCGATCAGCTTCTCGCAGATGCGAACGGGAAAAGCTGGATCAGCTTCGCCGACTACGCCATTGCGCTCGTCGACGAGATCGAGCGGCCGGCCCATCCGAGGCAGCGTTTCACGGTCGGTTACTAAACCTTCGGCCGCCCCCGGGTTCTCCAGGATAAACCTTCCTGTGCAAGGGCTTGGGGGCGCTAACCGAACGATCAGGGAAATATTGTCTGTCACAGGAGGCCGCTATATAAGCCCGGCTTAACGGACCCCGTTCCGTTGCGAGTCGTTGCTTAGACAGATAGGCCGCCCTTGGAAAAGTTGAAAAACTACCGACCGACCGAAAAAGAGCCTTTCATGAACGACCGGCAGAAGGAGTACTTCCGTTTGAAGCTCCTCGCCTGGAAGGATGAGATCCTCAAAGAGTCCAAGCTCACCCTGCAGGCTCTGCAGGAGGAGAACGTGAACCACCCCGATCTCGCCGATCGGGCATCGTCCGAAACTGACCGCGCCATCGAACTCCGCGCCCGCGACCGCCAGCGCAAGTTGATCGCCAAGATCGACGCCGCGCTCCAGCGTATCGAGGACAACACCTACGGCTATTGCGAGGACACCGGCGAGCCGATCTCTTTGAAGCGGCTCGAAGCCCGGCCCATCGCAACGCTCTCGGTGGAAGCGCAGGAGCGCCACGAGAAACGCGAGAAGGTCTACCGCGACGAATAGAGTCCGAGCCGCAGCGATGCGGCTCTTTGTTTTTGGGCTCACGGTGCCGCTTGAGCGCCGCTGGTTTGGCGCGTAGATTCGCGCCGCTATGATGATTTGCACTTTCAATATCGCTTCGGTTTTCTTCCTGGGCTGAGCGCAGGCGCCTCCGTCGCGGAGGCATCGCGTCCCGCGAGTTCCACCCGCGGATTCCCAACCGATTGAGCCGGCCGGTTCCGCAACGAGCGGACGACGAGGGCTGGCGAGCAATTGAGAGACATCATGACTGCCAATCCCCGCGCGCTCGACGACGCGCAAATAGATCAATTCATTCGCGAAGGTTTTATCCGGATCGACAATGCCTTTCCCCGCGACCTGGCGGAGGCGGCGCGTGCCATCATGTGGCGCGACCTACCATGCAGCGAGGACGACCCGTCGACCTGGACGCGGCCGGTGATCCGGCTGCCGGGCTATGGCGATCCTCCGTTCCGCGACGCAATTAATACGGCCGTCCTCCATGGCGCATTCGACCAGATCGTCGAACCTGCACGGTGGCGCCCGCGCCGCGACATCGGCACCTTTCCGGTGCGCTTTCCACATCCAGACGATCCAGGCGACGCCGGCTGGCATGTCGATCTCAGCTTTCCCGGTGCGGATTGCGACCCGAACGAGACGCGCGCTTTCTCGGCCTGGCGCGTCAACATTACTTCGCGCGGACGGTCGCTGTTGCTTCTGTTCCTGTTCTCCGACGTCGGCGAGGACGATGCACCGACGCGCATCCGGGTCGGCTCGCATGTTCCGATGGCGCGCTATCTGGCGCCGGCAGGCGAGGCGGGCATGGCACGCATGGTGCTGGACGAGATGGGAGCCGATTGTCCCATTGCGCTCGCGACCGGTGCCGCCGGCACTGTCTATCTCTGCCATCCCTTCCTGGTTCATGCCGCGCAGAGGCACCAGGGGACGCGGCCGCGTTTCATGGGCCAGCCGTCGCTTCCTCTCGCAGAGCCTTACAGGCTGGAGCGGCCCGATGGCGTCTACTCTCCGGTCGAGACCGCAATCCGGATGGCGCTCGGCTACGCCTGAGGCGCGCAGCTTCGGTTTGGTCATGTCGTGGTGCCGGTTCAGGCACCACGACATGGCGCTCATCGTCGCGATCGCGAAAAATGAATCGCGATCAATGGGCTAGAGTCACTTCCTCCGAGCTCACGTAAGTTCGGATGAGAAACAGCATTCACTTCAGGTGCGGGAGGTTTTGCGAGTCGCGTCAACGAGATCGACTCGAATGCTGAGGCAACGATCCGGCAGCTTCACACATCGCTGCAATCAGACTTGGCTGCAATCAGGCTTGGCTGCAATCAGGCTTGCTGCGACGCCACAAGGCGCGCATCGCCATAAAGCCTTGACCAGCTCAATATTTCCTTAAACGCCGGCAACAGGCCGTAGGCCGCATCCGTCAACTCGTACTCGACCCTCAAGGGTTTCTCCGCGAAGACGGTTCGCGACACCAGGCCGTCCTGCTCGAGTTCGCGCAGCTGCGTGGTCAGCATGTGCTGGGTGATGCCGCCGATCGATCGCCGCAACGCGCCGAAACGGACGGCGCCGTTCATCAGCGCGAACAGGATCTCCAGCTTCCACTTGCCGCCAAGCGCATGGATGGCCCGCTTGAAGTCGGCGAGCAGGGCAGGGTCGGGGCTGCAATCGCAGTCGCCGTCGCAAACGCTGGTCAGGTTTTCCATACCGGTCTCGAAATCCATTCTACTTGTTCCCCGGGAGATAGTGACCAGATGCGGCCTTGAGCAGGGTGGCGGAACCAATTCGCCCAGCCTGCGCAATGAGGGGAATTCGGCAATGAGCATTGTTCTGGTCACCGGCGGGTCCGGCTTCGTCGGCATCCATGTCGTCTTGCAGCTTCTGGCCGCCGGCCATCAGGTGCGGACCACGGTGCGCCGCCCGGACCGGCAGGCCGACGTGCTCGCCATGTTGCGCGAGGGCGGAGCCGCGTCGCCGGAAAGCCTGTCCTTTTTCACCGCCGATCTCACCGCGGACGACGGCTGGCACGACGCCGTCGCCGGCTGTGATTACGTGCTCCATGTCGCCTCGCCATTGTCGACCAGTGTTCCCAAGGACGAGAACGAGATGATCATCCCGGCCCGGGACGGCACGCTGCGGGTGCTGCGTGCCGCACGCGAGGCCGGCGTAAGGCGGGTCGTCGTCACCTCGTCGCTGGGCGCGATCGGCTATGGCCATCCGGCGCGCGACAGTCCGTTCGACGAGACCGACTGGACCAATCTCGACGGCGCCGACGTGCAGCCCTACATCAAATCCAAGACGCTGGCCGAGCGGGCGGCCTGGGATTTCGTCGCGCGCGAGGGCGGTGGGCTCGAATTGTCCGTCGTCAATCCCGCCGGCATTTTTGGCCCCGTGCTGGGGCCGGACTTCTCCGGCTCGATCGAGATCGTCAAATCGCTGCTCGACGGCGCCATGCCGGCGGTGCCGCGGGTCTATTTCGGCGTGGTCGACGTGCGCGACGTGGCCGATTTGCACCTGCGCGCCATGACGGCGCCCGAAGCGAAAGGCGAGCGCTTCATCGCGGTCTCCGGTGAGACGATGTCGATCCTCGATATCGCCAGGGTGCTGCGGCGGGAACTCGGGCCCAGGGCGCGCCGGGTTCCGCGGCTCCAGGCCCCGGACTGGCTGGTGCGGCTGGCCGCGAACCGGATTCCGCTGCTGCGCGCGGTCGTGCCGATGCTTGGGAGGGTTCGGCATGCCACCAGCGCCAAGGCGAGGTCGCTGCTCGGCTGGCAGGCCCGTTCCAACACTGAGGCGATCCTCGCGACGGCCGAGAGCCTGATCCGGCTCGGTCTCGTCAAGGGCTGAGGGCGCCCCGTGGGCCGCCCTTGGCCCGCGCTTGTCACGCCGCGGCGGGGATGCTGAAGTGCCGACCTCAATTGCGTAGCGTGGGAGCAGGCGCCAATGGACAAGATTCTCAAAGCCGCAAAGGCGATTGCGCTCGCGCGCCGTAACCGCGCGCCGCTCGCGGCCCTGGACCATCCGCCGGCCGACGAAGCCGAGGGCTATCAGGTCCAGCGCGCGCTGCATGATCTGCTGCTGCCGCATGTCGGGCCGCTCGTCGGCTACAAGATCGGCTGCACCAGTCAGGTGATGCAGGACTATATCGGCATCCCGCATCCCTGCGGCGGCAGCGTGTTCCAGAAGGGCGTGCACGAGAGCGGGGCCAAGCTCGCGGCTGCCGACTATGTCCGTGTCGGCGTCGAGTGCGAGATCGCGGTGCGATTGAAGCGCGACCTCGCCGCCGGCGAGGCGCCGTTCACGGCCGAATGGGTCGGCGAGGCCGTTGAGTTCTATCATCCCGCGATCGAGATCGTCGACGACCGCTATGTGAAGTGGGAATCGATGGGCGCGCCGACGTTGATCGCCGACGATTTCTTCGCCGCCGGCTGCGTGCTGGGTGAGGCGGTGCCGCGCTCGTCGGTGCCGGATCTGAAGGTGGTCAAGGGCCGCGCCATCGTCAATGGCGAAGAGGTCAGCCACGGCACCGGCGCCGACGTGCTCGGCCATCCCCACAATGCACTCGCCTGGCTCGCCAACCACCTCGCCGCCGAAGGCAAGGGTCTGTACGCGGGGCAACTCGTGCTGACGGGGAGCCTGGTGAAGACGCTGTGGCTGAAGGCCGGCGACAAGGTGCGGATGGAGCTGGACGGGCTGGGCGTGGTGGAGGCGGAGTTTACGTGAGGCTCCTACGGCAATCCCCGCCGTCAGTCGTCCCAATCGCCTTTACAAAATACATGCGGCCTCCGGCAGGGGAGCTACCGGAGGCCGCGTAGTACATCGTCGTTCGCGCCTAGGTTCGCGAACACGATGTGGGAGCTCGGGAGAGGCTTAGAAGGGCAGCAGCACGTCCATGACCTGCTGACCGTAGCGCGGCTGCTGCACGTCCGTGATCTGGCCGCGGCCGCCATAGGCGATGCGGGCCTGTGCGATCTTGCTGGAATCGATGGTGTTGTCGCTCTGGATGTCTTCGGGGCGGACGATGCCGGCGACGATGAGTTCGCGGATCTCGTAGTTGACGCGGATCTCCTGCTTGCCTTCGACCACGAGGTTGCCGTTCGGCAGCACCTGGGTCACGACCGCGGCGACGTTGGTCTGCAAGGCCTCCGTGCGATTGACCGAGCCCTTGCCGTCGGCGGAGGATGTCGAGTCGGTGGTGAGAAGGCGGCCGGGCAGGATCTTGAGCGGCTGCGTGATCGTCTGGCTGCCGATAAAATCGGTAATCCCCGAATCCTCCTTGGCGGTGCGGCTGCGTTGGGTCTCGTTGGCGATGTTGGCCTTGTCGGTGATGTTCACGGTCACGGTGAGGAGGTCGCCGACATGGGTCGCGCGCTGATCCTTGAAGAAGGCCCGGCTGCCGTTGCGCCACAATGAGTTCGGATTGTAGGAGGCGACTTCCGGCTTCGGCATCGGCATCTGCACCGGCTTGTAGCCGGGCTGCGTCGTCGGATTGTCGATCGCCGACAATTTCGGTTGCTCGCCGATCTGCGACAGGCGGTCGATCGAGGAGCAGCCGCTCGCCATCGCGCAAACTGCCAGCAGCAGACCGGAGATCGCGACGCGACGAAGACGGGAAGCCGAACTGAACCTGGACATGACTTACTCTGACTTGGCTGGAGCTTGCGGGACGCGAACTTGCGGGATCTGGGCCTGAGCGATCTGAGCTTGAGCGGCTTGGGCCGGAGACGCGGGGGCCTGGACCAGGCTCTGGGCGAGCGCTGCAGCAGCGGCCGCGGGGGTGGGCGCTTCGTCGCGCTTGAGCGAGGAGGTCTGCTCGACCGCAGGCGCCATCGGCGCGGACTGGCTCGCGCCCTGGATCGTCACCTGGCCGCGACCGGTGACAATGCCTGCCAGCGTGCGCTTGGTCTGGAGATTGAGCACGCTGACGGTGTCGCCCTCGGCGCCGCTTTCGAGCGCCTTGCCGCGCGTGGTGAGGTAGATCCCGGGGACCTGGTAGATGACGGTGACGCTCTGGTCGCGCGACACGAAGTCGGGCTTGACGATGTCGGCGACGCGGATCGGCATGCCCGCCCGCATCGGCCGGCGCAGCTGCATGCCGAGCGTGCGATCGCGCGAGGCGGGCTCGCCGGTGACCTCGGCCTTGGGCCGGCGCTCCAGCGCGATGTCGGAGGACTTGAGGAGATCGGCGCGGTCGATGTCGCGCGTCAGCACGGCCACTTCCACCGTCTCGATAGCGGTGCCGGTGAAGCGCAGCTTGGTCGGCGTCGAATTGTTGTCGTTGTTGATCTCGAAGGCGATGTCGAAACGGCCGTTGCGGGCGTCATAGCGGGTTGCGACCGGCTGGAGCGCACCGGTGTTGGAGGCGTCGAGCCGCATGTCGGCGACGCCGCGGTCGAACGTGACGGCGATGTTGGCGGCTTCCCCAAGGCCGAAGCGGCGCTCGAGCGCCGAGGCCACCGCGGTTTCGAGGTCCTTGTTGGCGAGCGTGCGGGCGAGGCGGGTGACCTGGACTTCCTTGATGTCGCCGGTCATTACGCCGATCACCTGTTTTGCGCGCAATACCGACAAGACATGCGCGACCGGCAGCGCGCCGGTGGTGCCGAGATCGGGCGAGCGGTAGACCGGGATCAGCGCGGTTGAGCCGGCATTGTCGATGAGATCGCCGACCCGCACCACGTCCGAGGTCACGGTGACGCTCGCGCGCAGCGTCGGCGCTGCGATGAAATCGTCGGCGGCCTGCGCCGGCAGCGCCAGCAGCAGGAAAGCGGAGATCGCGGCGAGGGTGGTGCGGATCATCGTCATCACCTCAGCGGAACAACGCCGTGGTCGATTGCATCATCTGGTCGGCCGCGCTGATGACCTTGGCGTTCATCTCGTAGGCGCGCTGCGCGGCGATCAGGTCGCTCATCTCCGAGACGACGTCGACATTGGCCTGCTCCAGGCTGCCCTGCGTGACCTTGCCGTAGCCTTCGGAGTTCGCGGTGCCGTCCTGCGGCGGGCCGGAAGAGGGCGTCTCGACGAACTGATTGTTGCCGACAGGCTGGAGGCCCGCCTTGTTGATGAAGCGGGTCACGCCGATCTGGCCCTGAACGGCCGACGTCGACGAACCCGGCAGCGTCACCGAGACCTGGCCCTGCTCGTTGACGGCGAGGCCGGAGGCGTTGTTCGGGATGGTGATGGTCGGCTGCACCGGGTTGCCCTGCGCGGTGACGACGCGGCCCTGGTTGTCCATCTGGAAGGTGCCGTCGCGGGTGTACTGGAAGGTGCCGTCGGGCATCAGGATCTTGAAGAAGCCCTCGCCCGAGATCGCGAGGTCGAGGTCGTTGCCGGTCTGCGACAGCGTGCCCTGCGTCATGCTGCGCGGGGTGCCGACGGTCTTGACGCCGCCGCCGATGTCGACGCCGACCGGCACGATGGTGCCCTGGTCCGAGGCTTGCGCGCCGACGCGGCGGACGTGCTCGTAGATCAGGTCCTGGAACGCCGCCGTCTGCTTCTTGAAACCGGTGGTGCGCAGGTTGGCGATGTTGTTGGAGATGACCTGGACGTTGAGTTCCTGGGCCGCCATTCCGGTCGCAGCGGTGTGGAGCGCTTGCATGTCAGTGATCCCCTAATCAGGCCGGAACGTCGGCGAGCTTCTCGATCGCCGATTTGTGGAGGTCGCTCTGCTGCTGGAGCAGGTTGGCGATGGCGGTGTAGCTGCGCATGACTTCGACCATGCGGCTCATCTCGCCGACCGAGTTCACGTTGGACTTCTCGATGTAGCCCTGGCGCACGGTCGACCTGGTGATGGCCTGCGGGGTCGCGGAGCCGACGTCGTAGAGGTTGGCGCCGAGCTTGGTCAGCTTCGCCGCGTCGTCGAACGCAGCCATGCGGATCTTGCCGCGGATCGAGTCGGTCTTGGCGGTGCCCTCGAGCACCGTGACGGTGCCGTCGGGTGCGACGTTGATGTCGTGGTCGGTCGGCTGGAAGGTGATCGGGCCGCCGGTGCCGAGCACGAGGTTGCCGTCGGAGGTGACGAGCTGGCCGGTGCTGTTGAGCGAGAATTTGCCGTCGCGGGTGTAGCGTTCGCCGCCATTGGCCTGCACCGCGAAGAACGCGTTGCCGTCGATCGCCATGTCGAGCGGGTTGTTGGTCGGCTCCATCGGCCCCTGGCCGACGTCGCGGAAGGTGCCGCGGTCCTGCACATAGGAGACCCGGCGGTCGGACGCGATGAAATTGTCCTCACGCGCGTTCGAGTTGAGAAACTCCTCGAACAGCGAATGGTCGGCCTTGAAGCCGTTGGTGTTGGCATTGGCGACGTTGTTGGCGATGACATCCATCTGCCGTTCCAACGTCATCTGCCGTGACAAGCCGATCAGAAGCGCGTTCTGCATCGGAAATCTCCCCTGAGTGAGCCTGCCACCTCGCTCTCCCAAGCGCCTTGGCCGACCCGTGAACGAGACCGCCAGGTTCTCCCAAACCCTCCGGCCTCGGTCCTCTCTCAGCGAAAGCCGTGCCAACTCGAAAAATGGCGTAATTTCAATGTCTTGTCGATTTTTGAGGGGCGCGGGGAGGCGGCAGAAAGGTTCTGTTAGCCATGTTTGCCCGGCAGATTTTTCCTAGTGGAGGCCCAATCGAAAGATTCCGTTAACCATTATTACCGTAGCGTTTGCGTGTAAGAGGAGCGCACTGCGCTGGGGCATTTGTATCGCGTCACTGTCTGCCAGGAGGCTTCGCTCTTTCGACCCTTTATGAGATGAGCGAGCCTATCGACCATGGCAGACAATGAAGCGGAAGGCGGCGGAGCCGCCGAAGGCGCGGAAGCCGCCCCGCCGAAGAACAAGCTCAAGCTCATCATCATGGCCGTCGGCCTGCTCGCCGTCCTCGGTGGCGGTGCCGCGACCTGGTTCTTCTTCTTCCGTCATGGCGACGACGAGCATCACGCCGAGGCGGCGCCGCCGCCGAAGCCGCCGGCCTTCGTCGACGTGCCCGACATCATGGTCAACCTCGCCGGCGCGCCTGGTGAGCGCGTGCAATATCTGAAGCTCAAGGTCGTGCTGGAGCTGAAGGAAGAGAAGCAGATCGAGGCGATCAAGCCGACGATGCCGCGCATCACCGACATCTTCCACACCTATGTGCGCGAGCTGCGCTCCTCCGACCTCAACGGGTCCGCCGGCGTCTTCCGCCTCAAGGAAGAGCTGACCAAGCGCGTCAATGCGGCGGTTTCCCCGATCCAGGTCAGCGCGGTGCTGTTCAAGGAAGTCGTGATCCAGTGAGCATGACGGGCTAGGGATCATGGCGAGCACCGACCAACCAGACCAGGATGCAATTGCCGCCCAATGGGAGGCCTCGCTTGATTCCGAGGATCCCGCGGAGGCCGCGAAGGCTGCTGCCGAAAACGAACTATCCGAGACCATGGCCCTGCAATGGGCGGCCATGGTCGAGGACGGCAGCCGCGATCTCGGCGCAGGCAAGAATTCCGGCGAGCGGGTGCTGTCGCAGGAGGAGATCGACAATCTTCTCGGCTTCGCGGTCGGCGACGTCACGCTCGACGACCATTCCGGCATTCGCGCGATCATCGATTCGGCGATGGTCTCCTACGAGCGTCTGCCGATGCTCGAAATCGTCTTCGACCGCCTGGTTCGGTTGCTGACGACCTCCTTGCGCAATTTCACCTCCGACAACGTCGAAGTCTCGCTCGACCGCATCACCTCGGTGCGCTTCGGCGACTACATGAACTCGATCCCGCTGCCGGCCGTTCTCTCGGTGTTCAAGGCCGAGGAGTGGGAAAACTTCGGCATGGCGGTGGTCGATTCCAGCCTGATCTATTCGATGATCGACGTGCTGCTCGGCGGCCGCCGCGGCGCCAGCCAGCTCCGCATCGAGGGCCGGCCCTACACCACGATCGAGACCGAGCTGGTCAAGCGGCTGGTCGAGGTGGTGCTGGCCGACGCCGAGCAGGCGTTCCGGCCGCTGTCGCCGGTGACCTTCACGATCGACCGGCTCGAGACCAATCCGCGTTTCGCCGCGATCAGCCGTCCTGCCAACGCCGCGATCCTGGTGCGCCTGCGCATCGACATGGAAGATCGCGGCGGCAACATCGAGCTGCTGCTGCCTTACGCGACCATCGAGCCGATCCGGGGCGTCCTGCTCCAGATGTTCATGGGCGAAAAATTCGGCCGCGACACGATCTGGGAGGGCCATTTCGCCACCGAGATCAACCAGGCCGAGATCGCGGTCGACGCCGTGCTCTACGAGGCCGAAATCCCGCTCAAGCAGCTGATGCGGCTCAAGGTCGGCGACACCCTGCCGCTCGACATGCGCGCGGATGCCAACGTGACCGTGCGTTGCGGCGACGTCACCCTGACCGAGGGGCGGATGGGCCGGGTCGGCGACCGCGTCGCGATACGGGTGACGAAACCCCTGCGCAAGCCAAGTACGACACTTGCGATGTTCGAGAAGGTGGACGAGCAGAACAAGATGATGGAGGCCCCATGAACCACTCCCTGGGAATGGCGATCGAGACGCTGGTGGCTATCCTGCTGATGCTGACCATCGTTTACTGTGTCATGCTCAACAAGCGGCTGACGCGGCTGAAGGCGGACGAGCATTCGCTGAAGGCGGTCATCGGTGAGCTGATCACCGCCACCGAGATCGCCGAGCGCGCGATCGGCGGGCTGAAGCTCGCCGTGCGCGACGTCAACGAGAACCTCGGCAGCCAGCTGGCGGCGGCGACGCAGATGTCGGACCAGCTCTATAAGCAGCTCGGCGAAGCCGACAATGTGGTGCGGCGCCTGTCCAAGATCGCGATCGCCGCGCGCCCTGCGGCGAGCCCGGAAGCGGCCGCGGTGCCCGCGGCCAAGCCCTCATCGGCGAAGGCGGTGGCGGCTGCGGCCGAAGCCTTCTCCGAACGACGACGATCCAACGGCCTTGCGGCATAAAGTCAGGGTATGAAATCCTTTCGTAACATCCGCGTCATTCCGGTCGTCCTGGTCGCCGTCGCAGGGCTCGCCACGCTCAAGGTCGTGGGCCTCGTGATCAATGGCGGCTATGTCTTCGACTACCAGCCGAGCCAGATCAAGAAATCCTGGGCGCAGGAGAATCTGAACTTTCCGACCGGGCGTGAAGACCCCGATATTACGGGATCTACCCACGGCGCGCCTAAGGAGGCGCCCAAGCCCGCCGCGCCCGAGACCAAGCCCGAGGGCACCGTGGTCAAGATGGACGAGGCCCAGCCGCAGGTCTCGGCCTCTGAGCGCGCGATCCTTGAGCGCTTGCAGGCACGCCGCCAGGAGATCGAGTCCCGCCAGCGCGAGATCGACATCCGCGAGAGCCTGCTGAAGTCGGCCGAGAAGCGCATCGAAAACAAGGTCGAGGAGATGAAGGCGGTGGAATCCCGCATCTCCGCGACCCAGGCCGAGCAGAAGGCCGCCGAAGCCCAGCGCATGAAGGGCCTCGTGACCATGTATGAGGGCATGAAGCCCAAGGATGCCGCGCGGGTGTTCGACCGGCTCGAGATGGGCGTGCTGATCGAGATCGCCTCGCAGATCGCGCCGCGAAAGATGTCGGACATCATGGGCGTGATGTCGCCGGAGGCCGCCGAGCGGCTGACGGTCGAGATGGCCCGCCGGGCCAATGGCGGCGGCGATCAATCGGCCGCGGCCGGCGATCTCCCCAAGATCGACGGCAAGCCGACGCAAAAGCCGAATTGATGGCTCCGGAGGCGCGGCGCCCTGCTGCAGCCTGCGCGCAATCGCGCGGTCGTTCGGCCTGTACGCGGCTAGACGCCTTGCGTATCTAGTTCGCGAACCGCTGTTGAACCCTGGGACCCGTCGCGCTCAGCGGCTTCTCGACGGGAAGGAGGGTCTCGCAGTGCTGCCTGATCAGCGCAGCCTTCGTCGTGCGAGTCACGAGATGAAGGGTGCTGTGGCAGCAAGAGCACTCGTACACCTTTAGTGCATAGCCCCGCGCGATTGGAAAGACGGCTACGACCGCTCTTGCCTGGCTACATACAATGCAGTTGGCTTCTCCGCTCATTGATTGCTCCCCCAAAAAAGTTGACCAATCGCATTCACATCGCAATGATCACATTTGATTCAGAGTCGTTGATGGACCGCAACACCTCTGAGGTTGTGCGAGCCTACTTGGCAACTAAGTACGCAGATCAAACGCGCCGGGGAGTGGGGGCCGCGAGCTTGCCGTCCTTGCCGCACGAAGCTCGTCGGCTCGCGTTGCAGATGCAGCTGAAGCAAGCGGCATCTTCTGAGGCTGCGATGAGTTGACGCGTGCAACTGTGAACTGGAGTACAGTGGTGCTGGAGAGTTCGTCCTAGGCTCCCGCCATCGGCAATCAGCCGCGCGGGCGGAAGCCATGAATTACTCGTCCGTAGCAGAACGCGCAATCGAAGCCGTCAATCGGCTGCTCATCGCGGCGATGACGTTGGCCTGGACATCCGCGCTTGACCATCAGCATGCATTGCCGCCGCAAGAAGAGGATGGCGACACTGACGATGCTTGTCCCGAGCGGGACAGCTCCGCCGCATCGGATGGCACGGGAAAACAACACTAAAGATCCAGTTGCCCTGCGGACATCACACGATCAGATCGTGCGGCACGTGGGCGTGAGCTGAGCCTGCACCGTGAGCCGGATCAATATGCGGCGGGGACGGTTCAGGCATCGACGCCGCCCTGAATCCGTGGACGATGCCAGCATGTTCGTGATGACCGGACGGGTCCCAAGGATCTTCCCATCCCGCGCTGAGCTCTGAATGGTGGCCATGCAAAGCGCCATCCTTGATGGCGTAGGGTTCGACCGCCGCGTGCCAGGGCGGGGGCGCAATGTCACCCGAACCGTCAGAGCCGTGCTGCTTGAAATGAAATGAGTCCCCGAGGTGAACCGAAGCAACTCTAGGAAGGCCGTTCTCGGCTATCGGCTCCCCATGATGATGCTCGCGCACGTGATTTTCGTGGTGTGACGTCTCGATGGAGTCTGGGCCGGACTCGACGCTTGGGTCGACCGTGGACGGTATGACCGGGCCGCTGTCCTTGGCGGCCACGCTCTCTGGAACGGGCGCGATCTCCTTGCCGTTGTCGAACGGTGTCAACTTGTCGAATACGAACCTATTCTCCGCGACTGCCGTGGGATGAAGCTGGTTGACGGGCTGCACGTGGCTCACCGCGGAGGCCACGTTCCCGCTGGTGGGCGCGTCCGATCGCGTGTTCGTATCGTCGGGCTGAACGAACTGGGTGTGCCCGACCCGCACAACCCGTTCGCAATCGGCATCGAATGTGCACCCGCTCGCCTTCGCAGCTTGCCCGGGCCCTTCTCCGTCGATCAGGGCGGCTCGCTCATGGACGGTTTCGCCTGATGAGGGGCTGGTCGCCGTCGTCGGGCTACCGGTCGCGTCGTTGCCCGCGCCCGGTTCCAGATTGGCCGGCGCGGCTGCCATCGCATGACCCGACGTTTCCAGCGCGAGCATGAAATCCGACGTCTGGACGGTGGAGAAGCCATCGAGATGGATTTCCACCAGACTGGAATCGCCGATGCTCAGGCTTTGATCCGTCGGATTGACGTAAACGATGGTCTGGTTCGCCGAGCTGTCGTAGAGCCAGGCGATCGTATGTGCGGGCACCGTCGTGCTGGAGGCGTCGAGTGCCAGAACGGAGAGGGTGAGCGCGCCGAGCGCTATCAGGTCGCCCCGCTCAGAGTCTGCCTTGAAACCAGAGATGATATCAGGGCGCGCTGCACTGGAATTCGACGTCGAGGCAAAGACGAAATGATCGTCTCTGGAGCCGCCGGCAAGAAGGGTCTGTTCGTGCCCGTCGTGAGAGGTGTCGCGACCGCCGTTTGTGCCGATCTTGCCATGATCCGGACTTTCGCCGGAGGCGCCGATGCCATCCGTGTTCGCGTCATGGGTGCTCGCAGCCACCGTCGGACCGGCGGCAAAGGCTCTCGCAGCCGCATTGTCTTCGGGGGGCGCGGTGGCGTGGGGCGGATCGGCGGCATTGAGAGCTGCCGCGTGGCCGAAATGGTCGCGATCGTCGGCGCCGTGGATTGTGATGGCTATGGTCTGTTCCGTCCCATCGATGGTCGTGACCGTGAAGGTGTCGGTCAAAGTCTCGCAGGAAGGAAGCGCCTGCACGGCACAGTTGGTGGTGTCGAGCGTGTAGGTCCACACACCGGCGGCGGTCATCGTGAAAGTGCCGTAGCCGCCTGCGCTCCGTGTCGCACAAGTGACCGGCGTGAACGTGTTCGGCGCGTTGTCGACGTCGGTGTCAGTCAGTCTGCCGCTCGCCGTCGGCTTGCCGTGTTCCCTGCAATCGGGCTCGGTCACCGAGCCAGTGATGCAGCCATGGATGATGGCCGGATCGTTCGTGCCGTGGATGGTGATCGTCACCACCTGCGCGGTGCCGTCGATGGTGGTCACGGTGAAGGTGTCGGTCAGGGTGTCGTAGACGTTCAGCGCCTGGACGACGCAATTGGTGTTATCGAGCGTGTAGGTCCAGACGCCGTCAGCCGTCATCCGGAAGCAGCCGTAACCATGGTCGCTCGCCCTTGGCGAGGTCACCGGCGTGAAGCTGTCGGGAGTATTGTCGACATCCGTATCTGCAAGCTTGCCGGTCGCGATCGGAGTCCCGGGCTTCCAACACGCGGCTTCCGTCACGGTGCCGGTCGTCGTCCCGGAAATGATGGCAGCGTCGTTGGAGCCGTTGATCGTGATGGTAATCAACTGCGGGGTCCCGCCGATGCTGGTCACCGTGAAGGTGTCGGTCAGCGTCTGGCCGACGTTCAGAGCCTGCACTGCGCTGTTGGATTGATCGAGCGTGTAGCTCCAGACGCCGTCGGCGGTCATGGTGAAAGTGCCGTAACCGTGCGCACTCTTCGTCGGGGAATTGACGGCCGAGAAAGTGTTGGCGGGGTCGTCGACGTCGATATCCGAAAGCTTGCCGGTTGTGACAGGTGGGCCGGTTGTGACAGGTGGGCCGGATGGGGCATTGGCGACGCCGCCGGATTCGATTGACAAGCCGGTCGTCGTGCCGGAGATGATCGCCGCGTCGTCGGCTCCGTTGATGTTGATCGTGAAGGCCTGTTGAGCCGAAAGCGATCCGTCGGACACGGTGATCACAAAGCTATCGGTGGTCGGCGTCTTCAGCGCGTTGATCGCGCCACTGTTGGGAACGAAGGCATAGGCGCCAATCGAGCTGTTCAGATAAAGCGTGCCATACGAGCTGGTCTTCGATACGTCGTAGATCGCTCCCTCCAGCGCGGTAGCGCCCGTAGCGCCTCCGCTGATGCCGAAAGTCAGCGCGGCGCTGGAGCTGCTGGCGCTGAAGGTTCCCCTCGTTGCGGCGAAGACGTCGAACGCGACCGTGTCGAGTTCAAGCGGGCCCGCCTGCACATTCAAGATCGGCGGCGTCCGCACGGGTGTCACGGGCGTGATGATGTCGGGCACCGTGACGATGATCGGCTGCAACGGCAGCAGTGCGCTTGGCGCCGCGGGCGCTATGAAATTGATCGGCTCCAGCGGCAGAGATTCGACGAACGGAGGCGTGCCGGACCCGTTCTTGCCAAATCCCTTCGAGAAATTTTCGAGCGCCTCCTGCTGGGCCACCCGCAACTCCTCCATGCGGGTCGCGCTGTTGTCGAGCTGATTCACGGTAAGCCCGGAGCCGACCTTGCTCAGCACGACCGTTTGTCCGGGGTCCTCGACGATGATGTGCCGCGGGATTGATTCCTTGGTCGTGAGCTCGAACGTGCCGTGTGCAAAGTCCTTGTATGTAATCGTATCGTCGTCCAGGAACGTTGCGTTCGGGTCTGCGGCCCTGACCTCTTTGATCATCGAGAAGAGCAATGCCGTGAGCGACAGCATCCCGAAACGGCCGGCAGAGGCTCGCTCATGAGATTGAATAGCGGGTACATCAGGAGGATTGCTCTTCGCCGTCTTCACGCGGCGATGCAGGCCCGCAGCGGCTTCGCGCTCGCCCCCGTGCTCTGCAGTGGACGTGACGGCCATTTTTCAACCTCGATTGCCCTAGCGGTCGGCCTCAGGCGTCGCCCTATGCCGCCGCGTCTTGGCCGGCTTGCCGCGTCACGCGATCGGGAACAATTTTGTGCCGGCAACCTCAGCTATGCCCGCTAAAAACTTGTCGTTTCTGAGAATTCCGCCCAGGTGGATCACGGCAGAATTGCTGTCGTTTCGCCCGACGGTACCGCTTTCAGCGCCAAAAGCTGTTTGAAATTGCCCGGCGCGGATAGTGACTCTTTTGGACACGGTGATCAGCCATTCGGATTACCCCGGAATAACCATTTTGGCTGTCGTGGTTTGCTGCGGCTGGTCTGCCATTATCCCCGATGGCTTTCGTCGGCGCTGTCGGAGCCGTTCGGATGCTCGAGGATCATATCTTCGAAAAGGAGGAAGCCATGGGCACTCGTGCAGCGATTGTTCTCGTGGCAGGTCTCGTCCTTGCGCTGGCCGCTTCGTCACCCCGCCCGGTTCAGGCGCAGGACGATTCCCCGCGGCGTGCCGTGCTGGACTCGTCGTCAAAGCCAATCGGGAAAGTTGTGACAGCCGATGGCTCGGTCATCATCGAGCATGCGGGCGCCGCCATTGTCCAGGCAAACGTCGGGGCCGAATCCATCCAGACGAAAGTCGGTGATCCCGTCTATTTGGGCGATGTGGTTCGAACCGGTGCCGACAGTCGGGTCGGCATCAATTTCGTCGATGGAACTTCGTTCAACTTGTCGAGCAACGCCCGCATGACATTGGACGAATACGTCTACGAGCCGGGTGGAAAGTCCAATTCGACAGCCTTCAACCTGACCAAGGGTACGTTCGTTTTTGTTGCCGGCCAGGTTGCGAAGACCGGTGACATGAAGATCGAAACGCCGGTCGCGACGATGGGCATTCGAGGCACTACACCTCACGTCGAAATCTCGGACGACGGAACCACCAGGTTTTCCACTCTGATCGAAGAGGGCAAGAACAAATATACGAAGAAGCCCGGCGCAGCGGGGCCACGCCAACCCGAGCAAAGGGCCGAGCAAAGGCTCAATCTGAACATCTGTCGCGGCTGCTAGAGAATTGGTCCGAGCCCGTGCAATCGCCAGATCTCAGAAGATCGGGAGCCTGACATGAAACCAGGATCCTCCGTTGCCGAAGGCGGACTGGCGCTTGTCGTCCTGATGCTGGTCGGCTTGCCGGTCGTGGCCCAGAACTCCAGCGTGAAGGACAGCTATCTCAGCAATATCGAACTGTGCAACGGGACGGGTACCACCTCGCTCGATGCCCGGATCGGTGCCTGCACGACTTTCATACAGGCGCGTCCAGATTCGTCGGCAGCTCTGGCAATCGCGTATAACAATCGCGGCAACGCCTACACGGCAAAGGGCGACTACGACAGCGCCATCAGCGACTTCGATCAGTCGATCGCACTCAATCCGACATACGCAAAGGCCTTCAACAACCGCGGCGTGGCTCACTTGAGGAGACGTGAATATGAGCTCGCGATCGAAGCCTTTGATGATGCGATCAAGCTCGATCCCGGCTATGGCGCTGCCTTCGTCAACCGCGCCGGAGCCTACCTGAAGAAGAACGACCACCAGCGCGCGGCGCATGATTACGACGAGGCAATCCGTCTCCAGCCCGCCTCGCGGGCGGCATGGAGTGGACGATGTTGGACCAGGGCGGTTCTCGGTGCCTCGCGAGAAGCGCTGGCGGATTGCGACAGAGCGCTTCAGTCGGGATCGACCAGCGCTGCCGTGTACGACTCGCGTGGGCTGATCCACCTGAAGATGGGTGAGTTCGGTGCGGCGATCGATGACTACAATGCTGCCTTGCGAGTCGCCCCCGAACTGGCGAGCGCGCTTTTTGGTCGCGGGCTTGCCAAGCTGAAGCAAGGCGATGCGATCGGCGGAAAATCTGACATTTCGACTGCAAGGACAATTCAGAAGAACATCGGCGACGAGTTCGCGCGTTATGGCGTCGATTACGACTGAGTTGGCCCGGTGAGGCGGAACGAATCGGAGGTGAATATGGATGCAAGGTTCGCGCTCATTCAAGCTCACGACGATAGCATTCGTCGCTATCAGCGGTTGTTGAACACACAGCTGACCGATCTCGAGCGTGAGTACATCGAGAGCCGAATCTCGGAAAAGCGATTGACCTTGCAGTCAATTCGCGAAGCGCGAGGCAAGTTGAATGCCTTGCCGGCCAATCGCGGGGTTTGATTGGCATTCCTGACGGGTGCGGACGAAGGGGGTGTTAACACCTCCTTAACCACTTGCTCCCCAGATTTCGAAGCACGAACGCCCGAGCCCGCAAGCAGGCGTCGCGACGCACTGTGCCGGGTGAATTCGTCATTACAGCATTAACAAGTCCTTAATTGGCAAAACCTACAGTCGACGGCACGGGCCGGCGCCAGTGCCGGCATGGACCGCCGAATTGGAAGAAACGCCGCCAATGGCGCAGAAAGCTGCCGCTGGATTTATGTCGCGAGCCGGCGCTTTGGCGCGGGGGTTGTCGCGCCATGTCCGCAAGGCGCCCGTGTTGGCGGCCTGCCTGCTTATCGGCCTTGGTGCGCCCGCCCGCGCCGCCGATGTGGTCCGGGGCGAGGCGACTTTCTCGGCCGGTGGCGGCTTTGCCCGTCTGGTGATCAAGCTCGGCGAGGACGTTCCCTCCGAGGTGACGACGGCCGGCTCCATTCTCATCATTCGCTTCGACCGGGCGGTCGACGTTCCCGTCGATCGCGTTCCGGAAGGTGCGCCCGACTACGTTAATTCTGCCCGCCGCGATCCCGACGGCAGCGCCATCCGCCTGTCGCTGGCGCGGCGCGTCACCGTCAACACCATGAATGCCGGCGAGCGCACATTCATCGACCTCTTGCCGGAGGGCTGGAAGGGGCCGCCGCCAAGCCTGCCCATGGACGTGGTCAAGGAACTGGCCGAGCGTGCGCGTGTCGCCGAACGTGCCTTGCGCGCCCAGCGCGCCGTGGCAGAGACCAAGAAGCGTCCGCAGATCCGCGTGCGCGCCTCGGTGCAGCCGACTTTCGTGCGCTTCGTGTTCGAGATGCCCGACGGCGTCGGCGTGTCCTCCGTGCTCAACGAGCAGAAGCTGACGCTGGCGTTCAATGCCGGCCTCAATTTCGATCTGGCGGACGCCGTCGTCGCCGCGCCCCCGAACGTCGCCTCGATCAAGCAGAAGTCCGACATCGACCAGACCAGTGTCGAGATCGCGCTGATCGGCGATTCGGACGTGCACTCCTTCCGCGACGAGAAGAATTACGTCGTCGACATCTCCTTCCAACCCGACAAGGGCAAGACCGCCGCGACGGCTGAGGCGGTGATCGCGCAGGCGAAGCCTGTGGCCCAAAGCCATGGACCGGCTTCGGAAAAGCCGGCGGCCGAGAAGCCGAAGGAGGTCCATCGCGAGATCGCGCCGCCGACGTCCGAGACGATCGCGCGCGAAGCCAAGATCGAAGCCAAGATCGAAGCCAGGATCGAAGCCGGGATCGAAGCCAGGATCGAAGCGAAGCCCGAGGTGAAGCCGGAAGCTCCGGCGGCGATGCCGTCGGTCGAGGCACCGAAGCCCGCGCCGGCTCCCGCGGCGGAAGCACCGCACGCCGCGGAACCGCCCAAGGACCTGTCGAAGCCTGCGGCGCCGGCAACGGAAGCTGCGGTCGCGCCCGCCAAGCCCGCGGTGTCCGAAGCGCCCAAGGAGGTCGTGAAGGAGGCTGCGAAAGAGCCGGTCAAGGACAACGTCAAGGCCGCACCTGCCGAGGCGCCGGCCGCGCCGCAGCCCACCGTGGCCAGCGTCGATGTCCGCCGCGACAGCGATGGCTTGCGCGTGATCTTCCCGTTTCAGGTGGCAACGCCTGCGGCGGCGTTCCGCCGCGGTGATACGGTGTGGCTGGTGTTCGATACGCCGAAGCCGATCGACGTCGAGGCGATCCGCAGTCGGGGCGGTGCGATGATCGGCGAGGTCAGCCGCATGCCGCTCGACAAGGGGCAGGCGGTCCGCATCCGTCTCACCCGGCCGCTGGTCTACTCGCTGACGAGCGAGGAGGTCGGCAAGGAGACCAATTGGCTCCTAACGCTCGCCGACAAGATCCAGGCGACGCCGCTGCCGCTGATGATGTCGCGCAACATCACCGACCCCGCACTCGCCAATATCGCGATCCCCTTCGCCAATCCGGGCCTGTTGCACAAGCTGACCGATCCCGACGCCGGCGACACGCTCTATGTCGTCACCGGGCAGCGGCCGGTGCGCGGCTTCATCAAGCGGCAGGATCTCGTCGATCTCTCGCTGCTGGAATCCGCGCACGGCATCGCGATCCGGCCGAACTCCGACGAGGTCGGCGTCGAGGTCGGATCCGACAAGGTCATTCTCGGCAAGAAGGGCGGACTGACGCTGTCGCCGGTCGATATCTCCGCCGAGCGCGCGCCGACCGCGGTGCGGCCGGTCTTCAGTCCGGAAGGCTGGCGCAAGGGCCAGTCGGAGGATTTCTGGACGCGCCAGGGCAGTCTGATCACGGCGATCGCGGCCGTCGAGCCGGCGCAGCGCTCGCTGCCGCGGCTCGATCTCGCGCAGTTCTACATGTCGCGCGCCATGTACCACGAAGCCAAGTCGGTGACCGACCTGATGCTGGCCGATCCCCTCAACAAGGAGGAGAGCGGCGCGCTGATCATGCATGCGATCGCGAACATCTTGATCGGCCGGCCGGCGCAGGGCTTGAAGGACCTCGCCAATCCCGTGATCGGCAACAGCCACGATTCCCAACTCTGGAAGGCGCTCGCCTATGCGCGCCAGGGCAAGTGGGCGGATGCGCGCGAGAAGTTCAAGAACGTCGAATTCGCCATCGCCTCGCTGCCGATCGACCTCCAGCGCATCGTGACGATGGAGGCGATGCGCGCCTCGCTCGAGGTGAAGGATTATGCCGGTGCCTCCAAGCGCCGCAGCGAGATCGAGGTGGTCGGCATATCGCCAGAGGCGGCGCCCGGCTTCGCCGTGCTGCGCGGCCGGCTCGCCGAGGCGCTCGGCCACGACAAGGACGCGCTCGACGACTACAAATTCGCGGTTGCCTCGAACGATCGTCAGGCGGCGGCCGAGGCCAAGCAGCTCGAAGTGGCGCTGCGGCAGAAGCGCGACGAGATCAGCAAGGAAGACGCGCTGCGTGAGCTCGAGACGCTGTCGATGACCTGGCGGGGCGACTCGATCGAGGTCAAGACGCTCCAGATGCTGTCGCAGATGTATGCCGAGAACGGGCGCTACCGGGACGCGCTCAGGGCGGCGCGCACCGCGACAAGGCTCCAGCCGAACGCCGAGGCCTCGCGTCAGGCGCAGGACCTCGCCTCCGACCTGTTCACGCAGATCTTCCTGGGGCCCAAGGGCGACGAGCTGCCGCCGGTCGAGGCGCTCGGGATGTTCTACGAGTTCCGCGAGCTGACGCCGATCGGCCGCCGCGGCGACGAGCTGATCCGCCGCCTTGCCGACCGTCTCGCCTCGATCGACCTGCTCGACCAGGCCGCCGAGCTGTTGCAGTACCAGGTCGACCATCGCCTCGAAGGCGCAGCCCGCGCCCAGGTCGCCGCGCGCCTGTCCATGATCTACCTCGCCAACCGCAAGCCCGACATGGCGATCTCGGCGCTGCGCGCGAGCCGTATCAGCGATCTCTCTGGCGAGCTGCGGCAGCAGCGGCTGCTGCTGGAGGCGCGCGCGCAAAGCGACGTCGGCCGCCACGATCTCGCGCTCGACATCGTCTCCAACGTTTCCGGACGCGAGGTGCTCCGCCTGCGCTCCGACATCTTCTGGGCGGCGCGGCGCTGGCGCGAATCCGCCGAGCAGATCGAGCTCTATTACGGCGACCGCTTCCGCGACTTCAAGCCGCTCAACGCGGTGGAGAAGAGCGACATCATCCGCGCTGCCGTCGGCTATGCGCTTGCCGACGATTCGATCGGCCTGTCGCGCTTCCGCGAGAAATATGCGCCGCTGATGAGCGAGAGTGCGGACCGGGTCGCCTTCGACATCGCGAGCAAGCCGGCAGCGTCCTCCAGCGCCGAATTCGCCGAGATCGCCAAGCTCGCTGCCAGCGTCGACACGCTCGACGGCTTCCTGCGCGAGATGAAGCAGCGCTTCCCCGACGCAACCGCCCGCGCGCCGGCCTCGCCGCAAGCCAAGGACGAGGCCGACCACACCGGCTCGCTGCCCACGATCCCCGTCGTGCGGCAGATCAAGATGACGCGGTAGGAACCCTGCTACCACGAGGCCTCTCGACAGGTGCCTGTTGAAGCGGCAACCTGCGCGTCTTCATGCCGGGAGAGCGTCGATATGAGCAAGCCTGCCAAGACCGAAGCCGAACTCATCGCCATGGCGCGGGCCGAATTGAAGGTCCATGCCGATGGTCCGGATGACCTCGTCATCTCGATCGTCCGCGACGGCGATAGCTGGGAATTCCGCGCCGATGCCGACCAGGCCGCGACGGATAAGCCGGGCTTCCCCGAAAGCGTCGCCATGCTGGTGCAGATCGGCGATCACCTCAGCAAGCAGTATGACGTGAAGGGGTAGGGGCGCTGTCGACGCCGTCTCACTGTACGCCACGTTCTCGGTGTCATCGCCCGACTTGATCAGGCGATCCAGTATTCCAGAGACCGCAGTGATGAAATCGAAAGGCCGCGGCGTACCGGATGCCCCGGTCAAGCCGGGGCATGACGGCGGATGGAGCCGCAGCTATCCGCCCCCGTAACTCTGCACCAGGCTTCCCGCCACCAGCGACCAGCCATCGACCAGCACGAAGAAGATCAGCTTGAACGGCAGCGAGATCGTTGCGGGCGGCAGCATCATCATGCCCATCGACATCAGCACGGAGGCGACGACGAGGTCGATGATCAGGAAGGGGAGAAACAGCAGGAAGCCGATCTCGAAGGCGCGCTTCAACTCGGAGATCATGAAGGCGGGGACGAGGATGCGAAGCGCGAGGTCATCCGGCGTGGCCGGCGGCGGCTCGCCCGAGAGATCCAGGAACAGCTTGAGGTCCTTCTCGCGCACGTTCTTCTGCATGAAGCCGCGCAAGGGGACGGAAGCGCGCTGGAGTGCGTCCTCGACGCCAAGCTGGTTGGCGACGAGCGGGCGGATGCCCTCGTCGTAGGACTTCTGCAGCACAGGTCCCATCACGAAGAAGGTGAGGAACATTGCGAGCGCGATGATCACCGAGTTCGGCGGCGCGGTCGCCGTGCCCATCGCGGTGCGCAGCAGCGACAAGACGACCACGATGCGCGTGAATGACGTCATCATGATCAGGATCGACGGCGCGATCGACAGCACCGTGAGCAGCGCGATGAGCTGGATCGCGCGCTCGGTGACGCCGCCCCCCTGACCGCCGAGATTGATGCTGATGTCCTGCGCATGCGCAGGCATCGCGAGCGAAGCCGCGGCGATCAGGACAGAAAGAAAAACAACTCTACGCGGGAGGGCCGGCAGCCTCACGAAGACGGCTTCGGACGGCCGAGCAGCGAGGCCATCTCGTCTTCGAGATTTTCAAAGCTGGTCTTCTCCGCGGCCGGCTTTGCGGGCGGAGCCGGGGGGGCCGGCGGCTCGCTGCGTGCGGCGCGGGGCGGTGGTGGCGCGGGCGGCTCGGGCGCAACCGGAGGCGCGACTGTCTCGCCGGCGGGGCGGCGCAGCGCGGCTTCGAGCCGCTGCGCCATCTCGGCGAGATTCTGCTCGGCGTTCGAGGGCGCGGCAGGAGCGGGGGCCGGCGGCGGAACGGCCGGAGCCTGCGGCACGGGCGGAGGAGGCGGTGGCGCGGCCGCGCGCTCGGCGCGCACCGGGGGCACTTTCACCGGCTCGCTCTGCCGCGGGGGACGTGGCATCAGCGGAGGCTCGCTGCGGGCGATGCGCGGCGGAACCGGCTCGGGGCGTGCCTCGCGCTCGGGGCGCGGCGGCAGGATCGGCTCGGGCGGAAAGCCCGCCAGTGGCGGTTCGTTGCGGCGCTCGGCCAGTGCGGGAGCGGGCCGGCGTACCTCGTCGGCGAAGGAGGGACGCGGCCGCGGCGGCGGCTCGGGCATTTGCGGTTCGGGATGATCGAGCAGTTCGGGCCGCGGAGCTTCGTCGGTCCAGCTGCTGGTATCGGGCATCGGGGCAAGGCGCGGCGGCTCGGCGGCATTGGAACGCTGCGGAAGCTGGTCGCGGCCGGGCGCGGCGCGCACGATATTGGGCTCGACGACGATGTCGGTGGGGCCGCCAATCATCAGAAGATGCTCGACATTGTCACGCCGGACCAGCACCAGGCGGCGCCGGCCATCGACCGCGGCGGCATCGATCACGGCAAGCCGGGGCATTCGGCCGCGCTGGGTGTTGGCACCGAGCCGGCTGGAGGCGAATCGGCGAACCAACCATGCGGCGACGCCGATCAACGCCAGAACGACGATGAACGCCACGATGAAGGTGATTGGGCTGCCTTGCATACTTGTCCCCGACAAATGGCGCTTTTCTCGTGCCCATGGTCAGACGCGCCAACCATCGGCGTGGGATGCCCCAAACTGCGATTTCTTAACGTCCCACGGCAAGTTTTGCCGTCCCCAGCTCTTAATAACCTATGAATCGCTCGATCCAAAACGACTTCTTGGCCTGTGCATGGCCCGCCAAACGGTTGGGTTAATGCCGCTTTTGGATGCGTAGAATCACGGGGGCGCAAACTGGTGTTCCGTCAAGGGACATGCATCGACGCCACCTTTAACCACCTGTTAACCATACACGCGGCAAATTCTGCCTAGCTTCGGGCCTTTGGTCCGAGAGGCGGAAGGAGCCGCAACGATGTCCATCAACGACCTCCCGGTACTGTCGGCGCTTCGCACCAAGATGCAGTGGCACCAGGAACGCCAGCGCGTCCTGTCCGAGAACGTCTCCAATTCCGACACGCCCAAATTCCGGCCGCGCGACCTGGTCGAGCCGAAGCTCGACAAATCAGGCGCCGTCACTGGCTCGATGGGCCCCCTGGCGCTCACCCGCACCAGCGGCTCCCACATGACGCCATCCGGCGCGGCCTCGGGCTTCGACCAGAACAGGAATGCGGGTTTCGAGACCCGTCCCGCGGGCAACGCCGTCAATCTCGAGGAGGAGATGATGAAGGCCGCCAGCAACCAGATGGACTACGCGGCGGCGACCTCGCTCTATTCCAAGAGCCTGCATCTGCTCAAGACCGCGATCGGCAAAGGCTAGAGCATGATCCGGAAAAGTGTGCGGGCGGTTTTCCCTCGCGACAAACGCGGAACGCGTTTACGCGGAGATCATGCTCAAGAGCTGAGGGAAGCGCATCATGGCGAATGACAGCAGCGACTTTGCCCGCTCGATGGCGATCGCGACCTCCGGCCTGCGCGCGCAGGCCGGGCGCATGCGGGTGATCTCGGAGAACATCGCGAACGCGGATTCGACTTCGCAGACATCAGGTGGCGATCCCTACCGGCGCAAGGTGCCGACCTTCTCCTCCGCGCTGGACCGCACGCTCGACGCGCAGGTCGTCACCCTCGGCAGGATCAAGCCGGACCAGTCGAACTTCCGCACCAAATACGAACCGAGCAATCCGGCCGCCGACGCGACCGGCAACGTCAAATATCCCAACGTGAACTCGGTGGTCGAGATGACCGACATGCGCGACGCGCAGCGGTCCTACGAGGCCAACCTCAACATCATCAGTGCGACGCGCCGGATGATCCAGCGCACGCTCGACATCCTCAAGAGCTGAACAGGACATTTGAGCCATGGCATCACCGACAATCGCAGCCAATACTTATGCCAACCTCGCCCGCGTGCTGGAGAACAGCGGCGCCGGCAAGGGCAGCGAAGCGAGCGGGCAGTCCTTCGCGTCGCTCCTGAAAGACGCTGTCGGCGGCGTCATGGAGTCCGGCCGCAAGTCCGACGCCCAGACCGTGGCGATGGCCGCCGGCAAGGCCAACGTAATGGACGTGGTGACGGCGGTCGCCGACACCGACGTCGCGGTGTCCACGCTGGTCTCGGTCCGCGACCGCGTGATCGCGGCATATGAAGACATCATGAAGATGCCGATCTGAGTTTTGGCGCTCGCGCTCGCCCCAATCGTCATTGCGAGCGCAGCGAAGCAATCCTGAATCTTTCCGCTGGCGACAGTCTGGATTGCTTCGCTGCGCTCGCAAAGACGGGGATAAGCCTTTGCTTCGCTCGGAACAGCGGTGAGGAGGCGAGAAATGAACAAGGAATTCTGCACATGACCGGACCTGAAACCCTCGACGTCGCGCGTGATGCGATCTGGACCATCGTGATCGTGTCGTCGCCGCTGATGGTGGTCGGCCTCGTGGTCGGCGTCGTCGTGTCGCTGTTCCAGGCGCTGACGCAGATCCAGGAGCAGACGCTGATCTACGTGCCGAAGATCCTGGCCATCTTCGCCACGATGCTGCTGGCGCTGCCGTTCATGGCCGACGCACTCCATTCCCACATGATGCGGATCTCGTCGCGAATCATCGGCGGCTGAGGCACAATGCGCCCGTCATGCGCATCGACGTCTCGCTGCTGCCGGCGCTCGCCGCTTCTTTCATGCTCGCCTTCGCCCGGGTCGGTGCGATGGTGATGCTGTTGCCGGGGCTGGGCGAGACCAACATTCCGACGCGGATCAAGCTGGCGATCGCGCTGCTGCTCACGCTGATCATCCTGCCGCTGCATCGCAACGCCTACCACGTCGACATGGGCTCGATCGCGCCGCTGCTGGTCATGATGCTGCATGAGATCGTGATCGGCATCGTGCTGGGGGCGACCGCGCGCGTGACGTTGTCGGCGCTTCAGGTCGCGGGCGCCGTGATTGCGCAGCAGATGGGGCTCGGCTTCGTCACTTCGGTCGATCCGACACAGGGACAGCAGGGCGTGCTGGTCGGCAATTTCCTGACCATGCTCGGGGTGACGCTGCTGTTTGCCACCGACAGCCATCATCTGGTGATCGCAGCGCTGAACGACAGCTACACGATCTTCGCGCCCGGCGAGACCGTATCGAGCGGCGACGTCGCTTCGCTGGCGACGCGCGCCTTTGCCGCCGCGTTCAGCCTGGGCTTGCAACTTTCCGGACCGTTCCTTGTGTTCGGCCTCGTCTTCAATATCGGGCTCGGCGTGCTGGCGCGGCTGATGCCGCAGATGCAGGTCTATTTCGTCGGCGTGCCGCTGTCGATCTTCGTGGGCTTCCTGGTGCTCGCCGTGGTGCTCACCGCGATGATGGGCACGTATCTCGACTATTTCATCGGTGTTATGCACCAGATGATGCCGCTTAAATAGGTGATCGATGGCAGACGACAACGATCCCGACAGTCAAACAGAAGACCCGACACAAAAGCGTCTCGAAGAGGCGCTCGAACGCGGCGACGTCGCCAAGAGCCAGGAGATCAACACCTGGTTCATGATCGCGGGCGGCACGCTCGTGGTCTCCACCTTCTCGGGCTCGGTGGGCAGCGGGCTGGTGACGCCGATGCGCAACCTGCTTGCCAATTCCTGGATGATCAAGACCGACGGCAGGGCTCTGCTCGCGCTGATGCAGCAGATCGAGGTCGCCGTGCTCGCAGCGATCGGCGTGCCCCTGCTGATGCTGGTGCTGGCGGCGATTGCCGGCAACGTGCTCCAGCACCGCCTGGTCTGGTCGGCCGAATCCCTGAAACCCAAATTCAGCAAACTGTCGCCGGCCGAGGGCCTCAAGCGCATCTTCGGCAAGCAGGCGGCCGCGAACTTCCTCAAGGGGCTCGGCAAGCTGATCGTGCTCGGCGCGGTCATGACCGTGGTCCTGTGGCCGGAGCGCCATCGCATGGAGGCGATGGTCAGGCTCGATCCGGCCGCCATGCTGGGCGCCAGCACCAGCCTGACCATTCATCTGCTCGGCGCAGTGGTCGCGGCGCTCGCGATCATCGCCATTGGCGACTATTTCTTCCAGTATCGCAGTTGGTTCCAGCGGCAGAAGATGTCGCTCCAGGAGATCAAGGAAGAGTTCAAGCAGTCCGAAGGCGACCCGCACATCAAGGGCAAGCTCCGGCAATTGCGCCAGCAGCGCTCCAAGAAGCGCATGATGGCGGCGGTTCCCAAGGCCTCCGTGATCATCACCAATCCGACCCACTATTCGATTGCGCTGTCCTACGAGCGCGGCATGTCTGCGCCGATCTGCGTCGCCAAGGGCGTCGACAACCTCGCCTTCAAGATCCGGGAGATCGCGCGCGAGCACGACATCCCGATCGTCGAGAACGTGCCGCTCGCCCGTGCGCTCTACGCCACCGTCGAAATCGACCAGGAAATCCCGACCGAGCACTACCATGCGGTCGCCGAGGTCATCGGTTACGTCATGCGGCTGAAACACGGATTCGGTGCCGGACGCGGATAAAATGCCCGAAAAGTACCGGAAATGGCCGTAATCTGGGAATCAGCGTACCTTTCGCCCTTGCTGCCCTTGCGCCTGCGGGTCCGATTCAGGCAGGGAGGACCCCACGCGCCCCGTAGCGCGTTGATTCTCTGCCGACAGGCTGTGCCAGCTTGAAATGACTGCCGAGACCGACCACGACCTCACACGCGAGCCCGTTGCGGCGCACGAGCCGTCGCCGCGATCGGGCAGCATTGCGCTGGTGCTGCTGGTGGCCGCCGGCCTCGTCGCCGTCGCCGTCGGGCTGATGACGCTCGGGCGCGCGCAGGCGCAGCCCTATATCCTCGGCATCCTCGCCGTGCTGGCGATGGTCGGCTTGTTCAACCTGTTCGCCTTCGCCGCCGGCATCATCCGCTTCGTCGACCGTAGTCTCGACGATCCCGTGATGGGGCGCATTGCCGACCACGCCTTCGACGGCCTGGCCGTGACCGATCCCCGCGGCCACGTGGTCTATTCCAATGCCGCCTATCTGACGCTCACCGGTGCCAGCGGACCGCAGGAGGTGCGGCCCGTGGAGCGCGTCTTCATCGGCAACCCCGACGTCTCCGAAGCCGTGTTCCGCCTGCTCAAGGCCGCGCGCGAAGGAAAACGGCAGCAGGAAGAGGTGCGCATCTCCGGCCATGACGGCAGCCAGGGCCGCTGGCTGCGCATGCGGGTGCGCCCGCTCGGCACCGGGAAGCGCGAGGCGAAATACGCGGTGTGGTCGATCGCCGACATTACCCGCGACCGCGAACGCCAGGAGGACGTGTTCCAGGAACTCCAGCACGCGATCGAATATCTCGATCACGCGCCCTGCGGCTTCTTTTCGGTCAATCCGGCCGGCGAGCTCGCCTATGTCAACGCGACGCTGGCGAACTGGCTCGATTACGATCTCGCCGAGATCGGCTCGGGCGGGCTGAAGCTCACCGACATCGTCTCCGGCGATGGCGCCTCGCTGCTCACCGCGATCGTTGCGGTGCCGGGTGAGGTGAAGACGGAAGTCTTCGACATCGACCTGCGCATGCGCACCGGTAAGACCATGCCGGTGCGGCTCTATCACAAGCTCGCCTTCGGCGCCGACGGCGCGCCGGGGCCGTCGCGCACGCTCGTCATCAGCCGCGCCCGCGACGAGCGCAGCGATCCCGACCGCGCCGCCGAAGTGCGCTTCATGCGCTTCTTCGACCACACGCCAATGGCGATCGCGACCGTCGACCGCGGCGGCAACGTCGTGCGCGCTAACGCGCGCTACGCCAAGCTCGGGCAGGCCCTCGGGCTCGACAGCGCCAGCAAGTCGATCTTCCGCGCGGTCAATTCGCGCGACCGGCACCTTTTGATCACGGCCATCAACCAGGCCGCGGAGGGCCAGGCCGACGTCGCGCCGGTCGAGGTGGCGCTCGAAGGAACCAAGGAGCGCTGGGGCCAGTTCTTCGTCACGCCGGTGGATGCCGCCGAGAACGACGCCGAAGCCGCCATCGTGCACATGCTCGAGACCACCGAGCGGCGCGCGCTGGAGAACCAGATCAACCAGTCGCAGAAGATGGAGACGGTCGGCCAGCTCGCCGGCGGCATCGCCCACGACTTCAACAACGTGCTCTCCGCCATCATGATGGCGAACGACTTCCTGCTGAACGCGCACAAGCCGACCGATCCGTCGTTCCAGGACATCATGCAGATCAAGCAGAACGCGACGCGCGCCGCGACGCTGGTGCGGCAGTTGCTGGCGTTCTCGCGGCGGCAGACGCTGCGGCCGCAGGTGCTCGACCTCGGCGATGCGCTGTCCGATCTCGCCATGCTGCTGCGCCGGCTGATCGGCGAGAAGGTCAAGCAGGAGACCATCCACGGCCGCGATCTCTGGCCGGTGAAGGTCGACGTCTCCCAGTTCGAACAGGTGATCGTCAACCTCGCGGTGAACGCGCGCGACGCCATGCCCGACGGCGGCAAGCTGATCATCCGCACCGCCAACGTCACGGCGGAAGAAGCGGCCAAGCTCGCCTACAAGGGCATGCCGGCTGCGGACTATGTGCGGATCGAGGTCGCCGACACCGGCACCGGCATCCCCGCCGATATCCGCGACAAGATTTTCGAGCCGTTCTTCTCGACCAAGGAAGTGGGCAAGGGCACCGGCCTCGGGCTCTCCACCGTCTACGGCATCGTCAAGCAGACCGGCGGCTTCATTTACGTGGACTCGGAACCGGGGCAGGGGACTTCGTTCCATATCTTCCTGCCGCGCCATCACGCCGAGCCGGAGGTGCAGGAGCAGCCCGCAGCAGTGGTCGGCGCGGCCAATGGCGCCGCGAAGGAGACCGCGCCTGCGGCGGCGGAGGCCAAGCCGCGCACCGATCTCACCGGACAGGGCACCATTCTTCTCGTCGAGGACGAAGAGGGCCTGCGCGCGCTGAACGCACGCGGCCTGCGCTCGCGCGGCTACACCGTGGTGGAGGCCGAGAACGGCGTCGAGGCCATGGAGGTCCTTGAGGAGCAAAGCGGTGCGATCGATCTCGTCGTCTCCGACGTCGTGATGCCTGAGATGGACGGCCCGACGCTGCTGAAGGCGATGCGCGAGAAGAATCCCGACATCAAGTTCATCTTCGTCTCCGGCTACGCCGAGGACGCCTTCGAGAAGAGCCTGCCGGAAGGCCAGCAATTCGACTTCCTGCCAAAGCCGTTCACGCTCAGCCAGCTCGTGGCGGCCGTAAAGGAGACGATGGCAAAGGCGGGATGACGGCGACGACCACTGTCGATTTGCGAGAGTTCCTCGAAACGACGAGGAAAAAGCGGCATTCCTGTCGTAAACCCGCCGGTAACCCGCGACCGCAATTCCTCTGGCTCCCCGGCCAAACCCCCGCCAAATATGGGCTTTTGCCACATCCCCGCGACTGAGGGCCGCAGCCATAAGTTCCGAAACCGGCTTCACTTTTCGGGAAGTCTGCCCATCTTAGGAGCACGTCCCCATGCCGGGGATTTGGGAAACGCACATGACTTTCTCGCAACGCTCCCGCACTCTCTTCAAGACCCTCGCCGTCATGCTGGCGCTTGCGCTGCCGACTGCGCTGGTGATTTCGTCCGCCGACGCCCGCGTCGGTGGTGGCATGTCGTCGGGTTCGCGCGGCTCGCGCACCTATTCGGCGCCGCCTTCGACCACGACCGCGCCGGGCTCGACCTCGCAGTTCAACCGCACCTATACCCAGCCGGGTGCCGGCATGAATTCGGCTGCCGCCGCACCCGCCCGTGGCGGCCTGTTCGGCCGCGCCGGCGGCTTCATGGGCGGCCTTGCGGCCGGCTTCCTCGGCGCAGGCCTGCTCGGCATGCTGTTCGGCGGCGGCCTGTTCGGTGGCCTCGGCGGCCTGTCGTCAATCATTGGCCTGATCATCCAGATCGCGCTCGTGGTGTTGGTGGTGCGGCTGGCGATGTCCTGGTGGCAGCGCCGCCACTCGCAGCAGGCGGCCTATGCCAATGCTGATGCAGGCAGCGGTCAGGGACCGCAGCCGAACTATCGCAGCGGCCTCGGTGGCGGTAGCGTCGGTGGTGGACTTGGCGGTGGTCTCGGCGGCTTCGGCTTCGGCGGCGCCAACAACGCACCGCTCGAGATCAAGCCGGATGACTATGAGGCGTTCGAGCGCCTGCTCGGCGATGTCCAGGCCGCCTGGTCGAACGAGGACGTGGCAAAGCTGCACACGCTCGCGACGCCGGAAATGGTCTCCTATTTCGAGCAGGACCTCGGCCAGAACCGCGCGCGCAACGTCGTCAACAAGGTGACCAACGTCAAGCTGTTGCAGGGCGACCTCGCGGAAGCCTGGCGCGAAGGCGAGACCGAATACGCCACGGTGGCGCTGCGCTTCGCCCTCACCGACAAGACGCTGGACCGCAACAGCGGTGCGGTTGTCGCCGGCAGCGAGCAGCCGGCCGAGGCGACCGAGATCTGGACCTTCGCCCGCCGTCCGGGCAGCGGCTGGGAATTGTCGGCGATCCAGCAGACCAACTGATCGTACGCAGATTAAAGACAAGGGCGTCGTGCTTCGGCACGGCGCCCTTTTTCTTTGAGCCGCTTATGTCCCGATACGGCCGACCATTTTGCGCGAAGCACTTAATTGCTTGTTGCCCGCGCAGAGCTCCCGCAATTTCGCGCCTGCCGGTTAGAGAGGGAGATATTCGGTGAGCCAGTCTGTCGCGCGCTCCAGGACAAATCACGAAACCATTGCCAGGAATTCGTCCCTGCCGCTGGAGGCGATCGAAACGGCGTATGACCGGATCGAGGCCGAGCGCGACCGCAATTGCTGGATCTATCTTCGCCCGCGGGAGGAGGCGCTCGAAGCATGCCGGAAGCTCGTGGCGCGCGCGCGGACGGGCGAAAATCTTCCGCTGCTCGGCATTCCCTTTGGTGTGAAGGACAATATCGATGTCGAGGGAATGCCAACCACTGCCGCATGCCCGGCGTTCAGCTACACGCCCTGGCATTCCGCTCACAGCGTCGAACGCCTCACCGCGGCCGGCGCAATTTGCCTCGGAAAGACCAATCTCGATCAGTTCGCCACAGGCCTGTCCGGCGCGCGTTCGCCCTATGGCCCCTGCGCGTCGGTTGCCGATGCGCGCTATATTGCGGGCGGCTCCAGTTCCGGGTCCGCGGTCGCCGTCGCGGCCGGGCACGTCGCGTTCGCGCTCGGCACCGATACCGGCGGGTCCGGCCGCATACCTGCCGGCTTCAACAACATCGTCGGAATCAAGCCGACCGTTGGGCTGGTGTCATCACGCGGGCTGGTGCCGAATTGCCCGACGATCGATTGCGTCTCGGTGTTCTGCAATACCGTCAGTGATGGCGAGGCAATCCTCGAAATTATCGAAGGGTTCGATTTCGAAGATCCCTACAGCCGCCTGCCCAGGGCCTTTTCTTTCGCCAGCGGGGCGGTGCCATCCTTCCGCTTCGGCCGCATCGCGTCCGCCGATCTCGAATGCTTCGGCAT
This sequence comes from Bradyrhizobium sp. MOS001, assembly GCF_004634465.1. NCBI lineage: Bacteria > Pseudomonadati > Pseudomonadota > Alphaproteobacteria > Hyphomicrobiales > Nitrobacteraceae > Bradyrhizobium > Bradyrhizobium sp. MOS001. Next base: position 265,770 of record NZ_SPVJ01000005.1, read on the forward strand.
GCCGGAATGCGGCGAGCTCTATGAGCGCGCCTGCGAGCGTTTCACGCAGATCGGGGGAACGGCGATCGAGGTGGACCTCGCGCCGTTCCGCCAGGCCGGGGAGTTGATGTTCAGCGGACCCTGGGTCGCGGAGCGGCACTCGGCCATCGCTTCGCTGATGGACATCGATTCTGGCTCCCTGCTTGATGTCACGAGGACCGTGCTGGGCTCGGCCGCCGGCTATTCAGCGATCGACACATTTGGTGCCATTCACCGGCTGCACCGGCTTCGCCGCGACGCCGAGGCGATCTTTGCGGGTATCGATGCGCTGGTGGTCCCGACCGCACCGCGGCCGTTCACGCTGGAGGAGATGGATCGCGATCCGATCACCCTCAACAATCGCCTCGGCTACTACTCGTACTTTGCCAATCTGCTTGATCTCTGCGGCGTGGCGGTTCCGAACGCGACATTGTCGAACGGCATGCCCATGGGCGTGACCCTTCTGGCGCCGGCCTGGCATGATCGCGCGCTGATCGGACTGGCGCGGCGGTTCGAGGCCAGTGCAGGCCGAGCGGCGTTCGAATTGAAGTCTGGCGGCTGACGGACGGAATTTATTCCATCTCTTGCTCGAGCGTCGAAAGATCCAGGATCGAAATCACGGATCTGTCGTACCTGATCACGCCTTCCTCCTGGAGCCGCGCGAGCTGTACTGTCACCCATTGGCGGGTGGATCCGATGAGATTGGCGAGATCGCCGTGGGTAAACGGCATCCCGATGACGACCTCGCCGTCGCGCTTCACGCCGTAGACGTGCGACAGGAAGATCAACAGGCTATGCAGCCGCTCGGTCACCGAGCGCGTCCCGAGCATCTGGGCCATCGCCGAATAGCATCGCGCCTTGAATGCCAGGGCATCCAGCAAGGCGACGGCGATCGCCGGCGATTCCAGCGCAAGCCGCCGCAGCGCCAGTCCCGGCATGAACGTCAACAGGCTGGGTTCGGCCGCAACCGATGACCACATATGCGGGCCCGTTCCGAATATATCGGGGCCGCCAACGAAGTTGCCGGGAAACCAGTAGGCGAGCGTGACCTCGCGCCCCGACGGCGCCGCATAGTAGCTGCGTATGCGTCCCTCGCTGATCAGGTAGATCCCAGCCTGTGTGTCGCCCTGAGACCAAACCAGTTGGCCGGCTTCCAGGGCCTTCTCGCGTCCGATCGCACGCAGCCGATTGCAATCAGCCCGGTTGAGACCGTCCAGCAAGCCGGGCAGCGGCCTGACGAGATTGTCCGACTCGGCCAGCATCACACCTGCCGCTATCGCGCTATTCGCCCTGTGCATCGCCGGCTCCACCGTGAGACCCGGCATCGATTATTCAAGAACCATGCCAGCGAGCTGCGGGCTGCTTCGCGATTTCCAAGTTCTGGGCGATCAGCTCGCGTCCGACTGATTGAACGCCCGCAGCCCTTCTGCGCGGATGACGTCGAGACAATCCTTCTTGAGGGAAAGATAGGTTGGCTCGACCATGACAGAACTCGACCGCGGGCGCGGCAGCTTGACCGCGACTTCGCGCAGGATGCGGCCGGGCCCCGCGCTCATGATGAGAACACGGTCGGCCAGCACGATGGCTTCATCGATGTCATGCGTGACGAACACGATCGTCGCCTTGATCCGGTCGCGCAGCTCCAGCAGATTGTCTTGCATCACCGCCCGGGTCTGCGCATCGAGGGCCCCGAAGGGCTCGTCCATCAGCAGCACGCGGGGCTGATTGGCCAAGGCTCGCGCGATCGCCACGCGCTGTTGCATGCCGCCGGACAGCGTGTTCGGATAGGCGTCGGCGAAACGCTTGAGACCGACCGTCGCGATCAGATCGTCGGCGATGGCATTCGCTTCCATCCTGGACTTCCCAAGCATCCTGGGGCCATGGGCGATGTTCCTGCGGACCGACTTCCAAGGGAAAAGATGCGGCTGCTGGAACACCATGCCGACATCGGGTCGCGGGCTGTAGACACGCGAGCCCTCTACCAGGATGTCGCCCTCAAACGGCACTTCCAGTCCGGCGATCGTATTGAGCACCGTCGACTTGCCACAACCGGAGGGCCCGACGATGCAAACGAACTCGCCAGGCGCCACGTCGAAGGACACGCGATCCACCGCGATGGTCTGCCCGCGGCGGGTGTCAAAAACGATGCTCAGGTTTGAGACTTGAATGGCCGGTTGTCTCCGCACCGATTCGACGGGGGCTGGCGAACTTGCCAGAGCCAGTTTCATGATCGATCGAGCTCCCGACATCAACGCCACCAGACAGTACGTTCCGCAAGAGCTGAAAACAGCCGGTCGGCAATGAACGAAATCAACCCGAGCGCTGCGAGCCCGCCCATGACCTGGCCCGTTTGCAAATTCTGCTGCGCAATCTCGATCCTGTAGACGATGCCGGCGAAAGCGCCTGCGAGTTCGGCCGCGACGAGCGTGTAAAAGGAGATGCTGACGGCGGTGCGCAACCCGACCACGATGTAGGGAAGCGCGCCCAGCAGCACGATCTCCTGGAGCATCTGCCGCCGGGGCGTGCCAAGTATTAGCGCCGCCCTGATCAGGCCGCGGTCAACCTTCTGCACGCCGATGTGGGTCGAAAGCCAAACCGTGAAGAACACGCCCCATACGACGAGGAACAGTTTTCCCGCCTCCGACAGGCCGAACCAGAGGATGACGATCGGCACGAAAGCAATCGGCGGAATTGGCCGCAGGATATGGAATAGCGGAGACAGCAAGCTCGAAATAACAGGGAATTGGCCGGTGAGGATACCGAGCAGGATGCCGAGCAGGCCGCCTACGATGAACCCCGTGGTGACGCGAAAGAGGCTGGCCAGTAGATCGCCAAGGAACTGTCCGCTTCGTATCCACTCAAGGACCGCCGCAGCTACCACTGTCGGCGGCGGAAACAGCACCATGTTGACGGCCCCGGAACGGGAGACCAGTTCCCAGAGGCCGACGAACAGGGGAAGCGAAAGCGCCCCGACCAGAATATTGATGCGGCGAAGACGAACTGAATCCGGCCGCCGACCGCGACCGTCGGTGCGGAGAGCAATTTCTTGTCCTGCTGAGGTGCCGTCCTGCATGGCTGTGCGGGTGCCTATTTCCACGAGAGCGTGACGCGTGCGGGGTCGACCTTCTTCAGCGGCTCGGCGACGACGACCTTGCTGAAGTCGGGCATCACCGCTCCCGGAGGATGGTTGCCGCTCTCGAGGCGCCATGCGGAGTGGGTCTTGAGAATCTCGATCAGCCGGTCGTCGAGACGCACCCGGTAAACATAGTCGGCCCAGATCGGAGCGAGGTCGTCCCGCTTCATGCCGACCGCGTCCGCCACGACCGTGATCGCTTCATCCGGGTGTGCTTTCATCCAGACCTCGGCGTCGATCAGCGCGGCGATGAACTTCTCAACCAGCGCAGGGTTGGCATCCAGATAGGGTCTCGTGACGACGATGTTGAACGTCTCGGAGTAAGTGCCCGTTGTATCGAGCTCAGCGACGGCTTCGCCGAGGGCCTTCTTGGCGTTGGCGATGTGGGGTTCCCAAGTGTCGATCGCGTCGATGCTTCCTGCTGCAAGTGCCGGCAGCATCTCCTGCGGCCGCAGGTTGACGAGGGTGACATCCTTGGGAGTCAATCCCGCCGACTTCAGCAAAGTCGCCGTGTAGACCTCGCTGCCGGTGCCGGCAGTGAATCCGATTCGCTTGCCGCGAAGATCTGCCTTGGTCTTGACGCCGGCCTTGGCCACGACGACCGTCTTGAGGTCGGAATATTCCATGCCGGCGACGAAGGCGATAGGCTGGTTTGCCATCGCCGAAGCGGTGACCGGCGCCTCCGCCGTCGTCGCGATGTCGGCGCCGCCCCCGATCACGGTGTCCAGGCACTGCTTGCCGGACGTGAAGTTCGAGACGGTGATGTCCAGTCCCTTCTTTTCGAAAATCCCCTTCGATTTGGCGACGATCGCAAGGCCGGAGATCGGTCCGAGGTTTTGCGCAAGCCGGGCTTTGAGCAATTCCGCGGCCGAGGCGCAGCCCGGACCAATGGCGAGGTAGCAAAGCGCGGCATAGCCGGCGATTGCCGCAATTGGGCGGACGGTGTTCCAGTGCATGACGATCTCCCCTCGCGCCGCGCCGGGCGGCAGCCCCGATGTGATCGCGGATACCGCCCTGAACGGCTCCGCAACGGACTCCCGCGTCCTCCCCTGGGCGATCGCTTGAGGATCGGCCCCGCGTTGGTATGCTCGCCCGGCGCTACGGTCTCGGGAAGCAATTAATCGACATGGCCCTTGGGGCGACCGGTCGCGGGCCGCCGCTCGAGGCAACGCCCGTGCGGCGGATGGCCGCCGGAATAATGTCTGTCGTGACGGGTTCATGTCAGCAGATCAAAGACCGTCAGCCAGAAGCAATCGCAGGAACAATCTGCAGGAACAATCGGGAGGATAGGATGAGCATTTTTGCCAGGGTCATCGTGCCAGCAGGCGTTGCGCTCGCGCTCTTCGCAAGTCCATCGGTGCAGGCGCAGTCAGCCGACATGACCTTCTTTGTGACTTCGAGCGGGCCGGGCAAGGGAGCCGATCTCGGCGGCCTTGAAGGGGCCGATGCGCAGTGCCAGAAGCTCGCACAGACGGTCGGCGCCGGAACCAAGACCTGGCATGCCTATCTATCGACACAGGCCGCGGACGGTAAGCCGGCGGTCAATGCCAAGGACCGCATTGGCAAGGGACCCTGGCAGAATGCAAAAGGCGTCGTGATCGCCAAGGACGTCGCTGAACTGCACAGCGCCAACAAGGTCAACAAGGATAGTTCGCTGACCGAGAAGGGCGAGGTGGTCAACGGCTTTGGCGACCAGCCCAACCGTCACGACATTCTCACGGGATCGCAGCCTGACGGTACGGCGTTCGCGGGCGCCGATGACCGCACCTGCAAGAACTGGACGTCGAGCACGCAAGGCGCGGCGATGCTCGGCCATTCCGATGTCAACGGCCCGGCGACCAATCCGACGGTGAAGTCCTGGAACGCCGCCCATCCCTCGCGCGGATCGGAGGGCGGTTGTTCGCAGGCCGACCTGAAAAGCACCGGCGGCGACGGGCTGCTGTATTGTTTTGCAGTGAACTGAGGACGTCTGCTCTCGCCTCATCGTCATTGGGGGCCAACGGGTCCGCGCCAAGCGCGGCCCAGTTGGCTCGCAATGACGGAGCGTGGGGTTGCGTGCTACACTGATGAGCACGCAATCACGGATCCCTCCCATGAAATACGAGCTCTACTACTGGCCCGAGATCCAGGGCCGCGGTGAATATGTGCGGCTGGCGCTGGAGGAGGCGGGGGCCGCTTATGTCGACGTTGCGCGCGGCCCGCGCGGCACCGCTGCGATGATGAAGATGATGGATGCGCATAAGGGCACGCCGCCCTTTGCGCCGCCGTTCCTGAAAGCGGGCAAGCTCGTCGTCGGCCAGACCGCCAACATCCTGTTTTATCTCGGCGCCCGCCACGGACTCGCGCCGAAGACGGAGGCGGGCAAGCTCTGGGTGCACCAGCTTCAGCTCACCATCACCGACCTCGTGACCGAGATCCACGACACCCATCACCCGCTCGGGCCTTCGATGTACTATGAAGATCAGAAGCCGGCGGCCAAGAAGCGCACGGCCGAGTTCTGGGACGAGCGCGTGCCGAAATATCTCGGCTATTTCGAAGAGCTTCTCGCCGGCAATGGGGGTGCCTATGTCACCGGTCGCAGGCTGACTTACGTCGATCTCTCGCTGTTCCAGATCGTCGATGGGCTGCGCTACGCCTTCCCCAAGCGCATGAAGGCGTTCGAGGGAAATATCCCGGGCCTCGTCGCCCTGCACGACCGCATCGCCGCGCGGCCGAACATCAAGGCCTATCTTGCGAGCGAACGCCGCATTCCCTTCAACGAGCAGGGCATTTTCCGCCGCTACAAGGAATTGGACAATTAGCCGGTCCGGATAGCGGCTCACCACACGCCGGGCAGCAGGCGATAGCGCACGCGCGTCATATAGTCGGAATAGCCCGGCAGGCCCTCGCGCAGCGTGCGCTCCTCGATGCCGATGCGGACAGCAAACAAAACGACGATGACCGGCGCTATCGCAAGGCCCCACCACGAGCCCAGCAGCAGCGGCACGCCGGCGAAGAACAGGATCATGCCGCTGTACATGGGATGGCGCACATGCGCGTAAGGCCCCGTCGAGACCACGCGCTGTGCGCGTTCGGCCTGGAGCTTCACCACGGGCGCGGCGAACGAGTTCTCGCGGAACACCCACAGGATGAACAGCGTCGAGAGGACGAACAGCAGGAGACCGAGCGCCTGGAACGCAACCGGCACGTCGGAGGACTGCGTGCGCCGGTCGAGCCCCATCGCGGCCAGCCAGGCCAGCATCGCAATGACGAAGACGATCATGAAGGCCTTGTCGGCGGCAGGCTGGTCCTTTTGTAGGACCGGCCGCAGACGTTCGGCGAGCAGCGCCGGATCGACCCGATAAAGCCACCAGCCGCAGAGCGGGCCGAGCAGGGCGCAGGTGGCGAGGAACACCCAGGCCGAAGGCCAATGCATCGTCCCGGCGCAAGCGAACAGCAGCGCGCCCATGCCGGCGGTGGTGATCGTGTTCTGCAACAGCAGTTTTGCGATCATGTTCGATCTGATTCCGTCACACGCCGGCGCATTGATAGCATTCTTCGGGCAAACATGCGGCCGGTGCGACAGGGTTGGCTTCAGATCTTGATGGGCGATGTAAAGGCCGCCACGAGCCGAACCAGATCCGCCTGTCGTTTGGTTCCGGTCTTCGTGAAGATCCTGGTGAGATGGGTCTTGATCGTCGTTTCGGCGATGCCCATGCTTCTGGCCACGTCAGGAACCCCGCCGATTTCGACGATGGCCAGGAAGACGCGCAGCTCGGCCGGCGTCAGCTTGAAGAGCTTCCGGATGAGGTCGGGCGCGACGATCGTCTCGAGCGCTGCCTTGCTGACGAACAGGACGGCGCAGGCCTCATAGCCGGCCCCGAACATTTGCCGGCGTCCAGCGGTGAGCGGCAGGAGATTCCCGACATAATGCGAGCCGTTGCGGGCCGTCAGATGCAGCGAGATGTTCGCACTCATCATCGACCGGTCGCCGAGAGCCGTGCCCGCCAGCGCCTGCCGCAGCATCCGATCGGCATTCAGGTCCGACGTCACGAGCCGGCCATGGACCGAACGAAGGACGTCGGCCTCGTCCAAAATCTCTCGCGCGCTTACATTGGCGTGCGTGACATGACCGTCGGCATCGAGCAGCAGAACGGCGGTGCGCAGAGCGTCGAGCGTGCGGACCGACGTCGTCTCCAATGCATTCTGCTGCTGCAGCTTCTGTCTGACGAGCATGGCCCGTTGCATGTGCGGCGTCAGGTGAGAGATCGTCTGATACATCCTGCGATCGACAGGCCCGCCGCCCTTCATGATCGAGAGACGGGATATTCCCTCGGCAGACTTGCCGAGCAGGATGTTGGCGGCGTCCTCGAGACCCTGCGGCCGCGCCCATTCGTTGTAGAACGTGGTCGTCCGGAATTCGCCGACGTCGATCCAGTCCCTGATCGTCTGGATTTGGCCGACCGCGGCGTGGAGCACGCTACGCGACGGATCGAATGGCTCGTAGGTTTCGATGTAGGACTGAACATAGGCGGGTTCGACACCGACGGCATGCGAGATCACGGCCTCGCCGGCTGCCCCGATCCAGACCAGACCACCGCTCTGGCCGCCCGCCATGTCGACGATGCTGCCAAGTGTCGCCGTCCATCGGGAATCGTCGAGCGCTGCATCGTAGATGTCCGTCACCAGCGAGAGCAGCTTTTCATTCAGTTCCATAGGCGTGTCCATGAACGGATGGATGGGCTCGTTCAGCCTCACAGATGAGCACGCCGGATGTGGAAATTTGATGAGCCGGATCACACTTGAAGACGCTCTCGCAGCCCTGGCGGGCGCTGAGCGAGATGCCGGGAGGAACGGGCCGGACGGACGTGGCGCGGGAACAGTCAGGCCGAAGGCCAGTGCATCGTTCCGGCGCAAGCGAACAGCAGCGCGCCCATGGCCGCGGCGGTGATCGTGTTCTGCAACGGCAGTTTTGCGATCATGCGCAGGTCAGCCGCGCACGATATTGGTCCCGCTATCCGGCGAAGATGCGGCCGGACACGCGAAAAGCCCGATCGACCGGATCGGGCGTTTCATCTTTGACCGGCCCTGATCAGGCGAGCTGATCGATCCGCGTGCCCTGACCCGGCGGCAGCGGCGCGGGCGGCGGCGGCTTGTAGGTCGGGTCGTTGTCCTTGGTCTTCTGGTCGTCCTGCTGCTTGGTCGCGTCGTAGCTCGGCACCACGATCGCAATCGGCGGCGGCGCAACGGTAGAGACGCTCATCCACAAATCCTCACACATGGAAACAATCGACCTTGCGCTGCGAGGAGCGAAGCTTCCGTCAAGCCAATCGTTAAAATGCGAGGGAGTTGGTGCGGTGGGATGCCGTTCTTGGTCCCGCGAGTGCACGATTTGAGTGGACCGCGGCTCTCTCCTCGTCATTGCGAGCGCAGCGAAGCAATCCAGAATCCCGCCGCGGGAAGACTCTGGATTGCTTCGCTGCGCTCGCAATGACGGAGCGTGTGGAAAGAGCGAGTGCCGTCTACTCGTCCTTGCCGCGCGTGATCGCGATGGACGCATCCGTCTTGGTACGGGTGCATTCCATGTTGAGCCGGCGGTAGCGCATGACGACCTTGTCGCCGCGCAACAGTCCCATCCGCTTCAGGCAGCGTGTCGCGCCCGTCGTGGTGTCGTCCTTCGTGACGGTGAAGACGATCGCCGCCATCGACCCCACCAGTGAAAAGAACTCCGGTGTCGGCTTGCGATCGCCCTTGGCATAGAGCTCGATGGAATATTTGTCGCCGCGGCAACCCACGGACAGCTCCTTGGCCGCGGGGTGCGAGAGGTAGACGATGTTGGCGGCCCGGAAATTCACCTTGAGGCGCTCGACCTGGTTCGTCAGCTCCTTGGCGCTGTCATCGCAGCGATCCGCGCGGGCAGGCGAGGCGAGGGTCACAAGGCCGGTGATGGCGGCGGCGACCAGGATCGCGCCGCGGACGTTCAGTTTGAAAATCATGATGAAAAGCCCCTTAGGCCGCGCATTCAACCTTCGTCGCGCGCCGAGCGCAAGGGGTGCACCCAGAGCCTGCCGGGGACGGTCGTCGCCACCTTGCGTCCGGCCGACGGCAACCAAAAAGGGCCGTCGTGACGCCGAATCGGGATGCCTCGGCCGCGCCAGAACGCCTTCCATTCGCGGCAAAAAAGCTTAGAACGCTTCTACGCTTAGAGGCCCGCGAGGGCTCCAAAACCCCGAGATTTGCCCATGAACGCTCCCACCGCCTTCCCCGACCCCGCAAAACCCGTTCCGCCCTACAAGCACACCCCGCTGTTCCCGCTTGGCAAGGACGAGACGCCCTACAAGAAGATCACGGCTGAGGGTGTCAGGGTCGAGAAGGTCCTGGGGAAGGACATGCTGGTGGTGTCGCGCGAGGCGCTGCGGGCGCTGTCGGAGGCGGCCTTCGGCGACATCAACCACTATCTGCGCCCCGGCCATCTGAAGCAGCTCCGCGCAATCCTGGAGGACGGCGAGGCGAGCCCGAACGACAAGTTCGTCGCGCTCGACTTCCTGAAGAACGCCAACATCGCGGCCGGCGGCGTGCTGCCGATGTGCCAGGACACCGGCACCGCGATCATCATGGGCAAGAAGGGCTGCAACGTCATCACCGACGGTGACGACGAGGCGGCGCTGTCGGAAGGCGCGCGCGACGCTTACCTGCGCCGCAATCTGCGCTACTCGCAGGTCGCGCCCTTGTCGATGTACGAGGAGAAGAACACCGCCAACAACATGCCGGCGCAGTGCGAGATCTACGCCGAGGGCGACGACGCCTACAAGTTCATGTTCATGGCGAAGGGCGGCGGCTCTGCCAATAAAAGCTTCCTGTTCCAGGCCACGCCCTCGGTGCTGACCAAGGACCGGCTGCTAGCCTTCCTGAAGGAGAAGATCCTGACGCTGGGCACCGCGGCTTGCCCGCCCTATCACCTCGCCATCGTGATCGGCGGCACCTCGGCCGAGCTGTGCATGAAGACGGTGAAGCTCGCCTCCGCCCGCTATCTCGACGCGCTGCCGACCCACGGCTCGCCCGACGGCAACGCCTTCCGCGACGTCGAGATGGAGAAGGAAATCCACAAGATGACGCAGTCGCTCGGCGTTGGCGCGCAGTTCGGTGGAAAGTATTTCTGCCACGACGTGCGCGTGATCCGCATGCCGCGCCACGGCGCCTCGCTGCCGATCGGGCTCGGCGTGTCCTGCTCGGCCGACCGGCAAGTGCTCGGCAAGATCACCAGGGATGGCGTCTATCTCGAGGAGCTCGAGCACAACCCGGCGCAATATCTGCCGCAGGTCGAGCAGTCGCTCGGCGGCGAGGTCGTCAAGATCGACCTCAACCAGCCGATGAAGGACATCCTGGCGACGTTCTCGAAGTACCCGACCAAGACGCGGGTCTCGATGACCGGCACCATGATCGTCGCGCGCGATAGCGCGCACGCCAAGCTGCGCGAGCGCCTCGAAAGGGGCGAGCCGCTGCCGGACTATTTCAAGAACCATCCGGTCTACTACGCTGGTCCCGCCAAGACGCCCGAGGGCTACGCCTCCGGCGCGTTCGGCCCGACCACCGCGGGTCGCATGGATTCCTTCGTCGACCAGTTCCAGGCGGCAGGCGGTTCGATGGTGATGGTGGCCAAGGGCAACCGCGCGCCTGCCGTGCGCGAGGCCTGCAAGAAGTACGGCGGCTTCTATCTCGGCTCGATCGGCGGTGCGGCGGCGAACCTCGCCGAGCACTGCATCAAGAAGGTCGAGGTGCTCGAATATCCCGAGCTCGGCATGGAAGCGATCTGGCGCATCGAAGTCGTCGACTTCCCGGCGTTCATCATCATCGATGACAAGGGGAACGACTTCTTCAAGGAGCTGAATTTGGGCTAGCGCTCCGCGCAGTTGAACGGCGGTCCGCCGCTGATGGTGCGCTTCAGCGCGGCACCACATACTGCGTCGGCGCGCCATTTTCGGGCCCATCGAACATCACGAGCACGCGCCATGGCTCGCCGCTGATGTCGCTGAGCACCAGCAGGGTCTCTGCCTTGGCGGTGCTGTCGGCGACGCTGAGCGTGTGGGTCGTTCCAAGCTTGCCGCTGCTGGTATCGTAGAAGACGACGGCGGGCGAGATCTGCTGTTCGTTGACCGGCCCGGTCAAGAGCAGCAAGCCGCCTGACACGGCGGCGATGTCCCTGATACCGGTCATTGTACCAAGCGGCAGCGGCGGGTCGATGAGCTTGGCCTTGAGCGGCATGTTCTCGGTGAAGACGGCCTTTGCGTCGACCGTGAGAATATAGGCATTGCCGCCTTTGGAGGGACCACGGAAACCAAGATACATCAGGTCCCCTTTGACCGCGATGCCCTCGATGTTGGCGCCGTTGTCGCCGAGGGGCTTGTCGTAATCCGCGGGCAGTGCGTCCTTGATTGCACCGCGCAGGCGCGTCACAGATGCTTCGACGCCGATCACCTCGTCCGCGGAGATCGGGAAGGGTGGCTCTCCAGTGAGCTTGTCGACGGGAAAGCGAAAGAGGTGATAGCTCGTCGGATTGCTGTCGTCGGGATGATGACGTTTGCGGCCGTGCGATCCGACCACGTAGAAATAACCGTCATCGTAAGCGGTGCCCTCGGCATCCGGATCGCCGCTGGCCTGATCGCTCAGCAGGCGGATTACCTTGCCGGGATTGATCGTTGTGCCTTCGATCGCAAAGAACTGCGCGTATTTCTTTTCGTCGTTGACGACGAGGCAGGATTTGAGGGGCGGGGATGTGGTCGCGCACGCCGCTCCGCTGATGTTGGTGCGGGCATCCGCGTTCTTCTTGAACGGCTCGCTCAGTTGCCACGCCGGCGACCGCGGCTCGAGCTCATCGGCACTCGCCGGCGCTGCTCCGGCAAGTGCGGCCACGGCGGAGGTCAGGAACAGGTGGATGCGATTGCGAGCGGGGAGGGAGACCATGCAAATTCCCCTTCTGCTGCAAGTGTGTTGAGATCAATAAAAATCTTTAGTTGTATGCTGTATCCTGCTCGTGAAGCCGGCTGTGGTCAACGACCTGAGCGCCTTGGCCCCGTGGCCAATGACCGCAGCCCGTTAGCTGCAATTCGTAACCTGGTTCGAGCACAGCGAGCGCCACCAGCCGCGGACGCCGTCCTGGCTCTCGACGAGGCCCCAGAGCCCGCTACAGGCAAAGATGCGCTTCGGGCTGCCGTCGGTGTCGATTGGGCCGCCGAGCTCGCGCTGGGCCGGCATCCATTTGGCATCGACGAACGGCGCCTGGAAAAGTCCGCCCACGCGCGTCGCGCCATTGGCGTAGGATGCGCCGACCTTGTTGGACGCGACCCAGCCGCGCCCCGCATAGGGTTTTGGCGCGCTGCGCGGATATCTCTTGTCGTCCTCGTAGTCCTTGCCCGGCGGTTTTGCGCCTTCGATCAGAAACCAGCCATCCTTGAAGCCGATGATGCGGAATTCGGTGAGCCAGCCGCCGTCGGGCGTGTTCTCGGCACCGCCAAGCTTCAGCCGGTAGGGCGGCGGCAGCGTGCCGAGCACGCGCGCTTTCGCCGAGGGCTCGGCGCGCACGTTGAGGCCATCAGGATCTTTGTCGATAGACCAGGCGCCGAGATCACACGGCTCGGTCCCATCGGGCAGCGTTGCGCGTCTGGCGGCGAGATCGGCGTGGAGCTTTGCGAAGTCAGTGTCGTCGTTATCAGGGTCCGGCGCGCTGCGCGGCTTCAGCTCGGCCGAGACCCCGCGCGTCGCATCCGGCGTCAGCGTGACGACGAGGGCCTGGCGCGCAGCGAACACGCTTGCCGGTGTCTTGGGATCATTCGACGAGGCTGGATAGACGGCGAGGGTGCCGGTCGAGCCTTCGGTCCGATAGGACGTGCCGGCGACATAGCCCGCCGGCACCATGGCGAGCGCGCTTGCGCGCCACGCCGGTTCGGTGTCATCCGCGCGCGCCGATTGTGTCGCGACACACAGGATCGCTGCCGCGATGAGACGGAGCACGCGCACGGTTCGCAACGTGCCTATGCGCGCGCGCCCGTGAACGGAAAGCTGCCCATCGGGCCGATGCCCATCTCGCCGCTCATGCTGTCGCCAGAGACCGTTCCGATGAACTCGAGCGTCAAAGGCATCGGATTGGTGATCGAGACTTTCCAGTTGACGGCGTCGCCGCTGATGGTGCCGTCGAAGATCTCGGCCGAATTGCCGTCGGCGCCCTGCGTTCCGGTCAGTGTGCCGCCGGAGTTCAGCAAGGTCAGCGTGGCCTTGCGCTCGCCCATGGGCGTCGTCATGGTCAGAGTCCAGTTGCCGTCCACGGCCATTCGTGTCTCCCATAAATCCCGGCGGGCAGCGACGATCCGCGGCCCGTCCCTGGCCGAGCGTATAGCGCAACTCGCAGCAGCTGCCTAACCCTCCCTTGGAGGCATTTAGGCGCGGGCGGCGGCACGGCGCCGGCTGGTGACAATGAGGCGAAGCACGACATACTGCACGGCAAAGGCGAGGATCTTGGCGCCGCCTGCGACCACCGTGATGTAGAACGCCCATAGCTTCAGATCGCCGGTGGAGGCGACCGCGATCATGCCGGCGCCGATCACGAACATCAGCAACGCCCAGGCATAGCCCGCGGCCGTCACATATTCTGGAACGGTCTCGACGACGATCGGCGGCATGTAGCGCAGCATCCAGCCGCGCTTGAGCATGATGGCGCCGATAGCGAAATGCGCGATCGAGGGCTTTGCCAGCATGAAGCGGGGATCATTGGTCAGCAGCGTGACCGTGCCCAGCACGACGACGAGCGCGAGGCTCGCATAGGTCATGTAATTGAGCTGCTGCCCCTTCACGCGCGCGTAGATCACCTGCGCGATCGCTCCGGCAATCGCCACCGACGTAGCCAGGACGACGTTGTCGGTGATGAGGTAGATGACCAGGAAAACGATGGCGGAGAGAAAGTCGGAGGCGAGGCGGGCGAATACGTCCTTCATCGTCTGTCCTGTTCAGCGAGTGTTGGGCATTGCGCTGGCCGGCGCACCGTACTTGATCTGGCGATACTCGGGATACCATTTTGTGAAGTAGATCGCGCTGTTGCGGGCGGCGAAGGCGACCGCAAGGCCCGACCAGAGCGGCAGGCCGGGGACGTAGAGCAGCGCGATGTTGGCGGCCATCATCAACAGCGCAGCGGCGGTCCAGGCGCCGGTGATGACGTAGTTGGCGGTGAGGAAGCCAGGCATCGCCGCCGTCTCTGCCGGGACGGTTTCAACCGCATATTGCAGCGTGAACGGGTGGCGGACCAGCATCGAGCCGAGCGAGATGACGAAGATGCCGATATCGACCGACAGCTTGACGCCCAGCGTGCCGAGCTTCGGGTCGATCAGCGCGAGGTAGAGACCGATTGCGGCGAATACGATCGCCGAGCCCATCGCCAGGATTTTCACGGAGCGGCCGCGCGCGACATCGACCGTGATGGTGGCGAGGCAGATTGCAGACGCGGCGAACACGCTGATCGTGGCCGACGTCACCAGCATCAGGAAAGTGTAGGCGCCGTAGGGCGCGAGGATCAGGAAAATCGCCATGAGCCGCCTCGGTCTGGCTAATCTTTACGATGTAAAGATACATAAAGCAGGAGCGATGCCAGGTCAAGCGAAATCTTTACAGTGTCAAAATAACGTAGGTGACTTCCAAAAAATGAAGTGCTGCAATGGCTTGGTCGGACGCCTCGTCGGCGAATTCCGCCCAGGGCAGGCGTGACAGGATCGGCAGCGCGGCGGCGAGCAGGAGGCCGACCGAGAGCAAGATACCGCCGTTGAAGATGACATGGCCGCTCCGTCGTAGCCGGATCATCCGGAGTGCGAGCGCGGCGCAGGCCAAGGCGAGGACGGCAAGGCAATCTGTGGTGATCGAGGGCATGTGCAGGCCTCTTTGGTGACATCCGCGATGTCATTCCGGGGCTCGCGACGTCGTCGCGCCCCGGAATGACGAGGCGAGAGTTACTGCGCACCCACCCAATTACCGTGAAAGCCGTCGGGCACGCGGTGGCCGAGCTGCACCAGCGCGACGGGGCCGGCTTCGACATCGGTGGCGTTGAACACGGCGAGGTCACTGCGGTTCTCCCGCGCGCGCCAGACCACCGCCAGCAGCCAGCCGTCGCCTTCCGCTGCATCCGTCGCGCGTTCGACGAACACCGGCTCGGAGATGGTATCGCCGGCCGGCAGCAGATAATGACCGAGCCGTCTGCCGTTGTCGTCGACATGGACGATGCCCGACAGCGCGCCGAACATCGGCAGCCGCGGATTGGCGCAGGCGTACCAGCCGTGATGGCTTTTCAATCCGGCGCGGCGGTCGTCGATGCGGGGGAATTCGCCGGTGAGATCGTCGAGATAGGTCTGCTGGAAGCGGTCGGTCTTTCCTGAGAGATCGAATGTCCAGCGGCAATGGCGGGCGCGTGATTTCTCCGGATCCGTAGGCCGGCCATCGGGATGCGGAAACAGCGGCGCTTCCTCGAACTGCATGACGTCGGCGATGATGCGGTTGCCGTCCTCCCACGCATTCATGATGTGGAAGACGTAGCAGGCTTCACCGCGGAACCAGACGATGTCCTTGGCCGTGCCGTTGCGCTTCATCACGCCGACATAGGCGCCCTTGTCCGGCTCCCAGGCATAAGGCGGCCGTCCGCTCATCGCGCGCTCCATGCTGCCGGTGATCGGGAGGATCGGAAACAGCACATGGTTCTCGGTGACGATGAAGTCGTGCACCATGCTGGCATAGGGCGCCTCGAAACGTTCGAAGCGCGTCGCCTTGCCGGAGGCGTCGATCGATCCGTAGGAGAGGGCAGACGTCAGCGGACCCGCGGCGTTGTAGCCGAAGAACACGAGCTCGCCGGTGACAGGGTCGACCTTCGGATGCGCCGTGAAGCTGCCGGCGACGCGACCCTGATAATTGTGATAGCCGCGCGTTGCCAGCGTGCCCGGCTCGATCTCGGTCGGCAGATGCGCTTCTTCCAGTGCCAAGAGCTTGCCGGCATGAAAGATGATGTTGGTGTTGGCGACGCCGCCGTCGGTGAGGTTTTGCGGCGCATCTGGCAGCTTGCGGCCGAAGCCGCCGAACAGCGCGCGGCCTGCATCGTGCTCGGCCAGCCATTTCGGCGTGCGGACCCAGCGGTTGCGATAGCTGGCGCGGCCGTTCTCGAGGTGGAAGGCGTGCAGCATGCCGTCGCCGACGAACCAGTGCGCACCGGGCGCATCGAACTGCGGATTGGGACCGTTGCGATAGAGCACGCCATTCAGATCGCGCGGCAATTCCCCGACGATTTTCAGGAAGGGCGCGTCGGCCTCGAACGGAATCGGACCGAGGTTATGGCGGCGCTCGGTGACGGCGTCGTGCTGCACGGCGTATCCCTTCCTATCTTTACATCGTAAAGATCGAATAATGCCGATCACTGCATTCGTCAAGTGAAATCTTTACACTGTCAATATTGCGTCATATAGCTTGCAAATGGCCAAGAACGACACCAAGAGCGAAGCAGCGCGCAAGCCGCGTACCCCGAACAAGACATCGTCGGCCGCGAGCGCACAGGCGCGTTCCGCACGCCGTCCGGCAGTAGCGAAGACGGAGACGCCGTATCATCACGGCGCCCTGCGCGAGGCGCTGCTCCAGGCCGCCGAACGGGTGCTGGAGCGCGACGGGCTCTCCGGCCTGACCTTGCGGGCGGTGGCGCGGGAGGCGGGCGTCTCGCATGCCGCGCCGACCCATCATTTCGGCGATCTCACCGGCCTGCTCAGCGAGCTCGCGGCCGTCGGCTTCCGCCAGTTCAACGCGGCGATGGCCTCGTCCTGCGACGCCGCCACCACGCCGCTGGAGCGCGCGCTGGCGCGGCCGAAGGCCTATGTCGCCTATGCGCAGGCCCATCCGGGCATGTACGGCATCATGTTCCGCACCGAACGGCTGGACTATTCCAGGCCCTCGCTGCACGAGGCGGCCGAGGCCTCCTTCGCCGGCCTTGCCAATGCCATCGGCATGATGCGGCAGGAGCAGATCAGCGGCGACGCACTGACGCTGAACCAGGGCGCCGCGATCGCGCGCGCCTGGTCGATGGTGCACGGCTTCACCATGCTGCTGCTCGACGGCCGTCTCGAGGACATTTTGGGGCGTCTGCCCGAGGGGACGACGACCGAACAGTTGCTCGAGGCGATGCTGACGGCGCCCATCACGGCGAAGCTGCCGGCATAGCGCCTTCGGGCGGGCGCTGCCCTAGCGCATCGTCGCGAGTTCGACCGCACGTCCACGCGTGCCGACAATCTTCACCTCGTCCTTGCCGCAGGTGAAGCTGCGGGCGAAATCGTCCGCCGCCTTACGCGCGAGCTCATTGGCGGTGGGGTTGGCGATGGCATCGACATAGGCGACGTGGCAGACCGGCCCCGGCGGCAGCCGCGTCACGACGAGCATGGCCTTGGTGTTCGGCCGTCCCTGCTTGTCGGGATCGGTGCTATCGGCGATGTGCCAGCGCTGGATCATGGCGAACGACTTCGTGCCCGCGCTACGCCATTCGACGGTGGCCTCCGATGAATTGAATGGCGCGAACCAGACCTTTGCCGGTTCCTCCGCTGCGGCCTTGCGGTTGCGGCCGACCGAGACGATTTCGCGCAGATCATCCTCGGCGATCAGCACGATCAGGCCGTCTTTTCCCGGGCAGACCCGCGTGTTGCTGCCGTCGAGCTCGCTGGGCTCGCCGATCTGGCGGCAGTCTTTTGGCGCTGTGGAGGAATAGGTGCTGCCCATGGATTGGGCGGCGACGTGACCCGCGCTCAGGCAAGTCAGCAGCACGGTCAGACAAAGGAACGCGATACGCCTCATGACGACGCCTTGATACAGAGGGAACTCCCTCCATCAGACGTCTTCACTGTGGGCAAGGTTCAAACAGAGGCGGGATGTACCTGACAGCGGCGCGGAATCGTTCTAGAAGGGCGCCTTCCGCTGCGCTTACCGCGCTTCGTCCGCGACATCTCATTCGATCATGCCAGCCATCGCTTCCAGCAAATCCTATCGTGTCGGCCGTTCCAAGACCGGACTTGGCCTCTTCGCCACCATGCCGATCAAGAAGGGGACCCGGATCATCCGTTATTTCGGACCGATCCTGGACTCCAGAATTCCCGCGCATGACGAGATCGAGAACAAATATCTGTTCGAGCTCAACAACCGCTGGACCATCGACGGGTCGGTGCGCAAGAACCTCGCGCGCTACATCAACCATTCCTGCCGCCCCAACGCCGAGTCCGACGTCCGGCCGCGCGAGCGCAAGGTCTTCATCCGCGCCATCAGGAACATCGAGCCGGGCGACGAGATCAACTACGATTACGGCACCGACTACTTCAAAGCCTATCTGAAGCCGATCGGCTGCAAATGCCCTTCCTGCGAGGCCAAGCGCAAGAAGCTGCGCGCCGAGGCCCGCGCCGAACGCGCCAAAGTGAAGGCGCGCACGGAAGCCAAGGCCAAGAAGGCGGGCGCGAAGGCCGACAAGAAGAAGCTCAACGGCCATGCCGTTGGCAAGAAGAACGGTCGCGCGCGGGCATAGCCATTAACCGCGGTGTCATGCCCCGCGATAGCGGGGCATCCAGTACGCCGCAGCCCATCCGCATCCGTCTACTGTCTCGGAATACTGGGTCGCCCGGTCGAGCCGGGCGACGACAGCGAGTGATGTGGTCTCACGCCGCCACCACGTTCCCGCTCTTCCGCAATCCCACATATTGCAGCTCGGCAAATACACCGGTCGCAATCGCCTGCGCGACGACCATGAGCTCGCCGCCGATGTTCGGCGACACCGCGCCCGAGAACAGCAGCGCGATGCTGCCGACCGTCCAGGCCGCGTTGCCGACCACGACCAGCAGCATGAGCGGCCTCGCCACGGAGCCACGCGAGGCAAGCCAGCCGACCAGCGCGGTGTAGGCGATCAGGAACAGGCCGGTCTCGCGCAGCAGCGCTTCAGGCAGGTTGAACAGCGGTGCGAACGCGCCGGCGCCGAAGGTGAAGCCGAGGGCGGCGACGCCGCTGAAGATGGCGTCGGCGAGAAGCGCGCGGCGCAGGAAGGTGGATGCGTCGATCATTGTGGTCTCCATGGTTGGGTTGGGCTTGGGGGTGAATTCAGTGCCGTCCGCGCCACCAGGCGCGGAGCAGGCGGGCGATGCGGAGCGGGCAGAGGCTCTTGCCGACGCCGTGCTCGAAGGCTGTGACCTGCGCGACGACATAGTGGCCGGTCGAATGCACCAGCGGCTCGGGCATGTTGAGGCTGCGCGCCAGCATGCGGGTCGCGAGCGTCACGGCCCAGGGAACAAGGTGGTCTGCGATGGTCCGGTAGATCAGCAGCGCGATCATGGTCATCTCCTGTTGCGACCGAAGATGCGCCAGGGCGGGGGGCAATTCGATTACCTCGCGGGTAAAAAATACGCCCGTTCGCGGCAGTCCTAAGGTGTTCGATGCTGTTCGCGAGGTGCGCTCAGGCTGGTCACCGTGCGCAGTCCCGAGACCGTCGCTCTACTGGAAAGATGGGCCGGTTACTTGAAGAAGCGTTTCGGCAGGCTCTACCGGCAAGACATCAGGCGCCCTAACGGGCGTGGCAGTTGGTTGAGCGTGTGTCGCTTGCCAAGCGATGCTCTTGTTGCGCAGGAGCTGCAATCGAAAATTTGGAAGGCTGTAGACGCGTGGGCGACTGTGGGCGGGGCAACTTTTTGCAGAATGATCGGTTAAAGAATGATCGCTCTCAGCCTCCTGCGATCGCGCGATGGACGAGCGCGATGACCTCGTCGGCTTCCTGTTCGGTACTGTCAAAACGAGCCACGAACCGGATTACGTCCTGGCCCCGTCGCGCGAATTGCAGCCCGCTCGCTGCAAGACGGTTGATGGCCAAAGCGGGCAGGTTGATGAAAACCAGATTGGCTTCCACTGGCGCAATGAGCTGGACGTCGGGCAGCGCAGCGAGACCCGCTCCAAGACGCGCGGCCACGGCATTGGCCTTCGCCGCGAGCCGCAGATAAAGCCGATTCTCGATGTAGGCGAGCAGCTGTGCAGACGCAAAGCGCATCTTCGACGAGGTCTGGCCGGCGCGGCGAAGCCGATAGGACAGGGATTCGACGAGATCCTGGTCGAACACCACAATCGCATCCGCCGACATCGCCCCGTTCTTGGTCGCCCCGAAGGACAGGATGTCGACGCCAGCGCGCCATGTCATGTCGGCCGGGCAGCAATCGAGCCGCGCCAGCGCGTTGGCGAACCGGGCGCCATCCATGTGCAGCGACAGATTCCTGTCGTGGGCGATTGCTCCGATTTCGGCGATCTCGGCGAGGGGATAGATTGTTCCATATTCGCTGGCCTGAGTGATCGACACCGCATCGGGCTGGGAGCGATTGCGGACTCCCCAGGCCGCCTGGCCCAGCGCCTGGCGCAGGCTCGACGGCTCGATCCGAAAGTTTCGGCCGGACATGGCGACGAGCTTCGCGCCGCCTGTGAAGGCTTCGGTCGCGCCGCCTTCCGCGGTGTGGATATGCGACTCTTCGTGACAATAGATGGCGCCATAGGGCCGCGCGCAGCTCGCGAGTGACAAGGCGTTGGCCGCCGTACCGGTCGAGACCGGGAACACGGTGACCGCGGTCTCGAACAGCTCCGAGAAGCGCGCATTCAACAATCTCGAATAATCGTCGTCCCCATAGGCGGCGGCCGGGCCGCGATTGGCCTCGGCGATCGCCCGCAGAATCTCGGGGCAGACCGGCGCGACATTGTCGCTGCGGAAATTCGGGAGCGTCGGGGCTGCTTCGTTCATACCGTCCTGTCCTGCCGTCATATCACGGTTGATCCTGCTTGTTGATGCGCCGATTGATCAGGAGCAACGGGATTGCGGTGACGAGGATAAGCACCGCGGCCGCGGCGGCCGCTAGACCCGCGCCGGTGCCCTCGATGGCATGGTACATCACGACGGTCGTGGTGACCCAGCCGCTCGCATAGAGCACAATGGTCGCGCTCAACTCGGATGCCGCGGTGATCCAGACCAGCACCAGGCCGCCGACAAGGCCGCTGGCCATCAACGGCACGGTCAGGGTCGCGAAGGTTTTGCTTGGCGAGACACCGAGATTGATCGAGGCTTCCTCGAGCGAGGGATCGAGCTGGTGCACGATTGCCGAGGACGACCGGATCGCGAAGGGGAGCTTGCGGACGACATAGGCGATGACCAGGATCAGCCAGCCGCCGGTCAGAATCAAGGGACCGCTGTTGAACGCGATGATGAGCCCGATCGCCAGGATCGTGCCCGAGACCGCAAACGGCACCATGCCGACGAAATCTAGCAATCCCGACAGCCGCGAGCGGTGCCGGGCCACGACATAGCCGATCGGAGCGCCGATCAGCATGGTGACGACGGCCGCGATGCTGGCGAGCGTCAGCGTGTTGAGCAGCGGCCGATAGGAGCCCGACAATAGGGTGGCGTAATTGCCCAATCCGAACTCCCAGGTCAGGACAGGGCCGCGAAAGCGCAGGAAGGAGATCATCAACACGGCCGCGAACGGCAGCAGCGACGCAATCACAATGCCCCAACTCACGATCGTGGCCGTGAGCCGCAGTCCCGGCGTCAGAGGCAGCTTCGCGGGCGCGCTGCGGGCATTGGTCGAAAACCGGCGCTTGCCGAGGTAGTGCCGCTGAACGAGCAGTGCGATCGCCGTGCAGGCGATCAGGAGCACGCTGAGTGCGCCCGCCGCGGCCGGATTGGCATCAGATTCGCCGGCGAACAGCTTGAAGATGTCGACGGCCAGGAACGGCCGGTCCTCAGCCAGCACCGCTGGCACGCCGAAATTCTCCAGTGCCTCAATGAACACCAATAGTCCGC
The DNA here is from genome assembly GCF_004634465.1 of Bradyrhizobium sp. MOS001. Classification (NCBI taxonomy): domain Bacteria; kingdom Pseudomonadati; phylum Pseudomonadota; class Alphaproteobacteria; order Hyphomicrobiales; family Nitrobacteraceae; genus Bradyrhizobium; species Bradyrhizobium sp. MOS001. The sequence goes on from NZ_SPVJ01000005.1 coordinate 287,762, forward strand.
CGGCAAGGATCGCCGGCATCACGATGGGCAGCAGCACGGTGCGGATCACATAGGGCCGTGAGCCGCCGAGATTGCGGGCTGCCTCCTCCATCGAGGCGTCGACTGCCTGGAAGCCGGCCAGCACGGGCATGACGACGTATGGATAAAGCGTCAACGTGAACACGATGACGATGCCGGGCACACCGTAGATCGATCCGATCGGGATGCCGATCCCGCGCAGGGCGGTGGTGACGACGCCAGCATGGCCGAACAGCAGCACGAGGGCGTAGGCGCTGACGAACGAGGGCAGGACCAGCGGCAAGGACGCAAGCGTCAGCAGCAGCGCGCGGCCCGGTATGTCGATCCGGGCAAGACAGAAGGCGAGCGGGATGCCGATCGCGCATGCGAAGGCCGTCGCGAGCGCGGCGCAGAGCAGACTGTTGCCGATGCTGCCAAGATAGTAGCGGCTCTTCACAATCGCCGCATAGTTCCCAAGTGTCAGGCCGCCCGTGCCGTCGATCCGAAAGCTTGCATCCAGGACGAGCGCCAGCGGGTAGAGCAGAAACACCGCGAGCAGCACCAGCGCCGCCAGCGTCACGATGGTGGCGAAGCGTTTCATGGCGTCGGATACGCCGTGATCTGGGCAGGGTCGTAGGCAAGGGTGAGCGGCGCGCCGGGCAAGAGATCGAGCGCCTGGCCGCCAAGCGCCGCAATCCGAATCTGGGTGCCGTCCGGCAGGGTTGCGTGGAGGCGTTGTACCGGGCCGAGAAATTCACGCAGCGCCAGACGCGCATGCACAAGCGAGCCACCGGAACCGTCTCGCAGCTGCAGGGCCTCCGGCCTGACCGACAGCAACACCGGCGCACCCGGCGCTGCGACCTCGCCTCTGACCGTGAATTCCGTTCCGGCTGCTGCGACAGGAGTGTTACGGCCGTCGAAAGCTCCCGCGATGCCCGGCACCATATTGGTCGAGCCGAGGAATTCGGCGACGAAGGCAGTCTGCGGCATCCGATAGATGCGCTCCGGCGTGTCAACTTGCTCGATTTTGCCGTGACGCAAGACGGCGATGCGGTCGGAGATGGCGAGTGCCTCCTCCTGATCATGCGTCACGTAGATCGCAGTCAGGCCGAGCGCCTGCTGCAGCTGTCGGACCTCGATCCGCATTTCGGTGCGCAACTGCGCGTCGAGGTTGGACAGCGGCTCGTCGAACAGGAGCACGGCGGGCTCGATCACGAGTGCGCGGGCGATTGCCACGCGTTGCAGCTGACCGCCGGAGAGCTGGTGTGGTGACCGCGGACCGTAACCTGCAAGGCGCACCCGCTCGAGCGCCTTGTCGACGCGCGATGCGATCTCGGCAGCCGGAACCTTCCTGGCCTTCAGCCCGTAGGCCACGTTTTCGGCGACGGTGTGGTTCGGGAAGATCGCGTAGTTCTGAAACACCATGCCGGTGTCGCGGCGATGCGCGGGCAGAGTATCGATGCGCCGGCCGTCGAAGCAAATGGAGCCGGATTCGACGTCGACGAAGCCTGCGATCATGCGCAGCAACGTCGTCTTCCCGCAGCCTGACGGCCCAAGCAGCGTGAACAGCTCGCCATGCTTGATGTCGAGCGAGATGTCGTCCACGGCCCGCACCGCGCCGAAGGTGCGGGTCAGGTTTTCAATCCGGATCGCGGTCATCGGATCAGCGCGTGTTCTGGATCGTGGTCTTCAGCCGCGCGAGGGTGTCGCGACGGGCCGCTTCCCATTTGGTGTCGTCATAGGGCAGCACCTTGACCGCCGAGAACGGCAGCATCCCCGGTGCGACTGCCTCGAGCTCGATATCCTGACGGGCAGGGCGCCGGAACGTCGCCTTCAGCAACATCTCCTGGACTTCCTTGCTGGCCAGATAGTCGACCAGCCGTTTGGCAGGCTCGGGGTTCGGTCCGCCTTTCAGGATGGCCGCGCCTTCGACGCCCGCATAGGTGCCCTCGGCCGGATAGGCAACGCTGACCGGCGCACCGTTATGGGCCCACAGGAAGCCGGCATATTCGAGCGTGATGCCAAGCGGATATTCGCCGCTGCCGATCCCGTCGAAGACCTGGGTCGAGCGGTTGAGCACCTTCGCATTCGCAAGCAGCCCGTCCATCTTGGTCCAGGCTGCGTCGTCCGCGCCCCACAGCGAGAGAAGCGTGGTCGCGGCCGCATACGAGAATCCGGAATTGGCAGGGTCGGTAAAGGCGAGCTTGCCTTTCCATTTCGGATCGAGGAGGTCTGCCCAGGCTTTGGGCCCGCTGGCCTTGTCGATCGCCTTGGTGTTCTGGCCGATCACAACGACCTGGATGTTGGTGCCCAGCCAAAGGTCGTTTGGATCCCGAAATTGCGCCGGCACGGCTTCGCGGCCCTTCGCCGCGTAAGCCTGAAGGTGCGGGCTCGCCAGCCGCAGCAGCGTCGCACTGACGCCCCAGATCACGTCGCCCTGCGGATTGGCGGCCTCGGACGCGACGCGGCGCACCAGCACACCTGATCCGGTCGAGACCACGTCGACCTTGATTCCGGTCGCCTTGGCGAAGCCTTCGGCTACAAGCTTGTTCACGGTGTCGTCGTTGGCCGAATAGAGCACGACGCTCTGCTGGGCCGAGGCCAGCCCGGCCGCGAACAGCGATGCCGCGAGCGTCACGACTCGGGCGAGGATGGAGGCAGGAGATCTCATCGTGGTTCGCCCTCGTGGGTTCAGCGATTGCTCATGCGGTTGCGGCGAGGTACTCGGTGGCCGCCTTGAGCCCGGCGCCGGGTTCGATCGGCAGGCCGAACTTCGTGAGTGCGTCTTCGAGATGCAGAAGGTCGGTCAGAATGGTCCCCGCGCTCAAAGCACCCATCGTGCCAAACCGGATGACACGGCCGGAGAGACGGTTGCGGGCGCCTGCGATCACCGTGCGGTGATCCTGGTAGAGCTGCCGCACGATGGCTCCGCCTTCGAGCCCGTCGGGGACTTTGAAAACCACGACCGTGTTCGAGCGTGGCTCATCGCGGCAAAAATCTGCGAGTCCGAGCGCCGCGCCGCCGGCGCGCAACGCGGCGGAGAGCTTCTTGTGGCGCGCGAGCACGTTGGCGAAGCCTTCCTCGTGCATCATCGTCAAGGCCTCACGCAGGCCATAGATGAGGCTCACCGGTGCCGTGAACGCGGTCTCGTTCTGCTCCGCGGATTTCAGCGCGCGACGGAAATCCCAATAGAAGGCCGATCGCTGCTCGTCCTGCCCGATCACGCGCCACGCCTTGGCGCTGACGCTGGCAAGTGCGAGGCCGGGCGGGCACATCAAGGCCTTTTGCGAGGCCGAGACGACGATGTCGACGCCCCATTCGTTCTGCCGCATCGCGATGCCGCCGAGACCGCTGACGGAATCTGCGATGAGCAGCGTTGGCCGGTCGCGCACGAGTGCGCCAAGCGCCGCGAGATCGGCCACGATCCCGGTCGAGCTCTCATTGTGCACGACGACGACGGCGCGATAGGGGTGCTCGCGCAACCGAGCCTCCACCGCGGCGACATCGATCGCCTGGCCCCATTCGATCGCGACCGTGTCGACGGTGATGTTCATGGCCTTGGCGATCGTGGTGAAACGCTCACCGAACTGACCATGCTCGACTACGAGGATCCGATGGCCCGGTCCGGCCACGTTGACGAGCGCAGCCTCCATAACGCCGGTTCCGGAGCTCGCAAAGAACAGGATGCGGTTCGTCGTGCCTAAAATCGGGCGGATCATCTCCTCCGCCTCGCCGATTGCAGTCCGGCATTCGGGTCCGCGATGGTTGACCACCACCCGAGCCATCGCCTGCCGCACCCGCTCGGGCACTTCGGTTGGACCGGGAAGCCGAAGACGGTATCCCGTCGAGGCAATGGCGCTCGGAGTGTCTGTGGTCGTCATAGCTTGAAGTCACCGTTTTGACGCATGTAGGGAACGAGGCCGCCCGCGCGCAGGATCGCCAGCATGATCGGCGGCAGCGGCTCCGGGCTGAGGGTCTCACCGCTGCGTTCGTTGCGGATCGCGCCGGTGCCGTCGGAGATCAGGATGTCGCCCTCACGAATTCCGCCGGTTTCGCAGACAAGCGGCAGCAGGCCGTTGTTGATCGCGTTGCGGTAGTAGGTGCGCGAGAAGCTTCGCGCCAGCACCGCCGGAATGCCGGCCCCGAGCACGGTTGTGACGGCAACCTCCATCGCCGAGCCGCAACCGAAATTCTTGCCCGCCACCAGGATGTCTCCGGTTTGCACAGAAGCTGCAAAGGTCGGATCGACATGCTCGAACAGGAATTGCCTGAGAACGGCGGGGTCGAGGCTCTCCCGCTTGCGGGTCGAGCTGATGATGGAGTCGGTGTTGACGTCGTCGCCGACAAGTCGCGCGCGTCCTCGCAGGGCTGTCATCGTGACACCTCGCGAGGATCGGTCACGACACCGCGGGTCGCGGCGGCTGCGCAAGCGGCCGGGGAGGCGAGGTAGATCGATGCCTTGGCGTTGCCCATGCGGCCCTTGAAGTTGCGGTTGGCGGTCGAGATCACCGAAACCCCGTCTCCGGGGATCACCCCGCAGGTCCCGCAGCAGGAGCCGCAGCCCGGCTCGACCACGGTTGCGCCGAAGCCGACCAGGGCGTCGAGCGTGCCATCGGCCGCCATGGCGTCGCGGACCTCGCGCGATGCCGGCGTGACCACGAGCTGCACGCCGGGCGCGACGCCTCCACCCGCCTCGAGCACGGCGAGGGCTTGATGGAAGTCGCGTAACCTGCCGCCGGTGCAGGTGCCGAGATAGACCATCTGTACCGGCGTGCCGGCCGCATCCTCGAGCGCCACGACCTGATCCACCAGATGCGGCAACGCGATCCGCGGCGTGAGGGCGTCGAGCGCGATCTCCACGGTCCGGCTGTAGTGCGCATCCGGATCCGCTGCGACCGGTTCGAAAGCCTGGCCGGTGCGGCCCTGCAGATAGGCGACGGTTTCAGCATCGACCGGGAAGATGCCGGTCTTCGCGCCCATCTCGACCGCAAGATTGCTCAGGACGAGGCGGTCCTCCAGCGCGAGGGTGGCGACACCCGGTCCTGCGAATTCGAGTGCCTGATAGGCGGCACCGTCAGCGCCGAGCATGCCCGCGAGGGCCAGTGCGATATCCTTCGCATAGACGCCGCTCGGCAGTTGTCCGGTCAGGACGACGCGGATCGAATCCGGCACGCGCAGCCAGATCCGGCCACACAGCATGACCGCGGCAAGATCGGACGAGCCGATCCCGGTCGCAAAGCAATTCAGTGCCCCGTATGTCACGGCATGGCTGTCGGCTCCGACGACCAGACCACCCGGCAGAGCGCGGCCCGTCTCCACGATGAGCTGGTGACCGATTCCTTCACCGGCTTCATGCAGCGTGACGCTGAACCGCCTGGCGAAGTCCCGCATCACGCGGTGCAGCTCGATCGTCTGCGGGCTTGTCGGCGGCACGTAATGGTCGAGCGCAAAGACCAATCGGGCGGCATCGCGCACGTTCTCTCCGCCCATCGCCTTGAAATAGTCGAGCGCCATCGGGACCGAACCGTCGGTGCCGAGCGCGCAATCGACCTCGCAGACCACGAGGTCCCCGGCGTGCGCATCCTGCCCGGATTTTCGAGCGAGGATCTTCTCGGAGATCGTACGCCCGGCCATCGCTAGACCTCTGGCATCTCGCAGCCGAGACGTCGGAGGGAGGCGTCGACCCAGCTACGATCGAGCGTACCGGCTTCGATCGCCGCCATTTGCTTCGTCTCGGCAGACTGCTTGGCTTCGGCTGCCTCGATCACCGCTCGGCAATCGTCGATGGCGACGGCTAGCACGCCGTTGTCGTCGCCCAGCACCAAATCGCCGGACTGGATGACCAAGCCGCCGATCGCGATCGGTCCGTTGATCTCGCCCGGACCGTCCTTGTACGGACCGCGATGGGTGACACCCGCCGCGAAAACGGGAAGGGGGTTTGCCCGGATCGCAGCGGCATCGCGGATCGCGCCATGGATAACGATGCCGGCGACGCCGCGCCGGGCGGCCTGCGCGAGCATCATCTCGCCGAAGATTGCGTTGCTGAGGTCGCCGCCCGCATCGACCACGATGACGTCGCCGGCAACCGCGATGTCGAGCGCTTTGTGGACCATCAGATTGTCGCCGGGGCGCGTCTTCACGGTCAAAGCGGGACCGGCCATGCCGCCAGCCGCATGCATCGGCCGGAGCGTGGCGCCGCCCGCGGCCATGCGCGACATCACATCGCTGATGTTGGCGACCGGAAGGGCGCGAGCCCGTTCGACCCATTCGCCTGCGACAACACGCTTGCGGGAAAGGATCCTGAACCCTACGGCCATATCAACCCCATTGAAAATGGAACGGCGTTACGCATAGTGTAACGGTGACGAGCCGAGGTCAACCGAAAATCGGCAGGACAGGGATTTTCGATGCCCAAGACGCAAGGGGTCGCCGCCGTGCAACGGGCGTTGGCGATCCTGGATACCTTCGCTGGAGCCGGGTCGCGCAGCCTGGCCGACATCGCCAAGATCACGGGCTTGGCGAAACCGACCGTGATGCGCTCGCTGGTGTCGCTGGATGAAGCCGGCTACGTCGTCCGCCTCAGCGACGGCCGCTACGCGCTCGGCGCAAAGACATTCCAACTCGGCACCACCTATCGGGCCAATTTCAATCTCGAACAGCATGTGCTGCCGGTCCTTCAGCGGCTAAGCCAGGAGACGTTGGAGAGCAGTGCGTTCCACGTGCGTGAACGCGATAGCCGGCTCTGTCTGTTTCGGGTGGATTCGCCGCAGCTCGTGCGCGACGTCGCGCGGCCCACAAATCTCGCGCCACTCGATTTGACCTCGACGGGACAAGTGCTGCGGACGGCGCGCTGGGCAGACCGCACGGATGGCGGCGTGCAGGTCTTCGTCAGTTCCGGAATCTACGACGCTGTGACGGCCTCCCTCTCCACCGCCGTTTTCGGCCACGACGGAGCGCTGGTGGGCGCCATGACCGTGAGCGGCCCAATCGAACGCATCCGTCAGGCCGACCTCCAGGCGCTGGCGTCCCGGCTCACCGACGCCTCGTATCGGCTCTCACTTGTGCTCGGCGCGCCATTGCCTCGCGAGGTCGGCGCGCCGCGGATCATCAGTCTGCCATCGGCCGAAACAGGCTCTCCCTGACGCCGCCCCGGTCGGGGCAGGGCACTAGACTCCGCTCAGGTCTTGTACAGACTGTAGAGACTGGACTCAAAGCTCGCCTCCGCAACTCTGAACCCGGTGACGATGTCCTCGCGAAAGTTGAGCCATTCGGCGTAGATCTTGCGAAACTTGGGGTTCTTCTCCGCTTGTTCGGCGTAGAGCGAGAACGCTGCGCGATATCCGCCTTCCATGATCTCGCGGGAGAACGGATGAAAGCTCGAGTTTGCTAACGCCCACGACGCCGAGCTTGGCCTGAACTACAACAATGAAGATCTCAAGGAGGGATTGCGCCGCCTTACGGGCGACAAAGGCGCTGACATCATTTTCTCGCCAGCAGTTTCTTAGCCGGCGCCGCGCGCGATCCCCATGCGATTGCGTTGGTCGTCCGACGATACGCGGTTTTGCGGAGGCGGTGAGGAATGCACACGTAAAGAAGTGAGTTAGCCGGTTGCGCGCGGGAGCATGCCCTTGGCGGTAATCTCCGCCGAAAGCTCTTCGATCGTCTTGCGTTGTTCCATGGCGGCTTTGCGGATCAGCGCAAAGGCGGCTGGTTCTGCGAGCGCGTGCGAGTGCATCACCTGGAGAACGGCGGCGAGCACGACGCGACGCGACCGAAGACGCTGCTCGAGCTTGAGCACCTGCTGCTTCAATTCGCTAGTGCGTTCGCTTCGCTCGATTGCCATGACGAGCGCCGCGTAGATGCCGGCCGAGCGCAACGGCTTGACCAGGAACGAGGCCGGATCGAGCTCGAACACTAGCTTCAGCCGGCTTGGCGTTTCGGTGCCGAGCAGGGCGATGACCGGGCAGCGTCCCAGGAACGCGCGTCGTGCCGGTTGCGTCAAAGGCAGGAACTCGTCATCGATCAACGCCAGATCCGGCGCGAAGTCGATCGCCTCTGTCGGCTCCCACGCGATGCTGTCGACCCCAAGACGCTCGAACTGGCGTCGCACGATGGTTGCGTCGCGTTCGTCCTTGATGGCGACGATTGCCTTACGCCCGCGCAGCGAAAATGAAGACGGTCTGCTCATTTTACAACCCGCAAATGCGGCGCATTCGGCAATGCGCCGCCCGCCGAGGTCTCCCTCGAAGGGCTGACGGCAACGTCGAGCTGCGTCAGGTAAGGATCAGGCTTAACAGGCGCGTCGGCTTCCCAGAAGATATCAAACTGTCCTCGCGGATTGGAAACGGCAAGCCGCGGTGTAAGGACGCAATGATTGTTGCCGCCGTCGATCCAGACCGGTCCTTGCGGCGAATTGTAGCGATGGCCGGCCGCGGCGCGCCGCACCTCGGCGATACTCGATGTGCCAGCGCGCTGCAACGCGCGCGCTAGCAGATAGACGGCGACATAGGCGGACTGCCCGTCGACCGAGGGGCTGCTGTCGTCGCCATAGCGCGCCTTCCAGCGTGCAACGAATGCGCGGTTCTCCGGCAGGCGGATGCTCTCGAAATAGGCCGATGACGTGATGCAGCCGGCCGACGCCGGTCCGACGATCGACAGTTCCGGTTCACACAGGCTGCAGCTCAGCATCGGAATCTCAAGCCCGGCGGCCTTGGTGCCGGCGTGGAAGGCGCGAATGAAATCGTAGCTCGAGCTTCCGACCAACGTGTTGAAGACGATCGGCGGCTTGCGGCGGACGATCTCGTCGACGATGTGCCCAACGGCGCTTTCGCCGAGTTCGAGCAGCCGTTCGGCCAGGATGTGGCCGTCTGCCGCGCTGACCAACTCCCGGGTGACGCGATTGGTCTCCCATGTCCAAACGTAATTGGAGCCGACGCAGAAGATCTCCCGTGACAGATTGTCGAGCACGTACCGGACGAGCGGCAGGACGTTGTGATTGGGCGAGGCGCCGACATAAATGACGTTGTCGGAGCACTCGAAGCCCTCGTAGCGCGCTGGATACCAGAGCAGGCGATCGGTGCGCTCCACGATCGGAAGAACTTGTTTGCGCGACGCTGACGTGTAGCAGCCGATGATGTGCTCGACGCCGACATTGCGAATGAGATCGTCGCAGACCGTATGGTATTCGGAGATGATGCCGCGAGGATCGCGGATATGAGGGGCAATCGAGAAGCCGAACTCCGTCTGGTTGTTGATCTCGTCGACCGCCATCATCGCGCTCTTGAGGATCTCGCGGCCCATGGCCTGATATGGCCCGGACTGCGAGCAGATGATGCCAACGGGAACAGACGGTTTTGTCATTGACGACTTTCGGTAGTGCAACGCGAAGATGAAATCATCATCGGCGATGACAGTGCAAGTGGCTTGCCGTTTTGCTGCGCAGCACTATCGAAATTTAGGCAGAGAGCATCGTTGACAATGCGATGGGCAGTTACTTAGACTTTTCTCCTACAGGGCTACCTGTCGAACCTCGCGTGCGCCGATCTGGCCGATGACGTCCAGCTCCTTGCACTAAGTGCTTCGTTCGATTGCGGCCCCTAAGCGACAGATCATAGCCGCGGCATTTGAGCCATTCGTCGCCTCATTCGGGAGGGACGGGTGGCTTTTTTCGTTTGCCGCCAAGGAAGCTGGCGATGCGTCCGCGTCGCCAGAACGGTGACGCGTGCGCGGAGACGACCGCGCGTCACATCGAGTGTGAGGATGAAGAACGATGGCGGCAACAGATCTCCACTATCTCGGACTCGTCGACGTCGGGCGGAAGATCCAGGCGAAGGAGCTGTCGCCGGTCGAAGCGACCAAAGCGATGCTCGGGCGGATCGAGAAGCTCGACGGCAAGCTCAAGAGTTTCGCTTACGTGATGGCTGACTCGGCGCTCGCGGACGCTGCCACGGCCGAGAAGGAGATCGCTTCCGGCAAGATCAAGGGGCCGCTGCATGGTGTGCCAGTGGCGGTCAAGGATCTCTGCTGGGCCAAGGGCGCGCCGGCGGCCCATGGCATGACCCTTCATCGCGATTTCCGTCCCGCCGAGGACGCAACGGTGGTCGCGCGGTTGAAGGATGCCGGCGCCATCATCCTCGGCAAGCTGCAGCAAACCGAGGGCGCCTACGCCGATCATCACCCGAAGATCGACCCGCCGAAGAACCCGTGGAACGCGGATCTCTGGCCGGGCGCATCCTCGAGCGGCTCCGGCGTCGCCACCGCTGCGGGCCTCTGCTTCGGCTCGCTCGGCACCGATACGGGCGGATCGATCCGCTTTCCGTCCGCAGCCAACGGCGTCACCGGGCTCAAGCCGACCTGGGGACGCGTCAGCCGCTACGGCGCATTCGAACTTGCGGCGACGCTGGATCATATCGGCCCGATGGCAAGGAGCGCGGTCGATTGCGGCGCCATCCTCGGCGTGATCGCGGGTCAGGACCCCAAGGACACGACGTCGGTTCCGCTGCCCGTGCCTGACTATCTCGCCAGTCTGTCCGGCGACCTTCGCGGCGTGACGATCGGCGTCGACCGGCGCTGGACCAGCGAAGGCACCGATGGCGATGCGGCCAAGGTGTTGACCGAGGGTCTGCGTGTAGCGGCCGATCTCGGTGCGAAGATCAAGGAGATCACGTTCCCCGATCCCAAGGCGGTCATCGACGACTGGTTCCCGCTCTGCGGCATCGAGGTCGCCGTCGCGCACGAGGACACTTATCCCGCGCGCAAGGACGAGTACGGCCCGGCACTCGCTGGTCTGCTCGATCTCGGTCGGCAGCAGTCCGGCATGGACTATCAGAAGATCGTGCTCCGGCGCGAAGCGTTTCGTGGCGCCGTCCGCCTTCTGTTCGAATCGGTCGATCTCCTCGCAGTGCCGGCCCAGGCATTCGCCGCGCCCACGCTCGCCAAGATGGCGTCGCTCGGCGAGGACGCATCGCTGATCGCAGGCTTGCTTCGCTTCACATGCCCGTTCGACATGACGGGAAGCCCGACCGTGACGCTACCCGGCGGCTTCGCCGCGAATGGCGGTCCGGTTGGCTTCCAGTTCGTCGGTCGTCATTTCGATGAGGCCGCCCTCGTTCGCGCGGGCGATGCGTTCCAGCGCGTTACCGACTGGCACAAGCGTCATCCCGGGATCTGAGTTGAGGAGCCGATCATATGCCCGCAGAAGACTGGTTGAAGAATTCCATCATGGCCAGGCGTGCGGTCGCCAAAGGCGCGACCGGGGCGACGCATAGCCTGACGATCGAAGAGCAGGGCGGCTTCCACTACGTCTACGGTCCCTATGCAAAGCCGACCCTGTCGATCGACCCCGGCGAGGTGGTGGTTGTCGAGACGGAGGATGCGTTCGGCGGTGTGCTCACCAGCGAGAGCGACAGCCCCACCGCCAAACTGAACTTTCCCTATCTGAACCCGCAATGCGGGCCGATCGCGGTTAAGGGCGCCAAGAAGGGCGATTGCGTCGCGATCTACATCCGCGACGTCGAGACCCGCGGCGAGCAGCCGGCCGGCACGACCTGCATTATTCCTGAGTTCGGCGGACTCGTCGGGACAAGCTCGACGGCACTGCTCAATCCGCCATTGCCGGAACGCGTGAAGAAGCTGCATGTCGACAGGAACGGCGTGCGCTGGAACGACAAGATTACGCTGCCCTACGAGCCGTTCATCGGTACCATTGGCGTCTCGCCGGAGATCGAGGCGATCTCCTCGCTGCAGCCGGATTACCACGGCGGCAACATGGATCTGCCCGACGTCGCCCCCGGCGCGATCATCTATTTCCCGGTGCATACCGACGGCGGGATGCTCTACGTCGGCGACTGTCACGCGACGCAAGGCGACGGCGAACTCTCCGGCGTGGCGCTGGAGCAGCGCGCGACCGTCACGTTGCAGGTCGACCTGATCAAGAACTGGAGCTTCGCCTGGCCGCGGCTCGAGACAAAGGACTTCATCATGACGATCGGCAGCGCCCGCCCGCTCGAAGACGCGGCCCGTATCGCCTATCGCGAACTCGTGCGGTGGATGGCGGCCGATTACGGCTTCGACGAGATCGACGCCTACATGCTGCTCAGCCAGGCCGGCCGCATGCGCCTCGGCAACATGGTCGACCCAAAATACACGATGGGCGCATCGATCCTGAAGAATTACCTCAAGCCATGACATTCAGCCGCTTTCAGAAACAGGGGATATCACGATGAGTTCGGGACGCAAGTTAGGGATGGTTTTGCTCGGCGCCATGCTCGGTACCGCAGCGGCAATGACCGTTGCTCGGGCCGCGGAACCACCGTTGAAGGTGGGTCTGCTCGAGGACGTGTCGGGCGATCTCGCCTTCATGGGCATGCCGAAGCTGCACGGCTCGCAGCTGGCCGTCGAAGAGATCAACAAGAGCGGCGGCATCCTGGGGCGGCAGATCGAGCTGATCCATCTCGATCCGCAGGGCGACAACGCCCGTTATCAGGAATTCGGCCGACGTCTGCTCAATCGCGACAAGGTCGACGTGCTGATCGGCGGCATCACATCGGCCTCGCGCGAGGCGCTGCGTCCCATCGTCGACCGCACCTCGACGCCTTATTTCTACACCAACCAGTATGAAGGCGGCGTCTGCGACGCCAGCATGATCAGCATGGGCGCGGTGCCCGAGCAGCAATTCTCGACGCTGATCCCGTGGATGGTCGAGAAGTTCGGCAAGAAGGTCTATGTCATCGCGGCCGACTACAATTTCGGTCAGATCTCGGCGGAGTGGAACCGCAAGATCATGAAGGATCTCGGCGGCGAGGTCGTCGGTGAGGAGTTCATTCCCCTCGGCGTGTCGCAGTTCGCGCAGACGATCCAGAACATTCAGAAAGCGAAGCCGGATTGGCTGCTTACGATCAATGTCGGCGCTGCCCAGGATTCGTTCTTCGAGCAGGCGGCTGCGGCCAACCTCAATCTGCCGATGGGATCGTCGATCAAGGTCATGCTCGGCTTCGAGCACAAGCGGTTCAAGCCGCCGGCGCTTAACAACATGCATGCGACTGCGAATTGGTTCGAGGAGATCGACACGCCGGAGGCTACCGAGTTCAAGAAGCGCTGGCACGTGAAATTCCCTGACGAGCTCTACATCAACGACATGGGCTACAATGCCTATAATGCGCTCTACATGTACAAGGCGCTGGTCGAGAAGGCGAAGTCGATCAAGCTCGACGACATGCGCAAGGTCATCGCGACCGGCGATGCATGCATCGACGCTCCCGAAGGCAAGGTGTGCATCGATCCGAAGAGCCAGCACACCTCGCACCGCATGCGCCTGATCTCGGTCGGGCCGAAGCATGAGGTGAAGGTCGAGAAGGACTATGGGACGATCCAGCCGTACTGGCTTGGCGAAATCGGTTGCGATCTCACCAAGAAGAACGACAAGGACCAATACACGCCGAGCCATCTCCCGAAGAAATCGTGACGCCCGACCGGCACGGATTTTGCTCGTATTGAGAGTTGCGTTCTTTGAAAAGGCCGGCGCCGCAACGATGCGGCGCCGGGATCGACAAAGGGACCAAGATGTCGGCTGAAGTATTCTCGGTATTCTATCAGTTCGCCGACGTGTTCGCGTTCCTCATTCTCTCGGCCGCAGGTCTCGCCATCGTGTTCGGCATGATGGGCGTCATCAACATGGCGCATGGCGAGTTCATCATGTGCGGCGCCTATGTCACCGTCGGCCTGGTGAATCTGGGCGTTCCGCTCGCGATTGCCCAGATCCTGGCCGCGCTGACGGCGGGGCTCATCGGTGTCGCCGTCGAGTTCCTGATCGTGCGGCGCTTCTACAAGCGGCCGCTGGATTCTCTGCTCGCCACTTGGGGGCTCAGCCTCATCGTGACGCAATCGATGCTCCTGATTGTCGGTTCAGCCGTGCGGGGCATCGGAACGCCGGAAGGAAGCTTCGCAATCGGCGGCTATACGTTTTCGACCTATCGTCTGGTTCTGTTCGGTTGCGCGGTGGCGGTGCTGGGCGGTCTCTACATCGTTTTCATGAAGACGCGCTTTGGTGTGATCGCCCGGGCGACGATGCAGAATGCGGCGATGGCGAAGGCGCTGGGCGCGCGAACGGGCCGAATCTATTCGATCAGTTTCGGGATCGGCACCGGCCTTGCCGGACTTTGCGGGGCGCTCTACGCGCCAACGATGACGCTGATACCGACCATGGGGGCGACCTTCGTGGTCGAAAGCTTCGTTACGGTCGTCATTGGAGGGGCAAACGTGCTGCTCGGAACAGCGCCGGCCGCTGTGTTCTTGGCGATAATCCGGATGGCGCTGAACGCGAGCTACGGCCAGATCATCGGACAGATTGGCATGCTGGTCGCCGTTATTTTGATCATTCGGGTGTTGCCCGAGGGGCTCTCCAGCGTTCTGGTTCGTCGTGGGCGCTAAAGGGAATTTGTGATGTTCAAGCTGCTGGAAGGTCCGCAGACGCTCGGACGTGGCAAGATCTTCTGGTCCTGCTTCCTTGCAGTGCTCGCGGGCGCACTGACATATCCGCTGTTCGCCGACTCCTATGATGTGGGGAATTTCGCCTATTTCCTGATCTGGATATTCATGGCGCTCGGCCTCTGCCTGATGTGGGGCTATGGCGGGATGCTGTCGTTCGGCCAGACCTTGTTCTTCGGCATCGCCGGTTACGGTTATGGCGTGCTCGCGATTAACATGGGCGGCGGCACCGCAACGATCGCCGCGCTTGCGCTGTCCGTTGTCCTTGCGATGGTGGCGGCCGGCATCCTCGGCTATTTCATGATCTGGGGGGGCATCAACGGCATCTTCTTCGGGATCGTGACGCTGTCTGCGACGCTGGTGCTTGCCTTCTTCCTCGGCCAGACGGCGGGGCCGGAATGGCACATCGGCCCGGCGCGGCTGAATGGCTTCAACGGCATGAAGGGCATGGACCCGCTCGTCGTCGGCGACTTCTATATCGAGGGATCGGCGCTTTACTACGTCATGATTGCGCTGATCGTGATCGTCTATCTCGCGTTGCGCATGCTGGTGAATTCGGGCATCGGCAACGTCATCGTGGCGACGCGCGAGAACCCTCAGCGCGCCGAGATGCTGGGTTATGACGTCCGGAAATACCAGCTCCTGACCTTCGTGATCGGCAGCGGCCTCGCAGGGCTGAGTGGTGCGCTGTATACGTCCTGGGGCCAATTCATCACGCCGTCCAGCATCGGCCTGCCTGCGGCGGCGATGCCCATCGTATGGGTGGCTTTCTCCGGACGGAGCGATCTGACCGCAACTCTGGTCGGATCGTTCCTGCTGCTGTTCGGCTTTCAGACCATCACGGTCTACAGCCAGCAGGCAGCACTCGTGCTGATGGGGGCGCTGCTGCTCGCCACGGTGATGCTGGCGCCGCAGGGTTTTGTGCTCGGCATCGGCAAGCTTGCTGGCGACTGGTGGAGCGGGCGTCGGCGGCGCGATGATAGCCGCGTCATGGCGGAGGCTGGTCGCTTGCAGTCGGAAGAGACCTGATCATGGCGCTGGTCGAAGTCAAAGGCGTATCCAAGCGTTTTGGCGGATTGACCGCAGTCGCCGACGTCGACCTCACGGTCAACGCCGGCGAGGTCCACTGCCTGATCGGACCCAATGGCGCCGGCAAGAGCACATTGTTCAAGCTGATCGTGGGTCTCTACCCGCCGAGCCAGGGCAGCATCCTGTTCGATACCGTCGACATCACCAAGGAGCGTCCCTACGCACGCGTACAGCGAGGCATGAGCATCAAGATGCAGGCTCCGAGCGTGTTCAAGGAGCTGCCGGTTCGGCAAAACATCCAGACTGCGCTCCAGGCACGACTGTCCGGCGCGGAACGCATCGCCGAGGAGGATCGCCTGCTGACTCTGCTCAACCTGGGGCCGGACAGCGATAAGCTCGCGGGTGCGCTGTCGCATGGCCAGCAGCAATGGCTCGAGATCGGGATGGCGCTGGCGCTGAAGCCGCAGCTCCTGCTGCTGGACGAGCCGACTGCCGGCATGTCGCCGGAGGAAACCTTCAAGACCGGCGAGCTGATCAAGTCGTTCAATGCAGAGGGCATGACGGTCCTTGTCGTCGAGCATGACATGGCCTTCGTGCGCCAGGTCGCCCAGCGCGTCACGGTGCTGCATCTCGGCAAGATTTTCGCACGCGGCGATCTCGAAAGCATTTTGCAGGACGCGAAAGTCGCGGAAATTTATCTCGGTAAGACGCATGCTCACTGAACCCAAGCCCACTGACCGGATTCTGGACGTATCGGAATTATGGGCGGGATACGGTGCGACGCCGATTCTGCAGGGCGTCACCATGTCGGTCTCCCGCGGCGAGATTGTCGGCGTGATCGGCCGTAACGGTGTCGGCAAGTCGACTCTGATGCGGTGCCTGATCGGTTTGCTGCAAACCTGGCGTGGCACGATCAGCTTCATGGAGCAGGACGTAACAAAGCTCGAAGCCGACGCGCGGGCGAGGGCGGGCTTCGGCTACATCCCACAGGGACGCGATGTCTTTCCGCAGATGACCGTCGAGGAAAACCTGCAGGTCGGGGAGTTGATCGGCGGTCCCGGCGGCAAGAAGCTGCCTGAACTCGTCTATGAGTATTTTCCGCGACTGAAGGAACGCCGGCGGCAGGCCGCAGGCACGATGTCGGGCGGCGAGCAGCAACAGCTCGCCATAGGCCGCGCGCTGATCGGCAATCCGTCCTTGATGATCCTGGACGAGCCGTCCGAGGGTATCCAGCCCTCGATCGTCCAGCACATCTGCGAGGCGCTGAGATCGTTCCGGAACGAGCTCGGGACCACCATCATCTTCGTCGAGCAAAACCTCGACACGATCCTGGCAATCGCCGAGCGTTGTTACATCATGGAGAAGGGCAAGATCGCGCAGTCGCTGGCGGGTGGCGAGGTTAACGAGGACAATGTCCGCGAGCAGCTCCTGCTCTGAACGGCCGCATGGCATGTTTTCAAGTCGTCAATAGGGAGGGAATGGACATGGATCTGGGACTCAAGGGAGCAAAGGTTCTCGTCACCGGCAGCACCAAGGGGATCGGCAGGGCGATCGCCGACACATTCGCGGCGGAAGGCGCGGATGTCGGCATCTGCGCGCGCAACCAGGCCGACGTCGACAGCGCAGTCGCCGCGATCAAGGCGAAGGGCGTCGCTGCCTTTGGTCGTTCGGTCGATGTCTCCAACGGCCCGGCGCTCAAGGCCTGGGTCGAGGACATGGCCTCGAAGCTTGGCGGCATCGACGTTGTGGTCGCCAATGTCAGTGCGCTGTCGATCGGACAGGACGAGGAGAGCTGGGAGAAGGAATTCTCCACCGACATGATGGGCACCGTGCGGCTGGTCAATGCGGCGATGCCGTATCTCGAGAAGAGCAAGGCTGCGGCGATCGTGACCATCTCCAGCGTTTCAGGGCGGGAGGTTGACTTCGCGAGCGGCCCCTACGGCACGTTCAAGGCCGCCATCATCCACTATACGCAAGGTCTCGCCTTCCAGCTTGCCAGCAAAGGCATCCGCGCCAATTCGGTGTCGCCGGGCAACACCTATTTCGAGGGCGGTGTCTGGAATCAAATCAAGGACGGCAATCCCGAGCTTTACAAGACCGCGCTGGCGCTGAATCCGACCGGCCGCATGGGCACGCCGCAGGAAATGGCGAACGGTGCGGTGTTCCTTGCCAGCAAGGCAGCGAGTTTCATCACGGGGACCAACCTCGTGGTCGACGGTGCCCTCACGCGCGGCGTGCAGTTCTAGGCGCTCCCTGAGTAGGGCAGTCACGAAACCGGGCCGTCTGCGGTGCCGGTGGGCGAAGCCGTTTCCGACAACAGCAGGACAGTCAGATGTCAGCAGATCCAATTCACTACAAGTCGATCATCGAAATCTCCGAGCTGTTCCGCCGCGGCGAGCTTCTACCTTCGAAAGTGACCGAGGTGATGCTGGGCCGGATCGCGAAGCTCGATCAAAAGTTTCACGGCTACGCGCTCGTCCTCGCCGAGCGGGCCATGGCGCAGGCGAAGCGCTGTGACGCCGAGCTTGCCAAGGGCATCTGGCGCGGGCCGCTGCACGGCGTGCCGATCGGATTGAAGGATCTCTGCTACACCACTTTCGCGCCGACCGCTGGAGGTACCACGATCCACGCTAGGTTCGTCCCCTCCTTCAACGCGACGATCGTGGACCGGCTCGAACACGCCGGCGCCGTCACGCTCGGCAAGCTAAAAATGACCGAGGGCGCCTATACGAGCCATCATCCCGACGACCAAGCGCCGCTCAATCCCTGGGGGACCGATTACTGGGTCGGCTCCTCCTCAAGCGGATCGGGCGTGGCCACTTCGGCGGGACTTTGCTTTGGCTCGATCGGCAGCGACACCGGCGGCTCGATCCGGTTTCCGTCGGCGACGTGCGGGCTGACCGGGATCAAACCCACCTGGGGACGTGTGAGCCGCCACGGCGTCTTCCCGCTGGCTGACTCTCTCGACCACGTCGGGCCGATGTGCCGGAGCGCAGCCGATGCCGCGGCCATGCTCGGCGTCATCGCGGGTGCAGACGTCAATGATCCGACCGCCCTTCAGGCGCCGGTGCCGAACTATCTGGCGGGGATCGGTGACGGCGTGCGGGGCTTACGGATTGGCGTGGACCGCAGCTACACGCAGGACGGGATCGATCCGCAGGTGGTCGCCGCCTTGCTGGAAGCGGAGCGTACGCTTGCGGACCTCGGCGCCGATATTCGTGAGGTCAAGTTCCCAGCTTACGAGAAGCTCGTGAGCATGTGGATTCCGATGTGCTCCATCGAGACCGCAGAGGCGCATCTCGAGACCTATCCGTCGCGGAAGTCGGAATACGGTCCCGATCTGGCGCAGCTGATCGAGCAGGGCAGATCGATCAGCGGCGTCGAGATCGCTCAGATCCATCATGAGCGGTTGAAGTTCTGCGGCAGCCTCGCGGCGCTGTTCGGCGATATTGACCTGCTCCTGATTCCCACCATGCCCGTGCCGATCCCAACGCTGACCAAGATGGGCGAATACGGCGCCGATCCGAACGTGCTGCTCAGCATCCTGCGCTTCACGGCGGTATTCGACTTCTCGGGCAGCCCGACCATCACGCTACCGAACGGCATCGCGTCGGACCGATTGCCTCTCAGCATGCAGCTCGTCGGTCCGCATCTGTCCGAAGATATGCTTGCCCGCGCCGGGTATGCTTTCCAGTCAGTGACGGATTGGCATACACGACGCGCCCTTGGCGAATGAAGATCTTCGGAATTCTAGGATGCCTATCCGAAAATCAATCATGGGTCGAGTTCAGAGAGGGGAGACGCCGAGCACGTCGAAACGAAAATTCGTCAGCGGAACTGATGGCCACGACCCTCGGCACGGTGTTCGAGTGGTACGACTTCTTCATCTACGGCTCGCTCGCCGTGTTCATGAGCTCGGTGTTGTTTCCGCCGGACAACCCGACCGCCGACGTGCTTGCGTCGCTCGGCGCCCTTGCGGCCGGCTTCGTGATCCGGCCAATTGGCGCCGTGGTGTTCGGTCGCATCGGTGATCTGGTCGGTCGAAAATATACCTTCCTCATCACCATCGTGATGATGGGATGCGGCACGGCGCTGATCGGCTTCTGCCCACCTATGCCAGCGTGGGTCACGCTGCATGGATCTCGCTGGTCTTGCTGCGATTGATCCAGGGCCTCGCGGTCGGCGGCGAATATGGCGGTGCCGTCGTCTACGTTGCGGAGCACTCGCGTCCGGACCGGCGCGGGCTGCTCACCGGCTGGATCCAGATCGCATCGTCGGTCGGGTTGGCTCTCCATCGCGGTCATCATCGGGACGCAGAGCGTCATGAGCGAGGCCGATTTCAAGGCCTTGGGGATAGCGCGCTCCCCATTGGATGATCGGGTGCTTGCCGCCAGGACCGAAGGGAGCGCGTCGTGAAGCCTTGGTCCGTTCCTGATGTTGAACAGATCCGCGCTGGCATGGCCGGCTGTCTGTACTGACGTTCGCAACCGCACAAATCGAGATAGGGCCAGGGTTAGATCCGGCCCCGCGACGCGATCCGCCATTGACAGGTCGGCGGAGATGATAGAATTATAACAGGATAAGTTGCAAAAATAACAATATGTCACCATCGTACCAGCGTCTAGCGGGGCGACGGGAGGAAAGTTTGGAACTGTCCGGTTCGGTTGCAGCAGAACCTCGGTCGTCGACCTCGCTTGTGATGGTCAGTGGCATCAACAAGCGCTTCGGCGGCGTGCGAGCGCTGCGTGACGTCAACCTCGAGGTTCGCGCCGGCGAGGTCCATGCGCTACTGGGCGAGAACGGCGCGGGAAAATCTACCCTGATCAAGATTCTCAGTGGTGTTCATGCCCTCGACAGCGGCACGATCGAGATCGCCGGCAGGCCGGTGGAATTCGACAGCCCGGCGAAGTCGCGCGAGGCGGGGATCGCTGTCGTTTATCAGGATCTCAGCCTCGTCGAATCCTTGAGCGTTGCCGACAATCTGTTGCTCGGCCGTGAGCCGCGTGCGCGTTTCGGCTTCGTCCGGCAGCGCGCGCTGATGGCCAGGGCCGAGGCGTTCCTGAACGCGCTCGGCATTCCCCTGGATGCGAGTGCGGCTGTCGGCTCGCTGCCTTTCGCCTATCGCCAGATGACGGAGATCGCCAAGGCGCTGATGGGCGAGGTCCGGCTTCTGATCCTCGACGAGCCGACCTCCTCGCTGACATCGGATGAGGTCCGGATCCTGTTCGATGCGATCGGGAAGGCGACGCGCCGCGGAGTCGGCGTGATCTATGTGACCCATCGGCTCAATGAGGTGTTCGAGATCTCGCAGCGCGTCACGGTGCTGCGCGATGGCGCTAACGCAGGCACGTTTGTCACCGCCGAGACCGACATGAAGCGGCTGGTGAACGCGATCGTCGGAACCGATCGATCGGCACCCACGGGCCCGCGCACCGAACCTGTCGCGAAGCGTGAATTGGATCCGTCGCCGGTTCTGTCGCTGTCCGACGTATCCAACGACCGGCTTCGCGCCGTCGATCTGTCCGTGCTGAAGGGCGAGATCCACGGCCTCGCCGGATTGGTCGGCAGCGGCCGCACGGAGATTTTGGAGACCGTGTTTGGCCTCCGGCCGCTCGAGAGCGGCGCAATCGAGATCGAGGGCCGGCGATGGCTGCCGAGAGGGCCTGCCGATGCGATCGAGCAGGGCATTGCGCTGGTGCCGGAAGACCGGCATGTGCAGGGTCTGGTCCTGGACCATTCGATCGAGCGAAACGTCACCTTGCCGCGAATTCCCCATTTCTCGCGCTGGGGCTGGATGCAGCAACGCGCCGCCGCCAGGCGTGCGGAAACCGCGGTCGCCAGGCTTTCGGTGAAAGCGCCGGGCGCGTTCAGCCTGGTCAGGACG
Organism: Bradyrhizobium sp. MOS001; assembly: GCF_004634465.1. Classification (NCBI taxonomy): domain Bacteria; kingdom Pseudomonadati; phylum Pseudomonadota; class Alphaproteobacteria; order Hyphomicrobiales; family Nitrobacteraceae; genus Bradyrhizobium; species Bradyrhizobium sp. MOS001. Next base: position 309,156 of record NZ_SPVJ01000005.1, read on the forward strand.
CTCTCCGGCGGCAACCAGCAAAAGGTCGTGTTCGGAAAATGGAATGATCCGCGGCCGCGCGTGCTGCTCCTGGATGAACCGACGGTCGGCGTCGACGTGGGCGCACGCGAGGAAATCTATGCCGTGATCCGGAATGCCGTCCGCGACGGCAGCGGGGTCCTGGTCGTCTCGTCCGATCTCGTCGAATTGATCGAGCTCTGCGACCGCATCTCCGTGATCGTCAACGGGCGTGTGGCTCGTACGCTGTCGCGTGGCGAGATCGATGATGCCGAAGAGCTGCATCATCTCCTCCAGATGTACCAGGCCTCCGGGCCGGGCCACTTGCAAGAGCTTCCCGCATGACCGAACTGACTGCTCCCAACGTGGTCGCCTCGTCGACCCGATCTGATCGCCGCCGCAAGATTCTCCAGAATTTGCTGCGGGGCGAGCGGCCGTACATGCTGTACATCGCCTTCGTGATCCTGCTGGTCGTGTTCAGCCTGTCTTCGCCCTGGTTTCTCTCGGTCGACAATTTCCTGAACATCGGGCGCCAGACCACGCTGGTGTCGATCATCGCAGTCGGCATGACCTTCATCATCATCGCGCGTCAGATCGATCTGTCGGTTGCCTCGACATTGGCGCTGTCAGGCATGGCGGCTGCTCTCGCGATGAGCCAGATCAACAACAGCTGGATCGTGGGTGCCGTGGCCGGGCTCGGCACCGGCGCGCTGGTCGGGCTGCTCAATGGCATCCTGACCACGCAGCTATCGATCCCGTCGTTCCTGGTGACGCTGGGCTCGCTGAGCATGGCGCGGGGACTGGCGATGATGGTAACCAACACCAAGCCGGTGATCATCACCAACGAGACCTATTTCGCGATCTTTGGCGAAGGCACGTTCCTCGGCATACCGGTTCCGATCGCCTGGACTTTGGCGGCGATGATTATTGGCATCCTGCTGCTGCACTACAATGTGTTCGGCCGGCGCATCTATGCGGTCGGCGGCAACCCGACCGCGGCGCTCTATTCCGGCATCAACACCAAACGGATCACGACTGCGGCCTTTGTCCTGACCGGCACGCTGGCCGGATTGGCGGCGCTGGTGCTGTCGGCGCGTTCACATGCTGCGCGGCCAGATGTCGTGCAGGGCATGGAACTCGACGTCATCGCCGCGGTGATCCTCGGTGGCTGCAGCCTGTTCGGCGGGCGCGGCTACATCCTGGGGACGCTGTTCGGCAGCTTGATCATTGGCACGCTCAACAATGGCCTTGTTCTGCTCGGCGTGAGCTCGCCGATGCAGCTCGTGATCAAGGGGGCGATCATCGTTGCCGCGGTTGCTTTCACGAAACGCTAGTCGACGTCAGGCGCGGCGCATGAACAACAAGTTCATTGCGCTGCGCGGGTAGGGGCAAGGTCGCTGGCCCTCCGGTGAATCGGCGACCAAAAAATGGAGGAAACAATGAAGCCAATCTTGCTACAAACCTTGCCTTTGACTGCGTTGGTGGCCGCTGCCGCCCTCTCGATGATCCCGTCGGCTCGCGCCGAAGTGCCCGCGACCTGCGTCAAGGGTGTCGATCTCGCGAAGCTCGGGCCGAAGTCGATCGTCGGCCAGGGACCCCACGGCGAAAAGGCGGCTTCCCCCGAGGTGCTCGCGCTGTCGGAAGCCGACGCCGCCAAGATCAAGGAGAAGAACTTCAAGGTCGGCATCTCCATGCAGACGGTCAACCTCGACTGGTCGCAGCTCCAGATCCAGGGCATCACCGATACGCTGAAGAAGTACGGCGTGACGGTGACGGGCGTCGCGTCCGCCGAATATCAGGTGGACAAGCAGATCGCCGATATCGAGAACACGATCCAGCAGCATCCGGACGGCATCATTTCGATTCCGGTCGATTTCACCGCGACCGCGCCGACCTACAAGAAGATCGCCAAAGCCGGCATCAAGCTCGTGCTGATGGACAGCATCCCGACTGGTCTGAAGCATCCCGAGGAATATGCGACGATGGTCTCGGCCGATAGCCAGGGCAATGGCCAGATCGCGGCACAGATCCTGGCATCCTGCGTGGCGCAGGGCGGCACCATCGGTCTCGTCAATTTCGGCGTCGACTATTTCAGCACCAACGAGCGCACCAAGGGCGTGCGGGAGTGGATGAAAGCAAACCGGCCCGACATCAAGATGAAGCAGGTTGACTTCACCGATCCGCCGAAGGTCTCGCAGATCGCGGGCGACTTCCTGACCGGCAATCCCGACGTCAAGGGACTGTACGCGGTGTGGGATCAACCGGCGCTCGACACGCTGAGCTCGATGCGGGCTCAGGGCATCGATATTCCCATGACGACGGTCGACCTCGGTCTGCAATCGGCGATCGAGATTGCCAAGGGCGGGCCGCTGAAGGCGACCGGCTCGCAGCGTCCCTACGACCAGGGCGTCGCCGAGGCGATGGCGATGATGAACGCGCTGCTGGGTAAGGAAACGCCCGGCTGGGTCGGTGTGCAGTCGCTGCCGGTCACGCAGTCGAATGTGCTGGAGTCCTACAAGACCGTATTCAAGAAGGACCCGCCGGCCGAGCTGACGGATGCCTGCAACAAGGCGAAGCCCGCCTGCAACTAGCCTGAAATAGCGATGTGCGATCCACCGAGACCGCGCATCGCTCAGTAAGCCTGATCCGGGCGAACCAGCCCCCGTCCGGATCAGGCCGTGCTGGTGACGTATTCGACGGGAAGGCTGCGGAAGTGCTTGCGCGTGTCTGCCGACACGGAGCCACCGACGATGATCCGCGAGAATGAGCTGACGTCGGAGAAGAACGCCGGCTTGAGGCTGCCGAGCTTGCTGGCGTCGACCACGAGGATGCTCTCCATCGCGGTAGCGATGACGGCCTGCTTGATGGCGACTTCGTGAAAATTCGAGCAGCTGGCGCCGCGGGTCCAGTGCAGGCCGCCGGCCGAGATGAAAGCCTTGTTGACCCCGAGCCGCCGCAGGTAGGACAGGCCGTCATCCGAGGAGAACGACTGCGACGACGGATGGTAGAGCCCGCCCATCAACATCACCTGCGTCGCTGGCCGGTGGGTGACGATCGAGGCGACATTCAGCGAATAGCAGATCACCGAGAGAGGCATGTCCTCGGGCAGGCAATCCGCCAGCGACTGCATCGTGGTGCCGCAGTCGATGAAGATGGTGTCACCTTCCTTGATCGAGGCGGCTGCGGATCGGCAGGCGAGGCGCTTGTCCTGTGTGTGCTGGTCGATTTCCTGTTCGAATGTGTACTTGATCCCGGTCGGCGACGCCGCGTTGACGACGTAGCCGCCGAGCAGGGCGAGCGCCGCCTCGGGCCCGGCAAGGTCGCGCCTGACGGTCATCTCCGACACCTTCAGCAGCTCTGCGGCGTCCTTCAGATGCAGTGCGCCGCTCGTCTCGACGGCGCGTCGCAGCCGTTGCAGCCGTTGGACGCGGGTCTCGCTGGGGCGTGCGGTCGGTGTTTCAGTCATTTTAGTCACCGAGCTTGCTTATCCGGTTGACAATGATCTTACAATGATGTGAGTTTAGCAACGTCAATCTGTTACAATAATAACATTTGGCCCAAAGGGTGTTTCGCTGTCGGCGACGGGACGCAGCAGAAGCGCCGGCGGCCAAGGGATGGGAGGATCGCATGTTGCAATCGGCACATTCAGTCTATCTGCCGTTTCAGCCGATTCGCTAGCATTGCGCGGCGTACCGATGGCGCAGGGCGTCTTGATATCAAATCCATCCGCGGTGCCGGCGCAGCCCCATGCGCGGGATCACAATCATCCGCATCCGATCGCGCGCAACAGCGGCCGCGCGCTCGAGATGGACTGGGTCGATGATATCCGGATCAATTTGTCCGCCGCCGAGCGCCGCGTTGCGAGCCTGCCGGGCCGGCGCACCGTCAAGAAGGACGCGCAGGCGGGGTGGTTGCTCAAGGCGATCACCTGCATCGACCTGACGACACTCAACGGCGACGATACGGCCGAACGGGTGAAGCGCCTCTGTGCCAAGGCGAGGGCTCCGATACGAAGTGACCTCCTCGAGGCACTCGGTTTTGCCGGGCGCCGGCTGCACACGGGCGCGATCTGCGTCTATCACCGCTTCGTCGCAACCGCGGTCGAAGCGCTCGATGGGTATGACATTCCGGTCGCTGCGGTTTCGACTGGATTTCCGGCAGGCCTCGTGCCTCACGATCTAAAACTCAAGGAGATCGAGGCGTCCGTCAGGGACGGTGCGCAGGAGATCGACATCGTCATCACGCGTGAGCATGTGCTGACCGGAGATTGGCGCGCTCTCTACGCCGAGGTCCGGGATTTCCGCGCAGCCTGCGGCGATGCGCATCTGAAGACGATCCTCGCAACCGGCGACCTCAAAACGCTGCGCAACGTCGCCAAGGCGTCGATGGTCTGCATGATGGCCGGCGCGGATTTCATCAAGACCTCCACCGGCAAGGAAGGCGTCAATGCCACGCTGCCGGTGACGCTGGCGATGCTGCGCATGATCAGGGTCTATGAGGAGCGGACCGGCTTCAAGATCGGCTTCAAGCCGGCCGGCGGAATCTCGACGGCGAAGGATGTGCTCAACTACCAGTTCCTGATGAAGGAGGAGTTGGGACGCGATTGGCTCGAGCCGGATCTGTTCCGCGTCGGCGCCTCGAGCCTGCTCGCCGACATCGAGCGCCAGCTCGAGCATCACGTCACCGGCCGCTACTCGGCCTTCAACCGTCATCCCGTGGGCTGAGCATGAGTATCGCACATTACTTTGAGACCATGGATTATGGTCCCGCTCCCGAGGCGGACGGCGAGGCGCGCGCCTGGCTGAAGCGGCACGACGCGACGTTTGGGCATTTTATTGCCGGTAAATTCGTCGCGCCGGCTTCGGGCAAGCATCTGACGACGATCGAGCCAGCCACCGGAAAGACGCTGGCCAAGATCGCGCAAGGCATCGCAGCGGATGTCGAGGCTGCAGTCGGCGCCGCGCGATCGGCGCAGTCGTCATGGGCAAAGCTCGGTGGTCACGGTCGTGCCCGTCATCTCTATGCGCTGGCGCGCATGCTGCAACGTCATGCTCGTCTGTTCTCGGTATTGGAAGCGATTGACAATGGCAAACCGATCAGGGAAACCCGCGATCTCGACGTGCCGCTCGCCGCGCGCCACTTCCTGTATCACGCCGGCTGGGCACAATTGCAGGACCGCGAATTCGCCGACCATGTCCCGGTCGGTGTGATCGGCCAGATCATCCCCTGGAACTTTCCGCTGCTGATGCTGGCCTGGAAGATCGCGCCCGCGCTGGCGACCGGCAACACCGTGGTGCTGAAACCGGCAGAGTTCACGTCACTCACCGCGCTGCTGTTCGCCGAGCTCGCGGCGGAAGCCGGCCTGCCGCCCGGCGTGTTGAATGTGGTGACGGGTGATGGCGCCACCGGCGCGTTGCTGGTCGAAAATCCCGGTGTCGACAAGATCGCCTTCACGGGGTCGACCGAGGTCGGGCGGTTGATCCGTCAGTCGACCGCAGGCAGCGGGAAGTCGCTGACGCTCGAGCTCGGCGGCAAGTCGCCGTTCATCGTGTTCGACGACGCCGATATCGATGGCGCCGTGGAAGGCGTGGTCGATGCGATCTGGTTCAACCAGGGCCAGGTCTGTTGTGCCGGATCGCGGCTTCTGCTGCAGGAAGGGATCGCAGAGACATTCCGCAAGCGCCTCATCCGCCGCATGGAGACGCTGCGCGTGGGTCCGCCGCTCGACAAGGCGATCGACATGGGCGCGGTGGTCGCACTGGTGCAGCTCGAGCGGATCAAGGCGCTGGTCGAAACCGGCGTCAAGGAGGGCGCCGAGAAGTATCAGGCGCCGGGGCCGATCCCCGCTGAGGGATGCTTCTATCCCCCGACCTTGCTTTGGAACGTACATCCGTCATCGACCGTGGCGATCGAGGAGATCTTTGGCCCGGTGCTGGTCGCGATGACGTTCCGCACGCCGGACGAGGCGGTGATGCTCGCCAACAACACGCGCTATGGCCTTGCCGCCAGCGTGTGGAGCGAGACCATCGGGCTGGCGCTCGATATCGCGCCGAAGCTTCAGGCCGGCGTGGTCTGGGTCAATGCGACCAATTTGTTCGATGCCTGCGTCGGCTTCGGCGGCTATCGCGAGTCCGGCTTCGGTCGCGAGGGCGGCCGGGAAGGTCTCTACGAATATCTCAAGCCGAAAGCCTGGAGCGGGCGGAAGGCGCGGGCGAAGGTGCCGCCGCCATCCCCGGCGGCTTCTAACGACGGCGCCGGATTTGGCACGCCGTCGATCGACCGAACCGCCAAGCTGTTCGTCGGCGGCAAGCAGGTTCGTCCCGACGGAAATTATTCGCGCGCGGTGCTGTCGCCGAAGGGGAAGCACCTCGGCGAAGCCGGCGAGGGCAATCGCAAGGATATCCGTAACGCGGTGGCCGCCGCGCGCTCGGCCGAGGGGTGGGCGCGGGCGACGACGCATAATCGCGCCCAAATCCTCTACTACCTTGCCGAGAATCTGTCCGCGCGTGGCGACGAGTTCGCCCGGCGCGTCGGTGATATGACCGGCGTTTCGCCCGCCAAGGCGCGCGCGGAGGTCGAGGCGAGTATCGAACGGCTGTTCAGCTATGGGGCCTGGGCCGACAAATACGAGGGGACGATCCATGCACCGCCGTTGCGCGGCGTGGCGCTTGCCATGCACGAGCCGATCGGCGTGGTCGGGGTGGCCTGTCCGGACGAGGCCCCGTTGCTGGGCTTCATCAGCCTGGTGGCACCGTTGATTGCGATGGGCAACCGCGTCGTCGCCGTCCCAAGCGAGCGGCATCCGCTTGCAGCGACCGATTTTTATCAGGTGCTGGAGACGTCGGATGTGCCGGCAGGCGTCGTCAATATCGTCACCGGCGAGCGCGATGCGCTCGCAAAGGTCCTTGCCGAGCATGACGACGTCGATGCGCTCTGGGTGTTCGGCTCGCAGGAGGCCTCGACGGCTGCGGAGCGGCTGTCGATCGGCAACCTCAAGCGCACGCTGGTCGACCACGGGCTGGCGCTCGATTGGTACGACCGGGTGGCGAGCGAAGGTCCGATCCTGCTCCGCCACGCGGTGCAGGTGAAGAACATCTGGATTCCCTATGGGGACTAAAGACGTCACCTTGCGGTGATACAGGTTGGCATCCGGACCATCAGAGTTCGGGCGATTTTTTGAAGACAAGGGAGGGACGCAACATGCTCAAGGGCATCAATCCACTGCTCAATGCCGACGTGCTTTATGCCTTGCGCGCAATGGGGCACGGGGACCGCCTCGTGGTGTGCGACACCAATTTTCCTGCCGACTCCATCGCGCGCCAGACCGTGTTCGGCGAGCTGCTTCGCATCGACAACGTCAGTACGGCAAAGGCGATCGAAGCCATCCTCTCGGTGCTGCCGCTCGATACGTTCGTCGACGATGCCGCAATCCGCATGGAGATTGTTGGCCAGCCCCAGGAGGTGCCGCCGGTGCAGCGCGAGGTGCAGGCCGCGATCGACCGCGCCGAGGGACGCTCCTGGCCGCTGGTCGGGGTCGAGCGCCATGCCTTCTATGAAAAGGCCAAGACGGCCTACTGCGTGATCGCCACGGGAGAGCGGCGCTTCTACGGCTGCTTCCTGTTTTCCAAGGGCGTCATCGCGCCGGACGGAGAGTGACGACCATGAGCAAGACTGGCGTCGCAGTGCTCGGCATCTTCGTCGTCGATCTGGCCTTCCGGGCCGGCAACATGCCCGCGATCGGTGAAACGGTCGCCGGCTCGGGATTTGCCATGGGACCAGGCGGCAAGGGGTCGAACCAGGCCGTGGCCGCTGCGCGCGCAGGCGCAGATGTGACCTTCATCTCCCGGATCGGCCGCGACGCTTTCGGTGATCTTGCCATCAAGACGTGGGAAACCGAGGGCATTCGACCGCGCGTCGCCAGGACTGCGGAGGCGCCGACCGGCGCGGCCTTCATCTATGTCCACGAGACACGCGGCGACAACGCCATCATCGTGGTGAGCGGAGCGGCCGACGGTCTCAGCCCCACCGACGTCGATGCGGCGGCGGATGCGATCCGCACCAGCCGCGTCTTCGTGACCCAGCTCGAGCAACCGGTCGCGGCCGCGCAGCGCGGGCTCGAGATCGCGCGCGCTGCGGGCAGCATCACCGTGTTCAACCCGGCACCTGCGGTCAAATTCGACGATGGCCTGTTTGCCTTGTGCGACTACGTCGTTCCCAATGAGACCGAGGCGGAAGCGCTGACGGGGATCGCGGTGAGCGATCTTGCCGGCGCCCGCCGCGCCGGCGAAGCGTTGGTGGCCAAGGGAGCGGGCACCGCGCTGATCACGCTCGGCGAACGCGGGGCGCTGTTTCACGGGCGAGATCGCTCGCTACACGTGCCCCCGTTCGCCGCCGGCAAGGTGGTCGAAACCGCGGGCGCGGGCGATGCATTCGTCGGCGGCTTCGCTGCAGCGCTTGCGGGCGGCGCCGATCCCCTGGAAGCGGCGCGCTTCGGTTCCGCCACGGCGGGGATTTCCGTGACGCGCGCGGGGACTGCGCCTGCCATGCCGCGGCGCGCTGAGATTGAAGCCCTGTTGAAGAAATGATCTGCTCATGATGCGGAACGATCCGATCAAGCATGTCTTCATCTGGCCGGCGGTGCTCGTCGTGCTGGCGATCTCGATCTTTCCGCTGATCTATTCGTTGACCACGAGCTTCCTCAGCTATCGCCTGATTCCGCCGATCCCGCCGCGGGTCGTGTGGTTCGGCAATTATGCTACGCTCCTGCAAGAGCCGCGCTTCTGGAATGCGATCTTCACGACGACGCTGATCGCGCTCATTGCCGTCGGGTTGCAATACGTGATCGGGTTTGGCGTTGCGCTCGCGCTGAACGCGCGCGTTCCGGGCGAACGGCTATTTCGCGTGGCCTTGCTGCTGCCCATGCTTCTGGCGCCGGTTGCCGTCGCGCTTGTTGCTCGCATGATCTTCAATCCGACCATGGGGCCGCTCAACCAGTTCCTTTCCATGTTCGGCATGGCGAACCTGCCGTTCCTCACCAACGGTCATTGGGCGCTCGCCTGCATCATCGCTGTTGAGATCTGGCAGTGGACCCCGTTCATCATCCTGATGATGCTGGCTGGCCTGCAAACGCTCCCCGAAGATGTCTACGAGGCGGCCGAGCTCGAGAACGCCAGCGCCTGGCAACAGTTCTGGGGCATCACCTTTCCGATGATGCTGCCGATCTCCGCCGCGGTCGTCTTCATCCGCCTGATCGAGAGCTACAAGATCATGGACACCGTATTCGTGATGACGGGCGGCGGACCGGGTGTGGACACCGAGACCCTGACCTTGTTCGCCTATCAGGAGGGTTTCAAGAAGTTCAATCTCGGCTACACGTCGGCGCTCAGCTTCCTGTTCCTGATCGCCATCACGATCATTGGCGTCACTTATCTGGCGCTGCTGCGGCCGCATCTGGAGAAGCGCCGATGAGCGGGCAGGGCCTTACCGGACTGTCGCGCTGGAGCCGCCGCCTGGTCGCGGCCGGTGTCTTCGCATGGTGCCTGATCACGGCGTTTCCGCTCTATTGGGTGGTCGTGACGGCGTTCAAGACCCCGCCGGGCGTGGTCGGCGGCCCGACCTATATTCCGTTCGTCGATTTCACGCCGACCCTGCAGCCCTTCATTGATCTCTATCAGGGTATCCGTGGCGAGTTCTTCCGGACCTTTTTGAACTCGACAATCGTTGGCTTGTCGGCGGCAGCGATCGCGACTGCCGTCGGCGCAATGGCGGCCTACGCGCTGGTGCGGTTCGAATTCAGGGTGCGCTTCGGCGCCGGTCTGATCTTCTTCCTGCTCGCGCTCGGCGGCTATCTGCTGTTCAACAATTCGCTCGGCTTCACCCGCGCCCAGGCGCTGCTGCTGGCGTTCCCGATCGCGCTTGTCGCTTCAATCCTGTCCAACCGCCTGCCGCTGCCGGGGCCGATCCTCGGCAATGAAGACATCCTGTTCTGGTTCGTCAGCCAGCGCATGTTTCCGCCGATCGTCACGGCTTTCGCGCTGTATCTCCTCTACAGCGAAATCGGCCGGCTCGGCTTCCAACTCATCGACAGCTATGTCGGCCTGACGCTGTGCTACGTCGCGTTCTCGCTGCCGATCGTGGTCTGGCTGATGCGCGACTTTTTCGAGGCCATTCCGATCGAGGTCGAAGAAGCCGCGATGGTCGACAACGTGCCAAGTTGGCGCATCTTCCTCGGCATCGTGGTGCCAATGTCGATGAACGGACTGCTGGCGACTTTCATGATCACGCTCGCCTTCGTCTGGAACGAGTTCCTGTTCGCGCTGTTCCTGACCAATTCCAGATGGCAGACGCTGCCGATCCTGGTGGCGGGACAGAACAGCCAGCGCGGCGACGAATGGTGGGCGATCTCGGCCGCGGCGCTCGTCGCCATCATTCCGATGATGATCATGGCAGGTCTGCTCAGCCGCATGATGCGGTCGGGCCTGCTGCTCGGAGCAATCAAATAGCAAAAACCTATGTAGGGAGGACTGGACGATGTTGCGACGGACGTTTCTGATGCTGACCACCTCGCTCGCGATGGCTTGCACCGCGAGCCAGGCGAACGCTGCTTGTAGCCCGGATTACTCCGGCGTCACCCTGACTGTGGCGTCGCAGACCGGACCGTATATCGCCTCCGCGCTCAAGCTCGGCGCGGACGAATGGACCAAGAAGACCTGCGGCAAGGTCAATGTGGTCGAGTTCCCCTGGTCGGAGCTCTACCCGAAGATCGTTACATCGCTTACCGGATCGGACGCGGCGTTCGATCTGGTCAGCTTTGCACCGGCCTGGCTGCCCGACTTCGTCACCTATCTCAGCGAGATGCCGAAAGAGATGCAGTCCGGCAAGGATTGGGACGATGTCGAGCCGGCCTACCGTGAGCGCCTGATGGTGTGGGAAGGCAAGATCTATTCGCAATCGATGGACGGCGACGTTCACACCTACACGTATCGCACCGACCTGTTCAGCGACCCCAAGGAGAAGGACGCCTTCAAGGCCAAGTACGGCTACGACCTGGCGCCACCAAAGACCTGGAAGCAATATCTCGACATCGCGGAGTTCTTTCAGCGCCCCGACAAGGGACTCTGGGGTACGGCGGAGGCCTTCCGTCGCGGTGGCCAGCAATTCTGGTTCTTCTTCAGCCACGCGGCGGCCTATACCAACAACCCGAACTATCCGGGCGCGATGTTCTTCGACCCCGAAACGATGGATGCCCAGATCAACAATCCGGGCTGGGTGAAGGGATTGGAGGAATATATTCGCGCTTCCAAGCTTGGCCCGCCCAATGCGCTGAACTTTTCGTTCGGCGAGGTCAATGCCGCCGTGGCCGGCGGCCAGGTCGCCGAGTCGATCGGTTGGGGCGACACCGGCGTGATCGCCGCCGACCCCAAGCAATCGAAGATTTCCGGCAAGGTGGGCTCTGCGGTGCTGCCCGGCTCTGACGAGATATGGAACGCCAAAACCAAGAAGTGGGACAAGTTTCCGGCAGTGCTGCCGGCACCCTTCATGGCGTTCGGAGGCTGGCAGATTGCCGTGCCAAAGGTGGGCAAGAACCAGCAGGCGGCATGGGATTTCGTCAAGACGCTGACAAGCCCTGAAGTCTCCGGCAAGGCCGCGATTACCGGCGGCACGGGTGTCAATCCATACCGCAAGTCGCACACCACGAATTTGGAGTTGTGGAGCAAGATCTTCTCGCCGACGGAAGCCAAGGAATATCTCGGCGCCCAGGCCGACTCCATTAACGGCAAGAACGTTGCGCTCGACATGCGTTTGCCCGGCTATTTCTCCTACACCGAGGTTGTGGAGATTGAGCTTGGCAAGGCGCTGGCCGGCCAGACCACGCCGCAGGCCGCGCTGGACGCGGTCGCGAAGGAATGGAATCGCCTGACCGACGAGTTCGGCCGCGCGAAGCAGCTCGCCGCCTATCGCGCGGCGATGGGCCTCTCACCGAAGAACTAGCTTCCCGCGGAGACTGCCCCGGATGATGCGTGAGCATCATCCGGGCTTTGTTGGCCGTCGATATAGGGACGGAAAAAGGAATCCATGGCGCACGTCGAGATCGAGAACGTCAGCAAGGCATATGGGCCCTACAAGATCATCGAGGGGCTTAATCTGAGTGTGGCCGACGAGGAGTTTGTCGTGCTTGTCGGACCGTCCGGCTGCGGCAAGACCACGACGTTGCGCATGATAGCGGGACTGGAGACGGTCACTAGCGGAACCATTCGTATCGGTAATCGCGATGTGACGCAGCTGCGCCCAGGCTTGCGTAATTGCGCGATGGTGTTCCAGAACTATGCGCTCTATCCGCATATGACTGTTGGTGAGAATATCGGCTACGGCATGAAGGCGCGGGGCGAGTCGCGCGCCAATATCGCGAAAGCCGTCGAGGACGTGGCGCGGGTTCTCGACCTCGAGCAATACGTGGACCGTCGGCCCAAGCAGCTCTCCGGTGGGCAGCGTCAGCGCGTGGCGATCGGCCGTGCCATCGTGCGCAGCCCGGACGTGTTTCTGTTCGACGAGCCATTGTCAAACCTCGACGCCAAACTCCGCATCGAGATGCGGACCGAGATCAAGGCATTGCATCGCCGTCTCGCCAAGACGATCGTTTATGTCACACACGATCAGGTCGAAGCGATGACCATGGCCGATCGGGTCGTGGTGATGAATCGCGGCCGCATCGAGCAGGCGGCTGATCCGATCACGATCTATGAGAAACCAAGCAATCTCTTCGTCGCGGGCTTCATGGGCGCGCCCAGCATGAATTTCATCCACGGGGAGATTGCCGCTCGCGATGGTGCACTGATCTTCACCGAACCCTCGGGTACGGCGTTGAGATTGCCGAAATCCCGAGAGGCGGCCTATGCAGGGAGCATCGGCAAGCCGGTTGTGCTCGGCGTGCGGCCCGACCACGTGCTGCGGCAAGATGCGCCATCGGGCTCCTCCGTCCGCATGATGGTGAAAGACGTGGAGCCGCTCGGGCCGCATACTCTCGTGATTGGAACCGTGGGCGCATTTCCATTCACGGCGCAGATGCAAGTCGGTGTTTCTGCGGCGCCGGATCGCCCAATAGATGTCGCCATCGATCTGGAGCGAACGCACCTTTTCGACAAGGTTTCCGGGAAGGCCGTTTCATAGTCGGCGGTCCTCTGGCGGTGCAGGTAATCCCTAATCTTTACTTCCAGCGTGCGCATGCCTCATCGCGGTCACTTGCGCTGCGGCGAGCTCGCACGTGATGCGGGCGACGTTGCACCCTTCTTCGCAAACTTTGCTCGTCCGGTATTGGTGTCGAGCAGAGTCCGCGAAAAGAGATTAAGCGATTTCAGCTGGTTACATGCCAATATTCATTACCTCGCGGGTAATGGAAGGGCTGAGATCCGCATGCTAGGTTTTCGAGCATGAACGCACATGCATCCACGGCACAGGCCGAACGCAGCCAGCCCGTCCATATCGGCGATCATTTGCGCGAATGGCGGCAACGCCGCCGCATGAGCCAGCTTGATCTGGCGGGCGAGGCCGAGATTTCCGCGCGGCATTTGAGCTTCGTCGAGACCGGCCGCGCTGCACCCTCGCGCGACATGGTGCTCAGGCTAGCCGAACGTCTCGAGGTACCCTTGCGCGAACGCAACGTGCTGCTGGTCGCGGCCGGCTATGCGCCGGCGTTTCCGCAGCGCCCGCTGGAGGATCCCGCCTTGAAATCAGCTCGCCAGGCGATCGACCTCGTTCTCAGGGCGCATGAGCCCAATCCGGCGCTGGCCTATGACCGGCACTGGAATCTGGTTTCCGCCAACCGCATGGTGGCGCCGCTGCTCGACGGCATCCCGCAGCGGCTGCTCGGCCAGCCCTTCAACGTGCTGCGGCTCGCGTTTCACCCTGAAGCGCTGGCGCCGCGCACGGTCAATCTTGCGGAGTGGTGCGGGCACCTGCTGGAGCGGCTGCACCGGCAATGCGAGGCAACGGCCGATCCCGAGTTGATCAAGCTCTATAACGACCTCAAGAGCTATCCCATCCCGGCGCGCTCGGGGCCGCTGTCGAGCGACAATGTCGCGATTCCCTTCAAGCTGCGCCATGGCGTAGAGATACTAAGTTTCTTCTCCACCACCATGGTGTTCGGCACACCTGTGGACATCACGCTGTCGGAGCTGGCGCTGGAGACGTTCTTCCCGGCCGACGAGCGCACCGCCGAGCGGCTCAAGCAGATGGCAGCAGCTATGACCTAGCGCCCTTGCCTCGGGACGGGTTCGGCTTATCTTCGGCTTATGTTGAGTCAAACCCGCATCGCCCGAAGGAGGCGCTATGAGCACGTTGAAACCGCTCCAGATCGATGTCGTCTCCGACGTGGTGTGTCCCTGGTGCTATATCGGCAAGCACCGGATCGAGAGCGCGCTGGCGCTCGTGCCCGACGTCCCGGTCAAGCTGAATTTCCGCCCCTTCTTCCTCAATCCCTGGGTGCCGCGCGAGGGCATCAGCCGCGAGGCCTATCTCACCCAGAAGTTCGGCTCGGTCGAAGCCTATAAGGGCATTGCCGGCCGCGTGGTCGCAGCCGCGGGCGAGGAGGGCCTCGTCTACAAGCCCGAGCTGGTCGCGCGCCAGCCCAACACGACTGACTGCCATCGCTTGATCCTCTGGGCCGATGCGATCGGCAAGGCGCCCGAGATGAAGCAGCGGCTGATGGAGCTGTATTTCCGCGACGGCGGCGACCTCACTGACGTGAACGTGCTGGCGCAGGCGGCCGCCGACGTTGGCCTCGATGCCGACGACGTGCGCAAGCGCCTCGCCACCGACGAGGACGTCGCGCGCGTGTCGGCCGACGCGCAGGAGGCCGCCGAGAAGGGCATCTCCGGCGTGCCGACCTACGTGTTCGCGCAGAAATACGCCGTCTCCGGCGCGCAGGATCCGAACCTGCTCGCCCGCGCCATCCGCGAGGTCTCGGCGGAGATCAACGCGCAGGCGGCAGAGTAGCTTTCGCTTATTTGCGGAGCAGACGCACCACGTGTCGCGCGGCCTCGTGCGCGACGTTGAGGCCAACCAGCGCCGCGTGAATGAGCGCGACGACCGGATCGTGACGCCGCAGCGGAATCAGCACGTCGCCGATGGCGAAGCGTCCGCGCCAGATCGGGTTGATCATGGGGTGGTCGGCGCTCGCCGTGGAGTCCGCGCTGGCGATGGCCGGATCGGCGCAGAGATGGCGGGTAAGGTCGAGCGTGAGGTGCACGCCCGGCGAATATCTTGCAAAGCGTTCGTCGATACCGAGCTTGAAGAAGAAGGCGCGGTCCTGGTGGCGTAGCACGATGCCGGCCGCCACCGGCGTCGTGCCGGCGCGCAGCGTGATGACCTCGCACTGCGCAGTCTCTGCCAGCGCGGGAACCGCGCGGCGAACGAAAGTCGCATCGCCCGCATGCTGGATCAGCGCGGTGCCGCGCTTGCCTTTCCAGCCACTGACCTCGAGTTGCAGGAATGTTTCGAGCGCCGGCCCGATCTCGTCGGGCTTGCGCGCGACCGCGAAGGCGACGGGCCCGTGCTCTTCGAGGCGATGGCGCTGGCGACGCAGCTCCTTGAGTTTTTTGGCGCCGAGCGCGCCATGCAACAGCGTTTCACCATCCTGCGTCGCGTCGAGGCTGGCGCGGGTGTAGGAGGAGAGGATACGCGGCTTCAGGCCGTCGCGATTGAGAACGTCCTTGAGCGAACTCATCGCCGCGCCGTCGAGTGCAACGTCGTTGAGCACGAGCGCATGTGCTCCGGCCTCGCGCGCCTGCTGCAACAGGCGCGTGGCCGCTTCGATCGGCGCGTCGCGGTCGATCAGCGGGCTGCACAGGGTGCCGTAGGGATGCGCGCTCACCAGCGCGGGCAGGGGGATCTTCCAGGCGCGCCAGAGCGAGACCACCGGCATCAGCCCGATCAGCCGCGCCGACGCGCCGTCGAATGCGGGCAGCGCCGAGGCGTCCGTGCGGCCGCGTGCGGCCTCGCTCACGGCGAGCTCCCAGCCCGGCAGGTAATAGCCGTTCGGCTCGATCACGCGCTGGGCGAGCGCGCGCCATTGGCCGGGATCGATGGACGTGAGGGGGACGAGCGCGCGCGTTGCCGCGGCAGCCCTTGCCGATGCCGGATTGATCGCTGCCTGATGCGCGATATCGACCACGTCCCGTCGTTCCCCGTTCAGAAGGTCATGCTTAGCGCAAAGATTGGAAAATTCCGTTGGGACGCCGCTTCAATTCGAATGGTAATATTAACGTCTCATTGAGCATTCGGGCCGCCGCGGCGTGCCATGATGGAAGCTCTCGACCTGGAGGATCACAATGATCGCCACACCTTTCACGCCGATGGCGTCGCTCCTTGGTGGCGCGTTGATCGGCCTGTCCGCCGTGCTCCTGATGTGGGCGACGGGACGGATCGCCGGTGTCAGCGGCATCGCGGCGCGGCTGTTTCCGCCTTACGAGGACCGCGAGTTCGCCGGCCGGCTCGCTTTCGTCGCCGGCCTCATCGCCGCGCCCATCCTGGTGCGCATCGTCTCCGGAAGCCTGCCGGCGCAATCGATCGCGGCGGGAACGCCGGTGCTGATCGTCGCCGGATTGCTCACGGGCTTCGGCGCGGTCTGGGGCAGCGGCTGCACGTCCGGCCATGGCGTCTGTGGCCTGTCGCGGCTGTCGCTGCGATCGCTGGTCGCGACCATCACCTTCATGTCGGCGGGCATCGCCACTGTCTACGTGATGCGGCACTGGGGCTGACGACGATGACAATCCTCATTCAATTCGCGATCGGCCTCGTCTTCGGTATCGGGCTCATCGTCTCCGGCATGTCGAATCCGGCCAAGGTGCTGAACTTTTTGGACGTCGCCGGCATTCCCGCCGGAACGTGGGATGCGAGCCTCGCTTTCGTGATGGCAGGTGCGGTCGCGGTAACCTTCATCGGATTCAGCCGTGTCTTGAAGCTCGCGCGACCGTTGTTCGCTGACCGCTTTTACCTTCCGACGCGAAAGGACATCGATCCGAGAATTGTCGCCGGTCCTGCCATCTTCGGAATCGGATGGGGGCTCGCCGGCTTTTGTCCGGGCCCTGCGCTCACCGCGCTCGGATTCGGCTCGGCGTCCGCTTTCATCTTCGTCGCCGCGATGTTTGCCGGCATGGTGCTCGCCCGCTTCATCGCGCAGCTCCCGTCGTCAACGCGCTTCGTCGCGCCGGCCGATCCGCTCGAAACCTGACATGGACAGGACCGGGCGAGTGGATCTCGTCCGGTCCTGCCCTGCGACAGCTTCAGTGACTACCAGCGGTCCCCGCCGACACCGACGCCCACGCTGACGCCGGGCGCTCGAATGCCGACGCCACCGCGCGGACCATCGTCCCAGTCGCGATACGTGCGGCGCTCGTAATAGCGATCGCGCGGCATGGCGTTGTAGGAGTCGCGCACGATCACGCGCGAGCCGCCACGGGTGCGATAGCAATTGCCGGCGTCATCGCAGACAAGCCGGACTTCCTGGACGAGCTCAGGGTTGGCGTATTCGCTGGTCGTATAGAAGATATCGGCGGCCTTCGCGCCGCTCGCCGCAGCGAGGGCGCCGACGCCAGCCAGTAGTGCGATCATGAATGTCCTCATCGTGTCCTCCTCCGAAACTGCCCTCGGGGGTAACAAGAAGGGGAGGCGGTGATCGTTCCGGGGCGAATTACAGGTTTTTCCCGGAACCGGAGCGCGTGTCGGCGTGATTTGTTCCTAGATCGGCTCGTAGGTTTCCGTCCCGCAGATGTCGTCGGCTTCCGCGCGACGGCGATCGACCACTTTTCCGCCTGAGATCGTCACGATGTAAATCTGGGTGCCGAGTGTGGAGCCGGTGGCGGAGGTGAGCTGCGCGCTGACGCAGGCGGTCCAGCCCTGTCCCCGCACCTCCCGATGGGGCGGGGCGACGTGCACCTCCCGCGGATAGGACGTGTTGAGGAAGACTACGTTGATCTGCTCGCGGACCACGCGTTTGACGTCAGGGGGCGCTTCGGGGGGCGGCTGCTCGGCTTCCTTCAGGCGCATGAACTCGGGCACCGGCGCGCGGCTGTCGGCGAAGCCGCAAGAACCGAGTGCGAGGGCGCTGGCCAGCAGCGCCGCATGAGCAACAATCCGCAACATCCGTGAAGATCCCCTGCGGGCCAACAGATAGGCAGGAATGCGATCCGGCAAAGTCCCGGCCGATCAAGATTTGCTGAAATCCCGGCCCCCCGGCATTTGCTATTACGGGATTGCAGGCTAATTTGTGCCCCAGACGAGGGGGATTGCATCAATGCGGATTTTGGTCATCGCGGCCGCCGTGCTCGCACTAACGGCTGCGTCGGCGCAGGCGCAGGGCCGCAGCAGAGGCCAGCCGAACGAAGCGAAGTCGGACAATAAGCCCAAGGTCGACGAAAAGGCCTACAAGGCCGCGCTCGAGCGCATTCCGGAGCCCAAGGAGAAGTACGACCCGTGGGGCGGAGCCCGTCCGGCTGAACCTGCCAAGAAGCCCAAATAAATGAGGGGGGCGTTGGCGAGCCGTCTGTGTCAGTCGGCCGCCGCCATCGTGCTCCTCTTGTTTTCCTCGTGGCCAGGCATCGCCTGGGAGAGCTGGGGTGGCGATCCCGGCGGCTCACGCTTCTCGCCTTTGCGGGAGGTCACGCTCGACAATGTCGGCAATCTGGTTCGGGCCTTCGAATTCCATACCGGCGATCTCGCGGCGCGGCCGCCCGAGGTGATGCGGCGAACCAAATTCCAGGCGACGCCATTGTTCGTCGAGGACAGCCTGATCTTCTGCTCGCCCTTCAATGAGGTGATCGCGCTCGATCCTGGCACGGGCGCGCAGAAATGGCGCTTCGATCCGAAGATCGCGACCAATCAGCGGCCCGCCAATCGCTATGTCTGCCGCGGCGTGACCTACTGGATCGACGATGAGGCGCCCGCGAATGCCGCCTGTCGGTCGCGCATCTTCATGGGCACGAACGATGTCCGCCTGATCGCGCTCGATGCAAAGACCGGGATTCCCTGCGCCGGTTTCGGCACTGGCGGTGAGGTCAGGCCGGATATCGGCATGAAGCTGGACTGGCCCGGCGAATTCCAGATCACCTCGCCGCCGGCGGTCGGCCGCGGTGTCCTCGTGATCGGCTCCGCGATCGGCGACAACCGCCGCGTCGACGCGCCAAGCGGCGTGGTGCGCGCGTTCGATGCGCGCAGCGGCCAGCCGCGCTGGACCTTCGAGCCGCTCAAGCGCGACGGTGTCGAAGCTGGTCACGCCAATGTCTGGGCGCCGATGTCGGTCGACGCGGCCCGCGGGCTGGTTTTCCTGCCGACATCCTCGCCGTCGCCGGACTTTTGGGGCGGCAAGCGGCCGGGCAACAACGAACACGCCAATTCGGTGGTCGCGCTGCGCATCGAGACCGGCGAGCTCGTGTGGGCATTCCAGACCGTGCATCACGACGTCTGGGATTACGACCTGGCGTCGCAGCCGACGCTGACGCGTATCGACACCGGAGACGGCCAGCGCGATGTCGTGATTCAGCCGACCAAGCAGGGATTTGTCTTCGTGCTCGACCGCGATACCGGCAAGCCGGTGTGGCCGGTGGAAGAGCGCGTGGTGCCGCAAGGCGGCGCGGAAGGTGAACGACTATCGCCGACGCAGCCATTCCCGACGCATGTGCCGCCGCTGACATCGCAAAGAATCTCGACTGAGGATGCGCTCTCGCTCCTCCCTGGCCTGGGTCGCTCCGCTTGCGAAAGGCAATTCGCGGAGGCACGTAACGAGGGGTTGTTCACCCCACCCTCGACGCAAGGCACGGCGGAGTTTCCCTTCACCGGCGGCGGCGTCAACTGGGGTAGCGCAGCCTTCGACCCGGTCAACCAGATCCTCTACGCCAACACCGCCCGCGCCGTTCATCTCATCAAGTTGATCCCGCGTGCGGAGGCGGCTGGATTCGATCCGCCTCCCGGTCATGATTTCGGCCAGCAGAAGGGCGCGCCGTTCGCGATGTCGCGCGCGGTGGTGATGTCGCCGCTCGGGCTTCTTTGCAACAAGCCGCCTTGGGGCGAGATGGTCGCAGTCGATCTGAAGGCCGGCAAGATCCTTTGGCGTTCGACGGTCGGCACCACGGAAGACCTTGCGCCGCTCGGCGTGCCGCTGCCGTGGGGCGCGCCGCTCGTCAACGGGCTCGCGGTCACCGCAGGCGGTCTCGTCTTCACCGGCGCGATGGATGCCTATCTGCGCGCCTTCGATGCGCGAAGCGGCCGAGAGTTGTGGCAAGGCCGGCTGCCGGTGCCCGGCGTCGCCAACCCCATGACCTATCTCTGGAAGGGCGAGCAATATGTCGCGATCGGCGCGGGCGGCCACTCCGAGGTCGGCACCTCGATCGGCGACAGCGTCGTTGCATTTCGCCTGGCGCGGCCGGGTGAAGGGCCGTCGCTGTGGTCGCGCACCATCGATCGTCCGGGCGGACGATTCTGGGTGTCGTCGTCAGCAATTGCGCTCGCGATCATCGTGCTGACCATCGCGAGCCTGCGCTGGCGTCGTCGACGTCGTATAAAGCAAGCATGATGCTGCGTTGTGTATGCGATGCGAACGGTTGTTCACATCGTGCGTGCTATCGTACGAAAGCGAGGCCGATGCGCCTGTCATTGCGCCATACGGTGTGGCAATTCCGTACGAAATTGTCGCGCGCGATCGAGAACGTGAATGATTTCGGCAATATGACGGGGGAATCGAGCTCGATCGCCGCGCCGCCTTCTGACATGTTTCGCACCGTGCACGCGATGCCGCTGCTTTCAAAGGTGATCGTTCCGCCCTTGAAAACACGGTAACGCTGCGCTGCACGTTTCTCGATCATCGGCATTAATCCATAACGATGATTGTGAAGTAGTGCATAGAAATTACGTTGAAATAAACTCAATACTGGCGCTACTTGCACAGCGCTTCAGACTTCGTTTACGACGTTGGAGCGGTGAGTCACTTCCCGCCGACTTCCCTCACAAGCCCTTCCTTTATGGCGTTACGCGCCGATGGAGATATTGATGAAGACCACGCTTTCGCTTCTGTTCGCTGCAGCGCTCTCGCTGTCATCGATGCCCGCCCACGCCGTCAAGTGGGACCTCTCGACCATGACCTGCAAGCAGTTCCTCGAGAGCGGCGAAGACAACATCGCGGTCGTGCTGACCTGGATGGACGGCTGGTACAAGGGCGACGAGGACAACGCGATCATCGACACCGAGGTGTTCATCGAGAACGCCAAGAAGTTCGGTGCCTATTGCGGAAAGAATCCGACCGTCAGCGTCGTCACCGCGGCTGACGAAATTCTCGGCAAGTAATTCCTGAAGCTGACCGAAGCGCGGACGCAATCGCGCTTCAGTCCCTCGCTTCGATGCGAAATTGATTGGAGAGCCGCGGAGCGCCTTGCGCGCTCACGCGGCTCTCTTCTTTTTGGATGATGCTCAGCCCGGCAGCATCGCGAACGCGCTCGACACCATCGCCACCTGCTTGTTGTCGGAGGCCGAAAGCAGCGTGACACGGCCAAAACTCATGGTGCGTCCGAGCCGCACCACACGCGCGTCGGCGAGCACATCCGAGGAGGAGACCGCGCGCATGAAATGCGTGGTCTGGTCGACCGTCGTCATCGGACGATAGCCGCGATTGGCGGCGAGGTTCGCGATCACCATCGCGGTATCGGCAAGCGCCATCAGCGCCTGGCCGCACACCACGCCGCCGTTGCGGCAGAGCCGCTCCGAGAATGGCATGCGCAGGAGCGCGCCCGGCTGCCAGTCCGCCACGTCCGACGGCGGCAGGTGCTCGAGGCGCTCGACGGCGAGGTTGAGATCCTGGACCCAGGGCGCAAAGACCTCGCCGAGTATGCGTCTGGCCTCAGCGATGCCGAACCCGGCTTCTGGCTGCGATGGCATTGCTGTCGGTCCCCCCGTGTTGCTGGATGTTTCGGCCATTCTGCGCGCATCGGCGCGGCAAAGTCACCCGGTCTTCGGTCGGCTCTGTCGGCTTGAAAATGCCTGACTTGGGCCGATATGATACTGGGCTTGGGAACGGTTGGGCGATGTTGCGTCGGTGTGTCCTTGTGTTTGGGTTGATAGCGCTGGGTCTCGCGCTGGACGGGTGCACCAGATGCGGCCCGATTTGGGACGACTGGCTGCAGGCGCCGAAATCGTGCAGATCGGACCGGCTCTAGCGCGCCATTCGGGCCCTGGCGGGCCGTTGACAAGAACGACAAGGCGCGGTTGACCCGCCCTTCATGGATGATCAAGGAGTCAATGATGAAGCTTTTCCGTATGGCGGCGGTGCTGCTGGCCGTGCTGGCGGGACCGGCCTACGCGCAAATGCCCAATCTCAATTTGCTGCAGGAAGGTCCGGGCAAGACCCCCGAGGAAAAGGCCGCGGAAGCCGAGCGTGACAAGGCCTACAAGGAAACGCTGAAGAAGATTCCGGACTCCAAGGCGTCCAACGATCCCTGGGGCAACATGCGCTCCGACCCGCCGAAGCAGGCGGCTGCGCCGAAGGCATCGGCCGCAACCAGCGCGCCTAAGAAGAAGTCCGGCACGACCGCCAATTGACCTTGTCCCCGATCGGAGGCGGCTGATGCCTCCGGCCGGGACTCCTCTTCGGCCGGCCTGCTTCCTACATCTCCGAGAGTGTATTGCGTTGAGGAGGAGCGGCATGGCCGATCGTCCGCGGGATCTCGCCGAGCGGATGGCGCGCCGGCGCAAGATGGGCGGCAAGCCGGGCGAGCGCGGCGGCGACGGCTTCTTGCGTGAGACTTTCACTCTGCCGCGCCCGGCGGCGCGGGCGAGGGCGGAGGCTTTCTTCACCCGCTACCCCAAGGCCGGCTATATGAGCGCGGTCGAGACTTGGCGCGAACTGCCGGGCGGCGACATCGAATTCACCATGCGGCGGCTGCCCAGCGCCGACTAGGCCTCAAGTCTCCTCGAAGGATTCCGCGATGATGCGGATCCGGAACACGGGCTCCTTGGCCTCGTCCAGCAGCTCCATGTGCCATTCGGAGTTTTCGTTGAGCTTGCGCGCGAGGCCGGCGGCCATGTCGGCGCAGATGCTGGTCATCATCTTCCAGGCCGCATCGCGATCGGCAAATTCCGTCGCCTGGTCCGCGCAGCCGGAATAGCGGCCGTTCCGAATTCGAAAGAAGTAGAGCGGCATGGCTGGCACCGGTCACATGATGGTCCCGCCTCCCGGGCCATGGGCGCGCGCAGTGCAGTCCCAAACCTGGGACAGATCAATTCCGGGCCGCTACGGACGACACCTCGCGCGCGTGGCTGCGGAACCCGGCTCAGGCGGTTTATTCATGCGGTCTTGCGCCCGATCGCCTTCAGCTCCCGATCGATGCGCAGCTGGACGCGCCGGATCGCCAACAGATCGATCTTCGTCTCGGTCTTGCCCGTCCTGGTCTCGTCACCGATGCGGAACTGCCACTGCCAGACTCCGGGAAGCGCCGTCTTGGCAACGGTGAACTCAACGCCCCTGTGATTCATGGTCACCTCCACGATTCACCCTCCATCACCGGTGAACATGTTGGGCGTCACCCTATTCCTGCGACAAGCGAAATTTGGCGGTAAGCCTTGGATAATTCACGGTAATCTTTGGAACCGCGCGCGGTCCGAAACAAACGAAATTAGGTTCCGAAAACCGTGCACGGAATCCGGGCAAGGCATGGCAAATTCATCCGGTCTTGCCGTGCAACCATCCGCGCCGAGGAACTCTGTTCATGGTCGGAGAACCCCGGAACGCGAGATCCGCGCATTTGACACATCGCTGCGAAGCGCGGTCCGGATCCCATCCCGTATCTTGTGGAACCCAAAGCGGCGCGCGTTGCTGCCGCCATTCGAAGCGAACAGGTGTGGTCGATACTTTTCCACTTTTGCGTGTCATGTATCTATGCTCTGCTTGTGAACGACGGTTCGAACGCGATGTCACGAAGGGGAAGGTGTGAGCTGGCTGAGACATCTTGTGCTGCGCTGGGGTGCACGGAATTTCTCGCTGACCTGTCCCCATTGCCGGCATCCCGCGTCCTCATCGAGCTTCAAGCGCGCGCGTTTCATGCTCGGTGACGAGAAGCTCGTCTGCGAAGAGTGCGGCGAGACCAGCGTCGTCACGTTCTGGCGTTTCGAAGGACTATCGAGCCGGCCCGATTGCACTGAAGCGAGGCGGCGCGCGCCGCTGTCCGATTCGCGGCACTGATCCGACGCCGGCGGTGTGCGTCGAAGTCCACTCCATGCGCGCTGCGGCATATGCCTTGCTTGGCCTCATGACGGCAAACAACATGGGCGCGTCATGCTCGGCATTCCCCGCCGCTACTCTCATTTCGTCTTCGGTGTCATCCAGTCCGGCCTGACCTCGCTGATCGCGGCGGGCATCGCCAGCTTTCCCGCTTCTGGCGCGACGGTCTTCCTCGCGCACTGGATGATGTCGTGGCTGATCGCGTGGGCCGCGATGCTGCCGATCGTGCTGCTCGCGGCCCCTGCGATCCGCGCCTTCTCGCTGCGGCTGACGCGAGAGGAGAGGGCTCGGTGAGGCGGCCGGCAGGCATAAAAAAACCCGCTTGGGGAGAGCCAAGCGGGTGAAAGGTTATTGGAGGCTGAGGTGCTGGGCTGCAACACCGTAGCCAGACGACCCTAGCCGGTTGAGCTTACGACAGCCTGACAGGGCCGGCAGATCGGCTTTCAACCTGCCGCGCGTCCGCGCCCGCAAACAGAAAACCCCGCTCGGGGCAGAGCGGGGTCCTCGACTGTGTATGGAAGCCCGGTGTTGGTCCACCGGGCACAGCCAGACTAGGAGACCAGGCTTACGGGTGCCTGACGGCCGACACCGAAATCCGCGTCGGGAGGCCGCAGACTGGCCCCGCACGCGTCCCAATTTGGCCACCCGATCGCACCACTGGAGCCACACCCCTCGGCGAGATTTCGTATCGTCGGCGACGCCATGGGGGAAACGTGGTGCGCCGGCAGCGGGGTGGCATCATGGATAACGTAGAGCGGTCATTCGCCGCCGCGACGGCGGCTGGCTTCGTCGTGCTGGTGATCGGCCTCGTGCTGCTGGCGCTGCTGTAAGGCGTACCGGCGGACGGCAGCCAAGGCCGGACCGGGCTAAAGCAGGCGCTTCGATCCTGGGTGGGCACCCAGGACGCCGCCGCGCCCTTTCAAAACATGGAAAACAACCCCATGCACAGTAGGGGGTCGGGCGATTTCGTTGTGCGATCAATGGCTTAGTTGTGGTATTTAAATACCTTAAATGCCACGCAATGGCTCCGGGGCGCACCCCGAGCGCAATGCCGGATCCTCGACATGAACAGGGGCTGGCTCTGCCGGCCCAATTCTGCGGCGCGCATTCCCGACGGCCGGTACGACGGCTAGCCGCCCATCGCGGCGCAGCCTTGGTCAGATCGGAAGCCCGTCGGCAGGCTCAGTGGACCTTGATCTCACCGAGGGGAAGGCGGAGTTCGGCGGCGCGCTCTTCGCGATCCTTCTTGCGAAACTCGTTTTCCTTCCGCTCGAACTTCACCATTTCCTCGTGCGCCGCCGCCAGGAGGTGATTGCGCCTGACAGCATTGGGGTGCGCGTCTTCCGTCATGTTCCTGGTCCCCGTCGTTGCGATCCGATCTCGAAGAAAGCCGGGCATCGCAGAAAGGTTCGATGCCGCAGGATTGCGGAATTATGACGGCGCACGGCGGCTGCGTCTTTGATGCGCGTCATCTTCAGTCGAAGGGTGACGAATGCGGAGGATCGGCAAAAATCAAAAAGGCCGCCAACCGAGGCGGCCTCTCATCATCTTTGAATCACTTGATCTTTGAATCGCTTGCCCGCTAGCGGCAGGGCTTCTAGCGGCAGGGCTTCTAACGACAGGGCTTGCCAATCATCTGGGCATGCCGACTGTGGCAGCCGTCGTGCAACTGAGACTTCCTCGTCACCTTTGCGCCGACCTTCGGGGCGCCCGATGCCGTCGCGGCATTCGAAATCTGGGCTTGCGCCGGCACCGAACCGGCGAGGACAGACAGCGCCAGAGCGATCTTGAGGATTGCCTTCATCGTGCCTCCCGAGGTTGTTCGAACGGTACGCAAAGTAGCGCTACTAATGTTAGCGTTACATATTGTAGCGCTACATTCAAGTTCGATCAGAGGCATGACGACGAGCCGCCGTCCTTGCGGCGGACCGAGATGGGGCAAAGTGAGGTAGATCGCAGATGAGGCGGGGCGAGCGCTCCGCGGAATGGACCGATCAGGCGGCCTCGGTCCGTCGCGACGTGCACGCCCTTATGGCGAGCCGTGGCGGCCTATTGCTTCGTTGTCGGTGGCTCGAAGATGAGGGCGGCTTGGAACACCCGCCCGGCGTCGGTGCGGACTTCGATCGCAACGTCTGTTCGATCCTCGTGTCCCGCCAGGTCGCGCGCAAGGCCGCTCAATGTCTGCGTCGCCTCGATCTCTGCTTCGCGCTGGGTTCGAAACTCCAGTCCCTCATCGTCGGCATAGAGGCCGGTGTCGTCTCGGATATCGAAAAAGTACCGGACCATGGCGCCGCCTCTCAGAGAGAGTATCGGCGCCAACCCTGCCTTGTGAGGACTGTTCCTATTTAATTTCGGCGGCTGCAATCCGGGTGCTGTCCCAACCCCGCGGCGCGGTTGGCGTCCCGTTGGCCGACGAGAATTCCAAGGCCGCCGCTTGCAGGTTGGGCAATCGCAGACCTGGACGCGGAGCGCCGTTGAACCAGGTCAATCATAGCTGCCTTTACGGACGGTCTCGATCCGCCTTGCATCCTCCTACACCTGTGGCGGCGTCACCCTTCCTTCGTCTCTCGTCAGGGCGGCCAGCCTGTCCAATTGGCTAGCCACGCCAGTGAGGCTCCGGGCGATGTTCTTCAACAGGAAGGCCCTGTCCGCCGAAACCCCGGATGCTTGAGAGAGGACCTTGTAATGATTTGCGAGTTCCTCGCATTTAGCAGCGTCGATCATAATTGAGCCCATCTATGAAACAGGTCAACAGCTCAACCCTAATACGGTTCCCACGCGGGGCGCTGACGACCCTTGGCGTTGCAATGCCTCGCATCCTACCACAGCTATTCGTCGTCAGGTTGTGTTCTGCGCCACAAATCGCGTCACTCCCGAAATCAAAGGCCACCACGCCAGGAAACAGGCTCGTCCCTGAAGACGGCCCCGGCCGGTGGGGCTTGATAGGGGTGAAGGCCGGGGCCGCTTGGGGATGCTTGGCCCTTGGCAAAGACCAAGCGAATCCGAGTTTAGTCGACCCCCACCGCGCCTCTGTTCGTTTCAGCACATAATTGCCAAATTTTCCTGCCCCGCATTCGCATGCGCAAATGCATCTCGAGGACCGGTACGGTTTCTCTGTCGTCTTCGATTGGCAGACCACGGAGACGTGCGTATTGCCTGACCGGCACCCTCGCAGGGCAGATTTTTTCATTCGGATGGGTGGCATCGGTTGGATGATGTCCGACCGAGAGCGCAAGGGCCTGGCGATCATCGAAACAGCTGCGCCCGATGTCTATGCGGGCGCGCGGCAGTCAAGTCCGCCGCATTGCCAAAAATTCCCGCGACCGATGGGCCGCGGCATACTCCCGTCCGGCTTCCTCGGTGCGCTCCGGATCGGGAGACGGGAGCGGCTTTGGGAGGGACTGATTTTCGGTCACCTATCTCGGTGTCTCAAACGCAGCTGTGGCAACTCTGACACCGGGACTGCCGAATGAGCTCACAGGAAATCCGTGCAATGAGCGATCCCCGGTAAGGTTGCAATCGCACCCGGTGCGCGCGCCCAGGCTCGGATCGCCAGGTTGGCCGCCTTCAAAACCGAGGGGCGCAAGATTTGAAGCGCATCGCGGATCGTTGCGCTCAGGGGCTGCCGACGGATCCGTGTGCGCAGCCGGGCAACCCGCAATGCACGCACCATCGTTTCAGGATCGGGAAGTCCGCGCTTATCCTCCAGAAGGCTCCAGGCGAGGTGCTTGAGTTCGATGGTCTCCTGGTCGATCTGAGGGAACGATCCCAATGCCGTGATGCTCGCGTGGTTGGTCGTGTCGTAGAACACAAGACCGTCGTCGATCGCCACCATGTCGCCCTGGCAGGCGAGATCGAGAAAGAACAGTTGGTCCACGCCCCAACTGATCGACTTGTAGTTTCGCATCAGGCAACCGGCCCGGATGACATTGCCGTTGATCAGCAGGGTCGACGGGACAATCCCAAGCAATCGGGTCTTGCCCGCCAGATAGAGATCCGCCAGGCACTGCTGGCCCGAATACAGATAAACCTGGCGTCCTCGCCGGTACCTTATGCCGCTGTCCTGAACGAGATGAGATGTGGAGGTCATGAACGCAGCGGCGGGGTACGTCCTCGCCAATTCCGCAAAAGTCGCAAGCGATCCTGGCGTGAGCCAGTCGTCATCGTGCAGCACTTTGATCCAGTCGCCGCGACATGCGAGCATCGCGTTGTTGGTATTCTCAACCTGGCCCCGGCCGCGGTGGTTCTCGATAACGCGAATGCGCGGGTCGCTCCGCGCGTGCTCGGACAGGATGCTCCAGGTCGCGCCTTCCGGACCTTCGTCGTCGCTGATCACCATTTCCCAGTCGGCGTGCTCCTGCTGCAGCACGCTTTGAATCGCACGGCGCACCATCTCCGGTCGGCGGAAGGTGGGTATTGCCACCGAAATGAATGGGCGGTGTTCCGAACTCTGGGAGTGACCTTGCCCCGCGGGTTTAATCCAGTTTGAAGTTCGTTCTGGCCCACGACAAGGACCAGAGCATGAAGCGCAGCCGCTTTTCGGAAGAGCAGATCATCGGG
>NZ_SPVJ01000050.1:0-54896 GCF_004634465.1 Bradyrhizobium sp. MOS001
TCTCCTTGTCGATCATCACCTTCTTGGCGCGACCGAGCATGTTGAGCGTGACGTTCTCGAGCTTGATGCCGAGATCTTCCGAGATCGCCTGGCCGCCGGCCAGGATCGCGATGTCCTGCAGCATGGCCTTGCGGCGATCGCCGAAGCCCGGAGCCTTGACGGCCGCGACCTTCAGGCCGCCGCGCAGACGGTTGACGACCAGGGTCGCAAGCGCCTCGCCTTCCACGTCTTCGGCGATGATAACGAGCGGCTTGCCGCTCTGCACGACTGCTTCCAGGAGCGGCAGCAGTTCGTTCAGGCTGGAGAGCTTTTTCTCGTAGATCAGGATATAGGCGTCGTCCATTTCAACGCGCATCTTGTCGGCGTTGGTGACGAAGTAGGGCGAGATGTAGCCGCGGTCGAACTGCATGCCTTCGACGACTTCGAGCTCGGTCTCGAGCGATTTGGCTTCTTCAACCGTAATGACGCCCTCGTTGCCGACCTTCTTCATGGCGTCGGAGAGGAACTTGCCAATCTCCGCATCGCCGTTGGCCGAGATGGTGCCGACCTGGGCGATCTCCTCGTTCGAGGTGACCTTCTTGGAGTTCTTGACGAGGTCGGCGACGACGGCGTCCACTGCCAAGTCGATGCCGCGCTTGAGGTCCATCGGGTTCATGCCGGCGGCAACCGCCTTGGCGCCTTCCTTCACGATCGCAGCCGCGAGCACGGTGGCGGTGGTGGTGCCATCGCCGGCCGCGTCAGCTGACTTGGAGGCGACTTCGCGCACCATCTGTGCGCCCATGTTCTCGAACTTCTCTTCGAGCTCGATCTCCTTGGCGACGGTGACGCCATCCTTGGTGATGCGGGGAGCGCCGAACGACTTGTCGAGCACGACGTTGCGGCCCTTCGGACCGAGCGTGACCTTCACCGCGTTATTGAGAATTTCGACGCCGCGCAACATGCGGTCGCGGGCATCGACGCCGAATTTGACTTCTTTGGCTGACATGGCGATCTCCGTTTTCAACTGGTCAGATCCCAAAGGCCGCGCAACTGGCGAGCTCTTGAGGGATGAGATTTGAATTGCGGGCCTCATCCTTCGAGAACCCGGCTACGCCGAATCCTCAGGGTAAGGAAAACCGGCTGGCGCTTACGCGGCCTTCTTCTTGGCGGCCGGCAGATCAGTGAGGACGCCCATGATGTCGCTTTCCTTCACGATCAGCAGGTCGACGCCGTCGATCTTGACTTCAGTGCCGGACCACTTGCCGAACAGCACGCGGTCGCCGACCTTCAGGTCGATCGGGATCAGCTTGCCGGCTTCGTCGCGGCCACCGGGGCCGACGGCGATGACTTCGCCCTGGGAGGGCTTCTCCTTGGCGGTGTCCGGAATGATGATGCCACCGGCTGTCTTGTCGTCGGCCTCTATGCGCTTGACCACGACGCGGTCATGGAGCGGACGGAATTTCATGCGATCCTCCCTGGCTTTTGTGATTATTCTGGATTGGCAGTCGTAATGAAGCACGTGCCGTAAACGAAGTCTTCCGCGTCCATCAAGACGTGAGGCTTCGTCTCAAAAATTGGCGGCGACCAGATCGTAAGAGCCCCTGCTGCCGCGGACGTACACCCTGGCAGCGGCGGCACATATCACATCACGATTGGAATCGAATGCGCTCAGGAAATCCGATTCATTGTTGGAGTGAGCGCCCGGTTCAAGTCGCCTCAGCGCGTCTTCCTCTATGAAGAACGATGCCTCTAACGCGCTATCGTATCCCCAAAAACGCACGGCATGCCGCGTTCGGTCATATGAACGACTGAAATTCGGAAACTCGATCATGGTTGGGTCCGATCAAGTTTGCGCAACGGGAATAGGTTCTGAGAGCGATCCGGCTGCGCTAAACCATAAATGGCTACTCTGGAATCGGATTACAACTGCCCACGAAAATTAAGTGCGACCAGCCTCGTGATCTTCTTCGGGCTGTTGATCGTCGCTGCAATAAATTTTCAGTGGTAGTCCTCTCGGCTCACCCGCGCTATCGGCTCAAGCCAACAGCTAGTTGGCTCCGCTGAAATGACTCACGAGCTCAGCCCGGCGGCAGTTGATACGATCCTTTCACAAGGTACGACCGTCACTCGTACTGCGCTCAGTCCTACAGGTGGTCAGCTTATCTTCAGCGACCCGCGCGATCGTTGTGCGGAATTCGCGAACACCGTCCGGGTAACTGATCTCGAGTTTCTGGAAGATGTTCTGAGTGAATGGTGGCGAACAAAAACAGCAACGTCTCCAGCGGACAGCGCCATCCGCTCTCCAAATGGGGCAACGATGACGTCGATTTGGTAAGCAATATCAATTGGCTGGGGCGGGAGGGATCGAACCTCCGAATGGCGGAATCAAAATCCGCTGCCTTACCGCTTGGCTACGCCCCAACAGGCGACCAGGGAATGGGCGGAAGAACCGGCTACCGCAGATTCCCGCTGGTCGCAGCCGGTCTATAGGGAGCGGCGCGGCATTTCAACCGCCTGGAAGGGCAAAATACCTGAGGTCCAGGACCGGGGCCGGCGCTGGCCGTGCCACCCTTTATTATTAGCCCGGCGGCGGCGCCGTTCCGGGCCGGCGCAGTCCCGGCGTTCGGGCAGTTGAGACCTCCCCCGTTTCATGGGAATACGGCGCCAATACCTGTCCACGGGAGTGAGCCATGACCTACCGCGCGCCGATCTCAGACATGCTGCTGTCGCTCAACCATGGCGCCGGCCTCAAGGCTGCCGTGGAGGCCGGCCATTACGGCGATTTCGACGGCGACATCGTGAGCGCCGTGCTGGAGGAAGCCGGCAAGTTCGCAACCGACGTGCTGGCGCCGCTCAACCAGGTCGGCGACGAGCACGGCATCAAGCTCAGCGATGGCAAGGTCACGACTGCGCCGGGCTGGCCGGACGCCTACAAGCGCTGGACCGAGGGCGGCTGGAACGCGGTCTCCGGCCCCGAGGATTTCGGCGGCCAGGGCCTGCCGATCGCGATCAACGCCGCCTGTACCGAGATCTGGAGCGCCTCCAACGTCGCCTTCGGCCTCTGCCCGCTGCTCACGGCGTCAGCAATGGAGGCGCTGGATGCGCATGGCAGCGACGAGCTGAAAAAGATCTATCTGGAAAAGCTCGTCTCCGGCGAATGGACCGGCACGATGCAGCTGACCGAGTCGCAGGCCGGCTCCGACGTCGGCGCGCTGCGTACCCGCGCCGAGCGGCAGGCCGACGGCACCTATCGCATTAAGGGGACGAAGATATTCATCACCTATGGCGAGCACGACATGACCGACAATATCGTGCATTTCGTGCTGGCGCGCCTGCCCGATGCGCCCGCCGGCACCAAGGGGATCTCGCTGTTCCTTGTGCCGAAGTTCATGGTCAATGCCGACGGCTCGCTCGGCGCGCGCAATGACATCTATGCGTCGGGCGTCGAGCACAAGCTCGGCATGCATGCTTCCCCGACCTGTACCATGACCATGGGCGATCATGGCGGCGCGATCGGCTTCCTCGTCGGCGAAGAGAACCAGGGCATGCGCTGCATGTTCACGATGATGAACCAGGCCCGCCTCGGCGTCGGGCTGGAGGGCGTCGGCGTCGCCGATCGCGCCTACCAGCAGGCGCTGGCCTATGCGCAGGAGCGCAAGCAGGGCCGCGCCATCGGCAAGACGGGTGACGGTTCGGACGCGATCTTCGTGCATCCCGACGTCAAGCGCATGCTGATGCGGATGCGGGCGCAGACCGCGGCCGCACGCACCATCTGCTATGCGACCGCGGTCGCGATCGACGTCTCCACGCGCGCCAGGGATCCGAAGGTCCGCGCGGACGCCGCCGCACGCGCGGCGCTGCTGACGCCGATGGCCAAGGGCTATTCCACCGATATCGGCAACGAGGTCGCCTATCTCGGCGTGCAGGTGCACGGCGGCATGGGCTTCATTGAGGAGACCGGCGCCGCGCAGCACTACCGCGATGCGCGCATCACCGCGATCTACGAGGGCACCAACGGCATCCAGGCGATCGATCTCGTCACCCGCAAGCTCGCGGCCAATGGCGGCGCTGCGGTGTGGGCGCTGCTCGACGAGCTCTCGGCAACCGTGAAGCAGGTCGAAGCCTCCAACGATCCCGCTTTCGGCACCACAGGTATCAAGCTGCGCGAGGCGCTGGAGGCGCTGACGCGCACCAGCAAGTGGCTGCTGGAGCGCGTGACCTCCGCGCCGAACGAGGCGCTCGCCGGCGCGACGCCGTACCTCCAGCAGTTCGGCTCGACGCTCGGCGGTTGCATGCTGGCCTCCGAGGCGCTCGCCGCCAAGTCCGACGGCAACACCGACGCCGCGCGCTACGTCTCGCTCGCGCGCTTCTTCGCCGAGAACATCACGGTGCAGGCCGGCGCGCTGGAGCGCACGGTGACGGAGAGCGCGGAGTCGGTCGCGGCGGCGGATGCGGTGTTGTTGGGGTAAGGGTGGCTACGACGCCGCAAGCTTCGCGCGTCGGCCCGGCCGCCACAGCACGATTCCAGCCGCCACGAGATCGAGCATCACACAGATCGCAAACGCGCTCGTGTAGTTGCCGGTGAAACTCCGCACGAGGCCGATGATGCCGGGGCCGAAGGCGCTGACGACGCCGCTGATCGACGTGCCCAATCCCATTGCGGCGGCAAAGGCGGCAGCACCGATCTCGCGCTGGATGATCAAGGGTGGGAACGTGATCATGTTGCCGATCGAGAAGCCGTAGACGGCGCAGCAGACGAGCAGCACGGTCGGGTTCGTGCTTTGGAGAAGCACGAACAGCGCCACCGCCTGGCTCGTCATCGACGCCGCACAGGCGAGCCGCGGATCGAGCCGGTCGACGAACAGGCCGAGCGACAGGCGGCCGACCACCGCCATCGCCGCCATGATGGTGACCGCAAGGCCTGCGGCATAACGCCCGATCAGCGGCTCGAGGAACGTCACCTGGTGGATGATGAATCCCATCTGTGCCAGCAGCGCGATCGCGATCGGCAGCACCATGGTCCAGAACGCCGCGTTGGCGAGCAGCGTCTTGCGGGAATGGGCCGGCGCGGCCATGCCAGCGGACGAGCGGCCGCCCGATGCCGGCGATATCTGCGTCGGCCAGCCGATGAAGATGACGACCACCGGCAGCACCAGCACCACCATCGCCATCGTGGCGGCAAGCATGGCGGACTGGAAGCCGATGCTGCCGGTCAGCGACAACAACAGCGGAACGAGGACGATGCCGCCGCAGGTCGCGCCGTTGAAGGCGAGGCTGAGCGCGAGCCCGCGGCGCCGTTCGAACCAGGCGTTCAGCACGGTGGCGATCACCACGGTGCCCATGCCGGTCCAGCCGACCGACATCAGCGCATAGGCGAGATAAAGCTGCCAGGGCGTCTGCATCAGCGCCAGCAGCACGGTCGAAGCGCCGAGCGCCGACAGGCCGCTCAGGATCAGCGCGCGCAGCCCGATGCGGGCGAGCAGATCGTCGGTGAAGATGACGAGCACGGAGGTGAGGAGAAACGAGAAGGTGCTCGCCGCGGAGACCAGCGTGCCCGGCCAGCCATGGGCGCGCTGGAGCTCGGCGAGATAGACGCCCTGGCCATAGAGGCCGAAGCCGAACATGAAGAAGGCCATCAGGAAACAGGCCAGCACGACGCGCCAGCCGCGATAACGCAGCGAGGATTCGTCAACGCCCGTTGCGGCAATCATCAAACGAACAATCGGCCAAAGGAACCGGCATTGGGCAATCGTGCCCTACAACCCCCGGTTTTTCAAATGAAACATTGTAGCCATTTGTTGCAATGCGCAACTGCATGTGCGAAGCAATACAACCGGCATGATCCGGTGCGGTGCGGTTCCCGATCAGAAAAACGACAGCGCGCCATGCGGCGAACTCACGGGGACGTTCTCGAAAAGGTCGAGCGGGCGGATTGGCACGCCTGCAAGATGATGTAGGCTGAGGCTTGCGAGACTCGCCAAGGCAAGCGTCGCGGCGACCGCAGGGGGCTCTCATGCCGAATGGCAACATCGTCGTCACCGAAGAGCGCGGAACACGCGTCATCACCCTGCGCCGCCCGAGCAAGAAGAACGCGATCACGCAGGACATGTATCGCGAGATGAGCCGCGCGATCGACACCGCGCAGAACAATCCCGACATCCGCTGCATGATCATCACCGGCGGCTCCGGCGTATTCACCGCCGGCGACGACATCGACGACTTCATGCAGGCCGAACCGAATTCCGAGACGCTGTCGGACGGCGCAAAATTTCTCTATTCGCTCGCCCTCAACGTCAAGCCGATCATCGCGGCCGTCGATGGCGCCTCGATCGGCATGGGCACCGTGATGCTGTTTCATTGCGACTATGTGCTCGCCTCGAACGCCGCGACCTTCTCCGCGCCCTATATCCATCTCGGGCTCGTTCCGGTCGGCGCGGCCAGCCTCCTGATGCCGAACACGATGGGCTACCAGCGCGCCTTCGCGATGCTGGTGATGGGGCGGACTTTCACCGCCGCGGAGGCGCACGCGGCAGGCTTCGTCAACACCGTGGTCTCGCCGGGACATACCGAGGTCGAGGCGCGCAAGGTGGCGCGCGATATCTGCCGGCTGCCGGCCGAGGCGGTCGCGGCCTCGCGCAAGCTGCTGCGCGCCGCGCCCGAGGAGCTCACCCGCCGCATCGACCAGGAGGCCCATCTGTTCGGCGAGCGGTTGAAGTCGGACGAGGCGATTGCCGCGTTCAAGGCGTTTGCAAACCGGAAGAAGAGGTAGGGGGCGGCCGGCGCCCAGCCAATGGTCGTCATTCCGGGGCGCGACGAAGTCGCGAGCCCGGAATCCATCGTGCGGCAGAGTTGGTGGATGAATGGATTTCGGGCTCGCGCTACGCGCGCCCCGGAATGACAGCGAGAACGTTCGTGAAATCTTCGCGGGGAACGACTAAACTTGTTCCATGCGATACGCCTTCCTATTCCTCCTTGCCGCCCTCGCCATCGCCCTCCCCGCCTCGGCCCAAACCGCGGCGCCGGTCGAGCTGCGCATTCTCGCCATCAACGATTTCCACGGCAATCTGCGTCCGCCGCCGGGCGGCATCCGGATCAATGATCCCGAAGACAAAAGCAAGAAGGTCATGGTCGTGGCCGGCGGCGCGGAGTACATGGCGACGCTGGTCAAGCAGCTGCGCGAGGGGCATACAAACACGATCTTCGTTGCCGCCGGCGACCTGATCGGCGCGAGCCCGTTCCTGTCGGCAATGTTTCACGACGAGCCCTCGGTCGAGGCGCTCTCGATGATGGGGCTTGCGATCACCTCGGTCGGCAATCACGAGTTCGACGAGGGCAAGACCGAGCTCTTGCGGATGCAGAACGGCGGCTGTCATCCGGTCGACGGCTGCCAGGGGCCGCATCCCTTCACGGGCGCCAAGTTCCATTATCTCGCGGCTTCCACCATCGAGACCGCGACCGGCAAGAGCGTACTGCCGCCCTACGAGATCAGGGAGTTCGAGGGCATCCCCGTCGCCTTCATCGGACTGACCTTGAAGGAGACCGCGGGCATCGTCTCGCCCTCAGGCATTGCCGGGCTCGAATTCCGCGACGAGGCCGAGACGGTGAACGCGCTGGTGCCGCAGCTGAAGGCGCGCGGCGTCGAGGCAATCGTGGTGCTGATCCACCAGGGCGGTGAGCCCTCAGGCGACTACAATGAATGCCCCGCCATTACGGGGCCGATCGTCGACATCGTCAAGAAATTCGACCGCGCCGTCGACGTCGTCGTCAGCGGCCACACCCACCGCGCCTATGTCTGCGACATCGACGGGCGGCTCGTCACCAGCGGCGACAAATACGGCACGCTGGTCACCGCGATAGACCTCAAGCTCGATCCTGTAACCCGCGACATCGTCAGCGCCAAAGCCGAGAACGTCATCGTCGCCAATGCCTCGCTGGCGAAGGATCCCGAACAGACCGCGTTGATCGAAGCCTATGACAAGCTGTCGGCACCGATTGCGAATCGCCCGGCCGGATCGGTGACGCAGACGCTGTCGCGCGTGCCGAACGAGGCCGGCGAGAGCGCGCTCGGCGACGTCATCGCGGACGCGCAGCTCGCCGCGACGAAGGACGCCAAGGATGGCAGCGCTGTCATCGCGCTCACCAATCCCGGCGGCATCCGCACCGACATTGTTCCGAAGGAGAACGGCGCTGTGTCGTTCGGCGAACTGTTCGCGAGCCAGCCGTTCCGCAATCGCCTCGTTACGATGACGCTCACGGGCAGCCAGCTCAAGGACATGCTGGAGCAGCAATGGCTCGATCCGAAGCGCCCGCGGATTCTCCAGGTCTCGAACGGGTTCAGCTACACTTGGGATGCGACGAAACCGTTCGGCGAGCGAATCAGCCTTGAGAAGATGACGCTCAACGGCAAGCCGATCGAGCCTGGAAGCGGCTACCGCGTCACCGTCAACGATTACCTCGCCGTCGGCGGCGACGGTTTTACGGCCGCCAAACAAGGCACAGCACAGCAATATGGCGGCTACGACGCGGACGCGCTGTTCGCCTTCTTCAGGGCACACGGACCGATCGGTCCGCTGCCGCCCACCCGCATCCTGCGCGTGAATTGATCCGGATCAAACGGACTTGTCCGGAACCACCCTTTGCCATTCCCGCCCAAGCGCTTAGATTGCTTTTTGCATTTGCGTTTTGGCTCGGGATGCGCCAAGCGACGTCAAGAGCCCGTTCCCTGTGAGGCCGACCTGATGAGCACGCTTCTCCTCTCCCACAAGGCCTGCCTCGACCACGTCACGCCCCCGGGACATCCTGAAAGG
Source organism: Bradyrhizobium sp. MOS001 (assembly GCF_004634465.1). NCBI lineage: Bacteria > Pseudomonadati > Pseudomonadota > Alphaproteobacteria > Hyphomicrobiales > Nitrobacteraceae > Bradyrhizobium > Bradyrhizobium sp. MOS001. Next base: position 8,787 of record NZ_SPVJ01000050.1, read on the forward strand.
CCCGACCGCCTGCGGGCGGTGGAGGAAGCGCTGTCGCAGGAGCGCTTCCAGTTCCTGGCGCGCGACCTGGCACCGGAAGGCGATCTCGATCTCGTGACGCTCTGCCACAACGAGCACTACGTCACCGAGCTGCGCCACATCGCGCCGACCAGCGGTCAGGTCTATATCGACGGCGACACCTCGATGTCACCAGGCACGTGGGAAGCGGTGATGCGCGGCGTCGGCGGCGCGGTGGCTGCGACCGAAGCGGTGATGAATGGCGAGCATCGCAACGCCTTCGTCGCGGTGCGCCCGCCCGGACATCACGCCGAGATCGGCAAGCCGATGGGCTTCTGCTTCTTCGACAATGCCGCGATCGCGGCGCGTCATGCGCAGCGCAAATACGGCATCCAGCGCGCCGCCATCGTCGATTTCGACGTGCATCACGGCAACGGCACGCAGGACATCTTCTGGTCCGATCAGACCGTGATGTACTGCTCGACGCATCAGATGCCGCTGTTTCCGGGTACCGGCGCGAAGGGCGAGCGCGGCGACCACGACACCATCGTCAATGCGCCGCTCGCTTCCGAAGACGGCGGACCAGAATTCCGCGCCGCGTTCGAGCAACTGATCCTGCCGCGCCTCGAAAAATTCAGCCCCGAGCTTCTCGTCATCTCCGCGGGCTTCGATGCGCATTACCGCGATCCGCTGGCCTCGCTGAATTTGCGCGCGGAGGACTACACGTGGGTCACGCGCAAGCTGATGGACCTTGCCGACAAGTCCGCAGGGGGCCGCATTGTTTCGGTGCTCGAGGGCGGCTATGACCTGCAAGGATTGAAAGAATCTGTTACGGCGCATGTCGGCGCCCTGATGGGCGCTTGACGCACCCGCCACATTACGCCCGCAAAACTGCGCTTTTTCTCACGTGAAGCGGGCAATCGGAAACGGATATGGCCGAAAATACCCAAGTCGACGTCTCCAGGCTCACCTTCGAACGCGCCATCGAGGAGCTCGAAACCATCGTGAAGCGGCTCGAGGACGGCAAGGTGCCGCTCGAGGAATCCGTGACGATCTACGAGCGCGGCGAGGCGCTGAAGCGCCGCTGCGAGGAATTGCTGCGCCAAGCCGAGGCACGCGTCGACAAGATCACCACCGATGCCAGCGGCCAGGCCACCGGCACCGCACCGCTCGACGTGCAGTAAGGTCCCCGTTTCAAGCCGCCCGCCTCAAGCATCGGCCATCTGCAGTTTTTCATGATCGCACGCCGCTGTTTGGGCTTACAGCCCTCGGCGGCCAGGCACTGACATCGAAGAGTTCCCCCGGCCAGGGCCTCTCGGGCTCGCGAATCTGGCCAAAACGGCCTTCCTCTCGCCCAAAATGCAGGCGAGGAACCGGGCAAGACTGGAACCCATCCGCCGGCGCCAAGATTAACCAAGCTGGCCCGCGGGTTGCAGGTGCATACCCCTAAACGACCCTGCGGGTTGGCTTTGGCCCAAGCTTTGGTGTAAAGCTGCGCGGAGTGTGGCTTTTTGCAAGCCTTGCGTGGGCACAAATTACCGACGACAAGCGCTTCAAACTGCTAATGAAATTGGCTGGGACGGACGAAGCCGATCTAAGTGACAGGGATCACAGGGACTGAACCGGAGCGCACCTAGGCTCACCTAAGCTTGAAGACGGGGCCCTGCCCCATGCAGGTGGCTCCGACGGTTTAAGGACTCGCGCTGCGCCGATATTGTGCAAACCCATCGCGCACCGGAACGATCTTCCGGCGCTGACAAATTGGAAATCGCCGTGAACGCATACAGTAAAACGCCGCTTCTCGACACCATCCATACGCCGGATGACCTGCGCAAGCTCAAGATCGAGCAGGTTCGCCAGGTCGCCGACGAGCTGCGGCAAGAGACCATCGATGCCGTCTCGGTGACCGGCGGTCACTTCGGCGCCGGCCTCGGCGTGGTCGAGCTCACCACCGCGATCCATTATGTCTTCGACACGCCGCGCGACCGGCTGATCTGGGACGTCGGCCATCAGGCCTATCCGCACAAGATCCTCACCGGCCGGCGCGACCGCATCCGCACGCTGCGCACCGGCGGCGGCCTGTCCGGCTTCACCAAGCGCAGCGAGAGCGATTACGATCCGTTCGGCGCGGCGCATTCCTCGACCTCGATTTCCGCCGGCCTCGGCATGGCGGTCGCGCGCGACCTTTCCGGCGGCAAGAACAACGTTATCGCCGTCATCGGTGACGGCGCGATGTCAGCCGGCATGGCCTATGAAGCCATGAACAACGCCGGCGCCATGAACTCGCGCCTGATCGTGATCCTCAACGACAACGACATGTCGATCGCGCCGCCGGTCGGCGCCATGAGCGCCTATCTGTCGCGCCTCTACTCCGGCAAGACCTATCGCACGCTGCGCGATGCGGCCAAGCAGATCAACAAGCGCCTGCCCAAGATCATCGCCAACCGCGCCAACCGCGTCGAGGAATATTCGCGCGGCTTCATGATGGACGGCGGCACGCTGTTCGAGGAGCTCGGCTTCTATTACGTCGGCCCGATCGACGGTCATAACCTCGACCATCTGCTGCCCGTGCTGAAGAACGTGCGCGACATGGAGACCGGCCCGATCTTGGTCCACGTCGTGACCCAGAAGGGCAAGGGCTACGGCCCGGCGGAAGCTTCCGCCGACAAGTATCACGCGGTCGTCAAGTTCGACGTCGCGACCGGCACCCAGGCCAAGGCCAAGCCGAATGCGCCGGCCTACCAGAACGTGTTCGGCCAGAGCCTCGTCAAGGAAGCGCAGAAGGACGACAAGATCGTCGCCATCACCGCGGCGATGCCGTCGGGCACCGGCGTCGACATCTTCAACAAGGCCTTCCCCGACCGCACCTTCGACGTCGGCATCGCCGAGCAGCACGCGGTGACGTTCGCCGCCGGTCTTGCGAGCGAGGGCTACAAGCCGTTCTGCGCGATCTACTCGACCTTCCTGCAGCGCGGCTACGACCAGATCGTGCATGACGTCGCGATCCAGAACCTGCCCGTCCGCTTCGCCATCGACCGCGCCGGCCTCGTCGGCGCCGACGGCGCGACGCATGCTGGCTCGTTCGACAACGCCTATCTCGGCTGCCTGCCGAACATGGTGATCATGGCCGCAGCCGACGAAGCCGAGCTCGTGCACATGGTGGCGACCCAGGTCGCGATCGACGACCGTCCGAGCTCGCTGCGCTATCCGCGCGGCGAAGGCCGCGGCATCGAGATGCCCGAAGTCGGCGTTCCGCTCGAGGTCGGCAAGGGCCGCATGATTCGCCAAGGCAGCAAGATCGCCTTGCTCTCCTTCGGTACGCGCCTCGCCGAATGCGAGAAGGCGGCCGACGAACTCGCCGCCCACGGCCTCTCCACCTCGATCGCCGATGCGCGCTTCATGAAGCCGCTCGACACCGAGCTGGTTCTCAAGCTCGCCCGCGACCACGAGATCCTGATCACGATCGAGGAAGGCTCGGTCGGCGGCTTCGGCTCGCATGTCGCGCAGTACCTGACCGATCAGGGCGCGCTCGACGGCGGCATGGTCAAGTTCCGCTCGATGGTGCTGCCCGACGTGTTCCAGGACCACGACACGCCGGCCGCGATGTACGGCCGTGCCGGTCTCGACGCCAAGGGCATCGTCGCCAAGGTGTTCGAGGCGCTGGGCAAGGACGTCAAGACCGAGACGGTCAAGCTCGCCTGACGGCGAGCTTCGACCTTCGCGAACCAGCGCGACCTTCATGAAAATCTATCTGGCAGGGCCCGACGTGTTCCTGCCGGATGCGGTTGAGATCGGCCGGCAAAAGGCTGCGATCTGCGCGGCGCACGGGCTCACCGGCCTCTATCCCCTCGACAACGCCATCGATCTCACCTCGCCCGACGCCTCGCGGCAGATCTTTTGCGGCAACGAGGCGATGATGGACGAAGCCGATGCCATCATCGCCAACCTCACCCCGTTCCGCGGTGCCGGCGCCGACCCCGGCACCGTCTATGAGCTCGGCTACATGGCCGGCCGCCGCAAGTTTTGCCTGGCCTATTCCAACGACGGCGCCGTCTATGCCGACCGCGTCGGCCGCTTCATGGACGTGACCTCCGAGGACGGACGGCTGGTCGATGCACAGGGGCTGACGGTCGAGGATTTTGGCCTCGTCGACAACCTCATGATGATCCATGCGCTGGAGCTGCACGGCTGCCCGCTGGTGACGCCGGCGCAGATGCCGATCGACGTCTGGCACGATCTGGCCGCGTTCGAGGCTTGCGTCCGGATGGCGGCCGCGCGATTGATCGCTACATAGACGCTTCGACGCTTCAGTCGCCTCCGGAGATCCGATGTCCCCTGCCCGCAAGCGTGCGGATGTTCTGCTGGTCGAGCGCGGCCTGTTCGAGAGCCGGGCGCGGGCGCGCGCGGCGATCGAGGCCGGGCTCGTCACCGCCGACGACAAGCAGGTCGCCAAACCCTCGGAGACGATCGCCGAGGACGCGGTGATCGTGGCCGAGCCTGCGCATCCTTATGTGTCGCGCGGCGGCGTCAAGCTGGCCGGCGCGCTGGAGCGCTACCCCATCGAGATCGAGGACCATGTCTGCCTCGATGTCGGCGCCTCCACCGGCGGTTTCACCGAGGTGCTGCTGGCGAACGGCGCCAGCCTGGTGTTCGCCATCGATGTCGGCACCAGCCAGCTGCATCCCTCGCTGCGCGACCATCCCAAAATCGTGTCGATGGAGGAGACCGACATCCGCAGCTATGACGGCAAACGGCTGCCGGCGCGGCCCGACGTCGTCGTCATCGACGTCAGCTTCATCTCGCTCAAGACGGTGCTGCCCGTGGCGCTGTCACTGGCAGCCGCGCCGATGAGCCTACTGGCACTGATCAAGCCGCAATTCGAGGCTGACAGGAAGCACAACAAGAAGGGCATCATCCGCGACGCCGCCGTGCATCAGGAGATCTGCGACGACATCGCGGTCTTTGCCGCTTCGCTCGGTTGCACCGACATCGAGGTGTTCCCCTCCCAGATCACCGGCGGTGACGGCAATATCGAATTCTTCCTGGGCGCGCGCCGTGGTTGAGCGCGTGAGGATCGATCACGTCGGCCATCGCGGCGACGGCGTCTCGCTCGCAGCGGGCGATGCCGTCTATGTGCCCTACACGCTTGGCGGCGAGACCGTCGAGGTCGACCACGTCGCCGGCAGCCATCCCGACCGCCGCAAGCTGCTCGCGGTCGATGTCGCCAGCCCCGATCGCATCGAGCCGTTCTGTCCGCATTTCGGCGTCTGCGGCGGCTGCGCCATCCAGCACTGGGCGGCTGAGCCCTATCACGCGTGGAAGCGCGGCATCGTGGTCGAGACGCTGGCGCAGGCCGGCATCGATTGCGAGGTGGCGCCGCTGGTCGATGCCCATGGCGCGGGGCGCCGGCGCGTCACGCTGCACGGCCGGTTCGGCACGCATGACGTCCTCAAGGTCGGCTTCTCGGCGGCGAGCTCGCACGACGTCATCCCGATCCATCGCTGCCCGATCCTCGATCCCGGGCTCGAGGGTGCGCTCGATGCCGCCTGGGCGCTTGCCGAATCCCTGATGTCCAGAATGGCGGCGACGAAGCCGCTGGACATCCAGGTCACCGCGACCGCCAACGGCCTCGATGTCGACGTGCGCGGCTCCGGCCCGCTGCCGACGGCGCTGGTCACGGCGCTCTCGCGCGTTGCGGAGCTGCATCGGCTGGCGCGGCTGACGCGGCACGGCGAACTGGTGCTGCAACGCTTGCCGCCGACGGTACGGATGGGCCGCGCCGAGGTGACGCTGCCGCCGGGCTCGTTCCTGCAGGCAACGGTCGCGGGCGAGGAGACGCTGGCGTCGCTCGTCGCCGAGCGTGTCGGCAAGGCCAAGGAGGTTCTCGACCTCTTCTGCGGCGTCGGCCCGTTTGCCTTGAGGCTCGCCGAGAAGGCGCGCGTCACCGCCTATGACAACGACGCCGGCGCCGTCGCCGCGCTCGTGAAGGCTGCGCGCACACCAGGGCTGAAACCGATCAAGGCCGAACCGCGCGACCTGTTCCGCCGCCCGCTGGTGCCGCCGGAGCTGCGCGACTTCGACGCCGTGGTGTTCGACCCGCCGCGCCAGGGCGCGCAGGCGCAGGCGCTGAAACTCGCTGCGAGCAAGGTACCCGTCGTGATCGCGGTGTCGTGCAACGCCGCAACCTTCACTCGCGACGCCCGGCTCCTCATCGACGGCGGCTACAGGATCGAGACCGTTGTCCCGGTCGATCAGTTCCGCCACACGCCGCATGTGGAATTGGTGGCGCGGTTCACGCGCTGACGCGCTACCTGCCGCTCACCGTCCGAACCCTTCCAGACTGCTATGCCGACGGTTCGAATTGCGGCTGCCATCGCAGCAAGTAGGACTGCAGCGAGCGCACCGCGATCGCCAACAGGATTCCGACGAACATCATGACGAAGATGGCGACCATCATCTCGCTGGCATTGGCGCGCGCCTCGGCTTCGATGATGAGCTTGCCGAGCCCGCGCTCGGCGCCGATGAACTCACCAACGATGACGCCGATCAGCGCAAAAGACACCGCCGGCAACAGCGACGCGAACACCCAGGCCAGTGCGGAAGGGATCACGACCGTGCGCAGCACGATGAATTCGCTGGCGCCGAGCAGACGGGCAGCGGCGATCTGGTCGCGGTCGACCGCACGCGTTCCCTCGAAGGTGTTGAAGAACACCACGAAGAACACGACGAGCCAGGCAGTGGCGATCTTGGAGAGATCGCCGAGGCCGAAGATCAGGATGACGAGCGGTACCAGCGCGATGCGCGGTATCGAGTTGAGCGCCACGACATAGGGCCCGAACACGCGGGCCAGGAAGTCCGAACGGCCGAGGACCAGGCCGGCCGCGATTCCGCTCGCGGACCCGAAAAGAAAACCCCACCAGGTGTTCTTCAGCGTGACGAGCGTGGCGAGCCACAGATTGTTGTCGTTGCCGTTGATGCAGGCGGCGAAGCCGGCGGGATCGGCAAAGCAGCCGAGCCGCAGGAAGCTCTGCCAGATCAACGACGGCTTGGCGACGAAATACGGATCGAGGATTTTCGGCACATAGGCCTTCGGCAACAGCGCCTTGCTCCATTCGAAGCCCCACTGCCAGACGACGAGAACCACCACGAGAATGGCCACTTGCCAGAACAGGACGGCGCTACGGCTGTTGGACATGATCATTCGGCCCTGGTGCGGCGGAATTCTTCGCCGAGGGAATGCCAGATGTGAGAGTAGAGGCGGCCGAATTCGGCGGTCTCGCGGACGTCCACGGGATCGCGCGGCCGCGGGATCGCGACGTCGAAATCTTCCTTGAGCCTCCCGGGCCGCGCCGAGAGCAGGATGATGCGGCTCGCCAAGGTCAAGGCCTCGCCGAGATCGTGGGTCACGAACAGCACGGTCTGCCGCTCGCGTTCCCATATCTCCAGCAGCGTCTTGTGCATCTCGAGCTTGGTGTGGGTGTCGAGCGCGCCGAACGGCTCGTCCATCAGCAGGATCTCGGGCTCCATGATCAGCGTGCGCATCAAGGCGACGCGCTGGCGCATGCCGCCGGACAGCGTGCTGGGGAAGCTTTGTGCAAAGCTGGAGAGCCCGGCCTTCTCGACGGCCGAAGCGACGCGCCCGGCGCGCTCGGTCCTTCGCAGCCCCGCGATCTCCAGCCCATAGCCGATGTTCTGCTCCACGGTTCGCCAGGGAAACAGTGTGTCGCGCTGGAAGACATAGCCGACCCTGGGGTTGACCTTACCGGTCTCAACCATGTCCTCATCGATCAGGATGCGTCCGCCTGAGCGCGGCAATAGCCCCGCGACCATGTTGAGAATGGTGCTCTTGCCGCAGCCGGACGGACCGAGCAGCGCGACGAACTCGCCCTGCTTGACCTCGAAGGAAACGTCATCGACCGCCACGAACTCGCGGCCCGACGCGTTGAAGCGCTTGGCGAGACCTCGCACCGCGATGCGGGTTCGCGTCTCCGCTCTCTCAACCTCGTCTCGCGCGAGCGCGAATCCCGGGCTTGGCGCGGCGATCATTTGTATTTCGCTCTGGCCGCCTGGAGGAAGCTCATGTCGACGACATCCTCGTATTTCGTCTCGGGAATATCCGTTCCCTTGCGGTACCAGGGCTTGGCTCCGCGTTCGAACGAGGACTTGTCGATGACGCCGTCATAGGCCCAGGTCGATTTGTCGAAGCCGAGCTCGGCGCTGACCGCATCGGGGTCGATGCCCGAGAAATATTTCGGCGTGACCAGTGCCTGCACGTCCGCGAGCGGCGTCGCCTTCACGAAAGCCATCGCGCGGTGGATCGCATTCACATAGGCCTGCACCGTCGCCTTGTCCTGCTCGATCGTGTCCTGGAGCGTGTAGATCACCAGCACGGGCAGCGTTCCGCCGAAATCCTTCTCGAATACGCCGGGCTTGGAGGTGTCGTAGATCGTCCTGCCAAAGCCCTTCTTCTCGACCTCGACGATCCAGCTTGGCGGCGCCATGATTGCGTCGAACTGCTTGGTCTGCAGCGACGGAAACATCGTGTTGGGCCCGCCGCCGGCGACCCAGTTCACCCTGTCGCCGAGCCCGCGCGTTTCGAACACATAGGTGCCGAACACCCAGGTGCCCGACCCGATCGCGGTGGCCGCGACGATCGGCTTGGCGCCGTCAGGCCGTTTGTGCTCCGCGAGCTTCTCGACCGAATTGATACCGCCGTCGTAAAGGTCCTGCCGGACCACGATGTTGGCGTAGGAGCACACCATCTCCGTCGCGAGCAGGATCTTGCAGGGCTTGCCGCGCGCACTGAGCTGGAGCGGGTGGCTGGCATCGCCATGCGCGAACACGGCTTGTCCCGCCGCCAGCGTCTGACGGCCGAACGTGCCGGCGTTACCGGTGACGAGCTTGGAGTCGAGACCTTCGTCCCTGAAGTAACCCTTCAGCTCGGCAATCATGCCGATGGCGTAGACCGGCGACACCGGCCCGAAGGCGAGCGATACCTGCTTGGTCTCGGCGCGGAGCTGCCCGGGCAGCATCGACGCGCCGGCCAATGTGGAGCCCGCGATCAGCGCCTGGCGCCTGGTGATGTTCATGTGCTCCTCCGTTGATTCTTGTTTGATCGATCCGTTCGTCAGGACGGCCCAGGCGCGATCCGAATGGTTCCTGCCTTTCGCAGCGTTTCGATTTCGCTCGACGAAACGCCGATCTCACCCAGGATCTCGCGCGTCTGCTCGCCGATCTGCGGCGGATCGTAGCGGTTGGGCAGCCGGCGGCCGTCCATGGAGATCGGCAACAGCGGCGTTTTTGCCTCGCCGCCGTCAGGCAGGTGAATGTTGGTCAGCCCGCCCGACTGGTTCAGATGCGGGTCGTCGAAGAGATCGCCGGGCTTGTTCACCGGCGCGTAGGGCAGATCGAGCTGCTCGAGGCGCGCCGCGAGATCGGCCTTGTCCCATTGCTTGAAGATCTTCGCGATCTCCGGAATCAGCCAGCCGCGATGGTCGACGCGGTCGTTGCTCGTCGCAAAGCGCGGATCGGCAAGCCAGGATTCGCGATCGAAGGCGCGGCAGAACGCCTCCCACTGCTCTTCACCGACGATGGTGACGAACAGCTTCGAGCCGTCCCTGGTGTCGAAGAGATCGTAGACCGGCCAGGGGCTGTCCTTGATCGAATAGGGGATCGAGGGCTGGCCGCTGACCACCTCGCACATCATGGCCTGCGCCATCAGGAACACGTTGTTCTCGTAGAGCGCGCTCTGGATGTAGCGACCGCGGCCGGTGCGCTGCCGCTCGGCCAGCGCAGCCTGGATCGCGATCACGCCGAACATGCCACCCATGATGTCGTTGACCGAGGCGCCGGCGCGCATCGGCCGGTCCGGCAGGCCCGTCATGTAGGCAAGGCCGCCCATCATCTGCACGACCTCGTCGAGCGCGAGGCGATTCTCGTAGGGGCCGGGCAAATAGCCTTTGAGCGAGCAGTAGATCAGGCGTGGCGCAAAAGCGGCAACCGACTCGTAGTCGAGACCGATCCGCTTCAGCAGGCCGGGTCGGAAATTCTCGATCAGGACGTCGCTGCTCTCGATCAGCCGCCGCGCGATGGTCTGGCCTTCCGCGGTCGACGTATCCAGCGCGATGCTGCGCTTGTTGCGGCTGTAGGTGGCGAAGAAGCCGGCAGCCGGTCCCTTGAAGTAGCGGGTGCGGTCGCCCTTGGGCGGCTCGACCTTGATCACGTCGGCGCCGAGATCGGCGAGGATCAAGCCGCAGCTCGGCCCCATCACCATCTGGCTGAACTCGATGACCCGAAGGCCGGCGAGCGGACGGAGCTCCGTTGCCGCCTCGGGCGCCGCCGCCGTCATGCCGCCCTCCGCAGCACCTTGGGAATTCCGGCCTCGTGCAGGTGCCCGGTCAGATGTTTTGCCGGGATATGGCGGGCCAGAATCTCGCGCGTCTGCATCAGGCGATCGAGGTCGATGCCGGTCGAAAGTCCCATGCGTTCCAGCATGAACACGAGATCCTCGGTGACGATGTTGCCACGGGCACCAGGCGCGAACGGACAGCCGCCAAGTCCTGATACCGCGGCGTCGAAACGCCGGATCCCGGCGTCGAGGCCGGCGACGGCATTGGCGAGGCCAGCACCGAGCGTGTCGTGCAGATGCAGCCGCAGCGTCATCTGCAATCCGACTTCACGCCTGACGGCTTCGACGATCTGCCTGACCAGTTTCGGGGTGGCGTAGCCGACGGTGTCGGCGAGCCCGATCTCGTCGGCACCGGCCTCGGCAAAGGCGCGCGCGACCCGGCACACCGCCGCTTCGCTCACCTCGCCCTCCAGCGAGCAGCCGAAGGAGGTGGCGATCGCGCCCATCAGGTGCGGCCGCCGGCCCGCCGGAGAGGCGTCGATCGCGGCGCGGACCGCGCGAAACCCGTCGAGCTGCTCTTCGATCGAGCGGCGCACATTGGCGCGGTTGTGCGTCTCGCTGGCGGAGATGACGAAGTAGACGGCGTCGACACCGGCGGCGATGGCGCGCTCGGCGCCCTTCACGTTCGGCACAAGTGCACCGATGGTCGCGGTCCTGTGCGCGAGCGCGTGCGCCATCACCGCATCGACATCGGCGAATTGCGGCACGACCTTCGGCGGCACGAAGGATCCCGCGTCGATCTCGCGCATGCCGGCGGCGGCGATCGTATCAATCAGCGCGCATTTGGCTTCGGTGGGAACGAACACGTCCAGGTTTTGCAGTCCATCGCGGGGGCCGACCTCGCAAATCAGGACATCCGGCGCATGCGCCATCAGGCTCTCCCTGGTTCGATTGTATATTATTGCGTAAAAGAACAATCCGTGGGACAATCTGTCAAGCTCAAAATCCGCGTGCACTGCAATGACCGCCTCCGACAATTCCCGACCGCCCGCTTCAAGCAAAGGCGGTTCCGAGCGCGCTGAGCACCTCGCCGGGCTGATCATGGCGCTCGCCCGACGCGAAGGCATGAAGGCTGGCGATCGCTTGATCGAACAGCGGCTTGCCGATGCGCTCGATCTTTCACGCGCGCCGATCCGGCTCGGCCTCAAGGCTCTGGAAGCGGCAGGGCTCGCGCGCGGCGAGCCACATCGCGGGTTCGTGCTGGCCAAGCATCCGACCAGCGGCGCAGCCCAGCCAGCCCTCGCGGCGGTCAGGCGCAGCGAACAGGTTTATACGTCCATCGCAGGCGACGTGCTCGCAAGCCGACTGCCGGCTGACGTCACCGAGGCGGAGCTGATGCGCCGCTATGGCCTCAGCCGGGCCGAGTTGCAGCGGCTGCTTGACCGGATCGCTGCCGAGGGCTGGATTGCACGCCTGCCGGGCTATGGCTGGCGCTTCGCGGAGACGGTCTCGAACCCCGAAGCTCACGCCAAGGCCATGGCGTTTCGCGCGGTGATCGAACCTGCGGCAATCGCCCAGCCCGGCTTTGCGCTGCCGCAGGAGGTGATTGCACGCTTGCGCGAGCGCCAGCTGCGCGTGTTCGAAGGCGAGCTCGAGAAGATGACGATCGGCGAGGTCTTTCTTTCCGGTTGCGAATTCCATGAGGAGATCATTCGCGGCGCCGGCAATCCCTTCTTTCTTGAATCGCTCCGGCGCGTGAATTCAATCAGACGCCTGTTCGCCTATCGCAGCTTCGCCGACCGCGACGGTATGCGGCGGCACGTGCGCGAGCATTTGCGCCTGCTCGAGGTTCTGGAAACGCGGCGTTACGCCGAGGCGGCAGAGCTGATGGCGAAGCACCTGCAACGCCCGCTGGTGGCCGGCTTGTCGTAGGCCAACGCGGCCGCGGTCAAGCGGGCGGCGAAACGGACGTGTGAGCGCTCAACGCCGCAAGCCGCCCAACGCCGGTGACTCGCCGGGCAGCATTGACGAATTGATGTCGCTGTCCATGCGTCCCGATTGCTGCTGGGTGAAACCGGCGCCGAACGACAGGCTGAGGTTGGGGGTCGGCTTGAACTCGACACCCGCGAAAGCGCCGTAGCCGGGCGAGGCGCCGGAGGTGAGCGGGGCGAGCGAGCTGCCGATGCCGCCATTGTATTTCAGCGTGTCGAACCCGGCAAAGAACGTGACGGGCATGCCGCCCGCGGTCTTGTAGTTGTAACCGAACTGCGTGCCATCGTAGGAGAGCGCGCTGAAATTGCCGGCCGGCGCAGGCTGGCTGAGTCCGCCCAGGCCTAGGTTGCCGCGTTCGCTTCCGACGAAGAAACCGGGACGAAAATCATAGCCCGCGTTGGCATCGCCACCCTTGAAGCTCGGAAAATTGCCGTAGCCATCGGAGCTCTGGCCGGCGCTGCCGCCAAAGCCGAAAGGCCCGCCCGGGATCCAATATTGCAGCGGCGCGACTTGCGCATGAGCCGGCGCTCCGCCGAGGCAGAGCACCACGAAGAGAGTTGCGAGACCGCAGGAACGTGCAAGGCTGAACATTCAGGTGACCGTCAAAAAAGTGCGGAAATTATACGCCGGGGACCACGCGAATACCAGTGACGCGATGCCGGTGGTCGCGCCATCGAGTTCCAAAATTACGTTATCCCGACGTGTTGAACCTCCTGCGCGACGGATTGACCCACATAGAGGACGCGCGAACGCGAGCCGTCGCCTCGATCCTGATCGGCCGGGGCAGTCCGGCAAGACGCAATTGCGCAGACCTTTGAAAATGCCAGACACAACATGGAGGCTGTCATGGAGGTCGATTCCGACAGGTTGAATGCCTTTATGGGCAAGATGATCACCGAGGTCGGTGCGGCGATGAACGCATCGCTGGTCCTGCTGGGCGACAAGCTCGGCCTCTACCGCGCCCTCGCCGCCAAGGGACCCATGAACTCTGCCGAACTCGCAAGCGCCACCGGAACGAACGAACGCTACGTCCGCGAGTGGCTGGCGAGCCAGGCGGCTTCTGGTTACGTCGAATACGACTCCACTTCCGGCAAGTTCTCGATGCTGCCGGAGCAGGCGTTGGCGCTCGCCGATGAGGACAGCCCGGTCTTCCTCGGCGCGGTCGGCAATGTCATTGCCGCGGCGTTCCTCGACGAGCCGAAAATTACGGACGCATTCAAGTCCGGCAAGGGCGTCGGCTGGAATCGTCGCAGCGAGTGCCTGTTCTGCGGCACCGCCCGGTTCTTCCGCACCGGCTACATGCATCATCTGGTGCAGGAGTGGCTGCCCGCGCTCGAAGGCGTCGTAGACAAGCTGAAGCGCGGCGCCAAGGTCGCCGATGTCGGCTGCGGGCACGGCGTCTCGACCCGGCTGATGGCGGAGGCCTTCCCGAACTCCCGCTTCTACGGCTTCGACTATCACGAGGGCTCGATCGCGGCCGCACGAAAGGCGGCCACTGAGGCGAAGCTGGGCGATCGTGTCAGCTTCGCGGTTCACTCGGCGAAGACCTATCCGGCCGAGGGCTACGATCTCGTCTGCTTCTTCGATTGCCTGCACGACATGGGCGATCCCGTCGGCGCCATCAGCCACGTGCGCGAGACCATGGCCAAGGACGGCACCTGCATGCTGGTCGAGCCGTTCGCAGGCGACCGCCTCGAAGACAATCTCAATCCTGTCGGGCGGGTCTACTATGCGGCATCGACCATGATCTGCACGCCGGCCTCGCTCGATCAGGAGGTCGGCCTCGCGCTCGGCGCTCAAGCCGGCGAGGCAAGGCTGCGCAAGGTCGCCAGCGAAGGCGGCCTGTCGCGCTTCCGCCGCGCCGCCGAAACACCCTTCAACCTGATCCTGGAGGCCCGGATCTGATGCAACGGCGGACGCGCGCGGCCGGCGATGTCAGGCCGCGTCGTCCGTTCCCATACCGAACGTGAGCTGATTGCCGTCGGCGTCGACGACGTCGAAATCGCGCATACGATAGTCGCGGTCCTCCGGCCGGTTGAGCAGCCTGGCACCGCGTCCCGATAGTTCGGCATAGACCTGATCGACGTCCCTGACGAAGATGCAGATGCCGCCGTGCCCGGGCAACCGCTTCGTTACCTCCGCCGCAAGCAGATGCAGGCCGACCTCGTCGCGGCAGAGGCAGGCGTAGGACGGAGGCTGACCGTATTCGAAGGTGACCTCGAAGCCGAGCACATCGCGGTAATAGGCGAGGCTGGCTGTGATGTCGGACACGACGAAGACGGTGGCGGAGCCGGCCATCATCGGGTGTTCGTCGGTCATTGGTCCCTCCATCCGGCAAGCAATCTCATGCACGCAGTCTAACATGCGCGCTGGAGGTCTTGCACGGCCCAAGCCGCACCGTAAGCTGTCGCCGAACAAGGCGGAAGCGCCGAACGACAGCGTCCCGCCGCTGCCGCCGCTCGACGCGAAATAACCGCGCCACCACCGCGATCGATGCCGCACGTTTCCCGAAAGCATGGAGAACCCGGTGACATCTGACAATCCAGTCGCCTACGAACGCGCAGGCAACATCGCCCGCATCACGCTGCGCCGCCCGCCTGTCAATGCACTGAGCCTCGAAGTCATCCGTGCGGTGGTCGCGGCCCTGCGTCGCGCGGCGAACGATCCGGAAGCACGCGTTGTCGTGCTGGCGAGCGCGATCGCCAAGCGCTTTTCGGCCGGCCTCGACCTCGACATCCTGCTGGGGAAATCCGGCGCCGAGATCCGCGAATTCCTCCAGGCGCTCTATATCGACCTTTACGACGCCCAGTATGGGCTCGGAAAGCCATCGATCGCCGCGGTCGGAGGCGCGGCGCGCGGCGGCGGCATGACCATGGCGGTGTCCTGCGACGTGGTGCTGGCAACCGAGAGCGCGACGTTCGGCTATCCCGAGATCGACGTCGGCGTCATTCCCGCGATCCACTACGCGCATCTGCCGCGCATCGTCGGACGTCATCGCGCTTTCGAGCTGCTGTTCACCGGCCGCGTCTTCACCGCCGCGGAGGCGCGCGAGCTCGGCGTGGTGAACCGCGTCGTTGCCGATGCCGAGCTCGACGCCGAGGTGATCAAGCTCGCGGCGCAATTCGCCGGCAAGTCGGCCGCCGTGCTGCGGATGGGCCGCGCCGCCTTCATGCGCCAGATCGATCTCGACTACCGGCGCAGCATCGCAAGTGCAGTGGACGATTTCTGCAATGTCGCGACGTCGGACGAAGCGCAGGAGGGTTTGAGGGCGTTCGTGGAGAAGCGGGCGCCGAAATGGTGAGGGGGCCGCCGGCCGCCCAGGGAGGCTGACGTTCAGGCCGTCCTGTCCACCGAGGACGACGAATCCGCAGGCGGATATTTCGTCACCGGCACAGTGAAGGATTTGGAGCCGACCTGATAGATGATCTTGCCGTTTTGTCCGTTGTCGGTCGATATCTGCGACTGCCCGAACATGATGACGTTCCTGTAGACGTAGCCGGTGCCCTGGCGGGTGATACCGTCGGTGGTGACGCTGACCGTCGCCTCCTTGCCGTTGATGGCCAACACGCGAAAGCTCGCGCTCTTGCCGATGTCGGCGGAATAGCCGCCCCAGCTTCCCATGAGGATGCTGTCGGAACCTGCCGGCGCCTGTTTCTGCAAAGTCGCGCTCTGCTTGCCAACGCCCGAGGAGAACAGGAGCACCAGGTTCTTGCCGTCCTTGGTGCCGACCGTGACGTTGCCGTAGCTTATCGTTGCACCATTGACCTCGCCGATACCGCGCTCGGTGTGCCCGTTATGGGTGTACTCGATCTGGGCCCTGGCCCCGCGGATGTTCACGACCTTGAAGCCGACGGCCTGGTTGTTGCCTGCCCAATTGCCCTTCCAGTCACCCACCAGACTGCTCTGGTGATACACCCGCTCGTTGGCGGGCGAAATCTGGCTGGTGCTCGATGTGACGATGGCCATTGGATTGCTCGGCGGATTTGTCTGACAGACCCGCTTCTGTTCGCGCGCCGGACGGCGAAGTCAGAACTTTATCCGGAAACAACCGGAAGCAGGCCGATTAGGGCCACGCAGCAGTTAACGCGTGGTTAAATTCGACCGCGGGCGGGACAGGGCAAAAGGTCTCATTCGGGGTGGTGCGGATCAGCGCCCCCAGCGGTCCGACCAGATCTTCTCGCCGATCAAGCAGCTGACCCGTGGCTCCTTGTCGGCAACGCGCCTCACGGGGCGCTCCGGCATGCGGCCCGCGACCTCCATCAGGAGCTTGGTGCGGATCGCTTCCTTGAACTTGTCGCGATCCTTGATCGTGATGACGAAGGAGCCGGGACCGCCGATGACGCAGTCCTCGTAATAGTAGTCGAGATTGTCGATATCCATGGTCGAATAGGACGGCTCCTTGACCATGATCGGCAGGCCGTTGATGACGATGCCCTTCTCGAGCGCGGCGTCGCGCGCCGCCGTGACCGGGCCGCCATTGTTGTTGGGGCCGTCACCGGAAATGTCGATCACGCGGCGCAAGCCGCGATAGGGATCCTCGTCGAACAACGGCATCGCGAACGTGATCGCCCCGGAGATCGAGGTGCGCGAGGCGCGCCGGATCGGCGTCTTCAAGATCTCGGCGGCGACCGCGTCCGCCGTCTCCGGTCCGTCGACCAGCCGCCACGGGATGATGATCTTCTGATCGCTGGAAGCGGCCCATTCGAAGTAAGTCACCGCGATCCGGCCATTCGGCCCGAGCTTCAGCGCCTGGAGGAATTCCTTCGACTGGATCGCCTGCGCATAGCCTTCGCGCTGGATCGCGAGTTCATCCATGTCCATGGAGTAGGAGACGTCGACCGCGAGGACCAGCTCGACATCGACCGTCTGCGCGTCCCGATCGGCCGCTAGCCGTTGTGGCGAACTCTTGCTCGGTTCAAATTTGGGCCCTGGTGCCGCGATGCCCGCGACATCCCCTCCGGCGAGTACGCCGGCCACCAGCACAGCCCCGATCGAGAACAGCATGCGCATCGCAGTCTCCCGTCGTATGACGCGATGGTGACATGCAATCGCCTTGCCGCAAAGTCCGAAGATCGCTTGCGCTTCACATTCCAGTTAGGAATTCGCGAGTTGGGAATGCGCACGTCACGCAAAGCTGCCGCCGTGTTGCCGCGCTTGCGCCACGGGGACATGCGCGATCGCTCACGCCATCATTCCGGAGCGTCCAGCAGCATCGAGCCGAAGACAGACGTTCCCCGCCCACTTGTCCGGTGCGATTTCCATGCTAGGTTGGATGTACAGATGGGGATGGAGTCCCCCGACAACCGCCCGTCGGCCTGTGACCGTAGTGGGCTGATGACTCCTGCTCGAGGAGGGGCAATCTCAAAAGCCTCGGCCTTTGGCGGGAGCATGGACAAACCCGCCGATGGCGGGTTTTTTGTTGCCTGAAGGCGAAGGTCAGGGCGTGACGACGACGACACCGAATGCTGCGCGTGCGGGGCTGCCCAGGGGGATCTGGGTGCTCGGCTTCGTCTCGATGCTGATGGACGTCTCCTCCGAGATGATCCACGCGCTGCTGCCGGTCTATCTCGTCACTGTGCTCGGGGCCTCCACGCTGACGGTCGGCTTCATCGAGGGCATTGCGGAGGCGACCGCCTCGATCACGAAGATCTTCTCCGGCGCATTGTCCGACTGGCTCGGCCGGCGCAAGCTCCTCGCGGCGCTCGGCTACGGCCTAGCCGCGCTGACAAAACCGCTGTTCCCGCTTGCCCCCAGCGTCGGTTGGCTGATTGCCGCGCGCTTCATCGACCGCGTCGGCAAGGGTATTCGCGGCGCACCGCGCGATGCGCTGATCGCCGATATCGCACCTGCGGGTCTGCGCGGCGCGAGCTTCGGCCTGCGGCAGTCGCTCGACACCATCGGCGCATTCGTCGGACCGCTCGTGGCGATCGGCCTGATGTGGTGGACGGCAGATAATTTTGCCCTTGTCTTCTGGGTGGCGGTGCTGCCGGCCTTCCTGTCTTTCGGCCTGATCGCATTCGCGGTGAGCGAGCCGGAGCCGGACCCAAGCCGGGAGACTACGAAGAATCCGCTGAACACCTCCGCCATGCGGCAGCTCGGATCCGTGTACTGGCGCGTCGTCTCGGTCGGCGTGGTGTTCACGCTCGCGCGTTTCAGCGAGGCCTTCTTGATCCTGCGCGCGCAGAACATCGGTCTCTCGGCGATGTGGGTGCCGGCGGTGCTGGTGCTGATGAACGTGGTCTATGCGCTGTCGGCCTATCCCGCCGGCGTGCTGTCGGACCGGATCAACCGGACCGGCCTGCTCGCGCTCGGCCTCGTCTTCCTCGCGGCCGCCGACCTCGCGCTCGCGCTGCTGCCTAGCCTCGCGGGCCTCGCGCTCGGCGTCGTGCTGTGGGGGCTGCACATGGGATTGACCCAAGGCCTGCTGTCGGCCCTCGTCGCCGACGCCGCGCCGCCGAGCCTGCGCGGCACCGCATTCGGCTATTTCAACCTGTTCACCGGACTGGCCTTGCTGGCAGCAAGCGTGATCGCCGGCGCGCTGTGGGATGCCTACGGTCCGGCAGGCACGTTTTTGGCCGGGCTCGGCTTCGCGCTGGTCGCGCTCGCAGGGCTGCTCGCCGTCGGCAATGGTCTGGCAGCGGAGGACAAATGATGATGGAGGGGCGTTCGTCGTGTTGAGCGGAGTGATCGCAATCGTGATCGGCAGCGTTCTCGGCGGCTGCGCGCGCTATTTCGTCTCGGGCGCGATCGCGCGGCGGCTGGGCGAGACCTTTCCCTGGGGCACCATGACCATCAACATCACCGGCGCCTTCCTGATCGGCATTTTCGGCGCGCTGGCAACCCATCCCGGCTCGATCTTCGCCTCCCCCAATCCCTGGCTGTTCGCGGTGACCGGGTTCCTCGGCTGCTACACCACGGTATCCTCGTTCAGCCTGCAAACGCTGACCTTGGCGCGCAACGGCGAGCCGATGCATGCGCTCGGCAATGTCGCGCTCTCGGTCGGGCTTTGCCTTGCCGCCGTCAGTTTCGGCTTTGTCCTCGCTGACGGTCTTGGAGGCTAGAGGCGGATGACCGTTCCCTCCTCCACCGACCGCTGGCGCAGCACGATGCTCTATGCCTGGGTTTCCTTCGGCAGCGTCCTTGGCGGCCTCGCGCGCTACTTCGTCTCCCTCGTGCTCGACACCGGCCCGGGCTTCCCCGTCGCGACGCTGTTCATCAATGCCACGGGATCGCTCATCATCGGCTTCTACGCAACGCTGACCGGCCCCGACGGCCGCATGCTGGCGCGGCCCGAGCACCGGCAATTCGTCATGACCGGGTTTTGCGGCGGCTACACCACCTTCTCGGCCTTCAGCCTGGAGACCTTCCGCCTGTTCCACGGCGGCATGAAATACACGGCACTCGCCTATATCGCGGCATCCGTCATCTGCTGGCTGGTCTCCGTGTGGCTCGGCCATATGATGGCAAGCCGCTACAACCGCTTGACGAGGAGCTGACCATGCAAATCCCCAATCAGGCTGTTTCGCTCCGGATCTTCATCGGCGAGAGCGACCATTTCGACGGCAAGCCGCTTTACGAAGCGATCGTGATGACGGCGCGCGAGCGGCATCTCGCGGGCGCCACCGTGCTGCGCGGCCCGATGGGGTTCGGCAAGTCGAGCCGGCTACACACCTCGAAGATCCTACGGCTGTCGGAAGACCTGCCGCTGCTGATCGAGATCGTCGACAGCGAGGACAGCATCAACGCATTCCTGCCCATCCTGGATGGCATGATGTCGAGCGGCCTGATCACCTTGGAGAAGGTGCAGGTCCTACAATATGGTGAGAGGACCGCACACTGAGCACCGCGGCTGAACCGAGCCCGCCGTTTCCGGGAGGCGGAATGAACGACACCGTTACCAAGCCTAAAACCAGGACGAAGACCAAGGTCGAGCGGCCCAAGCTGCACAAGGTCATCCTGATCAACGACGACTTCACGCCACGCGAATTCGTCACGATGATCCTCAAGGCCGAGTTCCGCATGACCGAGGATCAGGCCTACAAGGTCATGATCACCGCGCACAAGCTGGGCGCCTGCGTGGTCGCCGTGTTCACCAGGGACGTCGCCGAAACCAAGGCCACCCGCGCCACCGACGCCGGCCGCGCCAAGGGCTATCCGCTGCTGTTCACGACGGAGCCCGAGGAATAGGGCTTCGCTGCTCGCGAGCCACGCCTGAGGCTGCTGTGATGATCTGGTCGCAAGCTACTTCAACCTGGCAAAGACCTTGCTGAACTCCGGAAGCTGCAGCCTCCGCTTCTCCTCCAGGTATTCAGATTCAGTGAAGGGGCCGCTCACGAAAACCCGCACCGCAACGTCCCATTCGTTTGCTTTTCGCGAGATGTAGTAAAACTCCGTGACGGAGCGGTCCGGTCGCTTTCCCGATGTCCATGGATGGCGAGCGAACACGATGTACTGGGCGTTCGCGCCGGCCTGAAAGACCGTAGGCTCCGGGAGGCCGTCGCCAACGCAAGTTCCATCCGTGCCGACGGAGCGGCAAAGCGTCATGTCGTCATCCGTGTCGACGGCGACGAGACGATAGGGACCGTCAATCGCGTCGTCCTGAACGAACCCGCAGGCTGCCAGAAACAGGAAGAGTGCCAAGCATACCCATCGTCTCACATGCGGGATCATGCATCGACTTTCAGGCCATCACCACCGGCGTCTCTTCGGCAAGCCCATACACGCGCTGCGCCTTGGAAAATCCCGCGATCGGAAATTCGCCGAGCTCGCGCCAGTCATGGCGGCAGGCGTTCGCGAAGACTTCCGAGACCACGACGGTCCGCCCCAGCCGGCCCGTGATCTTCTCCAGCCTTGCCGCGAGATTGACGGCGGGGCCGATGCAGGTGAAGTCGAGCCGGTTGCCGCCGCCGATATTGCCGTAGAGGATGTTGCCGACGTGCAGCGCGACGCCGAAGCGGAAGCGCTCGACGATGTCGCCGACCGGGAAAGCGAGCGCCTCGACGCTGGCGCGGGATTCGCGCGCGGCCTCCAGCACGCGGGTGCAGACATGGGCGGCATCGCCGACATATTCGTCGATCGGGAACACCGCGAGCAGGCCGTCGCCCATGAATTTCAGCACCTCGCCGCCATGGCCCCGGATCGCGGTGACCTGGCAGTCGAAATACTGGTTGAGGATCTCGACCACGGTCTCGGCCGGCAGCCGGTCCGACAGCGCAGTGAACCCGCGCAGATCCGAGAGCCAGATCGCGGCCTGCATGGTGTCGTTGTGGCCGCGGCGGATCTGGCCGCCGAGGATGCGCGCGCCGGCACGGTTGCCGACATAGGTGTCGAGCAGCATCTCGGCGGTGCGGCGCAGGCTGATGATCTCGCTGACGCGCGCAAGCGGTGCCCCGAGGGTCCGGATCGCCGCGATGTCGTCGTCGCTGAAGCCGCCGGGCTGCCGCGTGACCCAGCTCGTCGCATGGATCGAGCCGTCGAGATAGTGCATCGGCATCGCGAGGTAGTCGGTCACGCCTTCGGCGCGCATGTCGTCGAGGAACGGAAACCGCTTGCTGTCCGGATCGTCCATCCGTCCCCGGACCTCCAGCCCCTCCTCGAACACGATCCGGAGCGGGCTCCGGGCGAACTCGGGCGTCTCCAGGATCTCGAAATCGACGGTGCCGATCTCGACCTTCTGGCCCTGCCGCCAGATGAAGTTGCGGCCGAAGATTTCCGGATGCAGCGTGCGAATGAAGATGCCGAACCGCGACAGCGGCAGGCCGGCCGCGACCAGATGCTCGCAGACCTCGGCGATCATCTCGGAAGGGGTCCCGGACGACCTCGCACCGTCGATCAGCCAGTTGGTGATGCGCTGGATCTCGGAGTTTTGCATGTCCGCATTTGCGGACGAAGTTGTGGGGACGTCAAGCTGCGCGGTGGGCTAGTACCGCGACACGAATGCCCTACCGGCCGACCTGCCCGCGATCCCGAATGAAATGATCGGCGAGCACGCAGGCCATCATCGCCTCGCCGACGGGCACGGCGCGGATGCCGACGCAGGGGTCGTGGCGGCCCTTGGTGAAGATCTCGGTGTCGGCGCCCTTGCGATCGACAGTGAGGCGCGGCTGGAGGATCGACGAGGTCGGCTTCACCGCGAAGCGCACCACCACCGGCTGTCCGGTGGAGATGCCGCCCAGAACGCCGCCGGCATGGTTGGAGAGGAAGCGCGTGCCATCATTGCCTGTGCGCATCTCGTCGGCGTTCTCTTCGCCGGTGAGCTCCGCCGCGCCAAAGCCGGCGCCGATCTCGACGCCCTTCACCGCGTTGATGGTCATCATCGCGCCCGCGAGATCAGAATCGAGTTTTGCGTAGATCGGGGCACCAAGGCCTGCCGGCACGCCTTCGGCGACGACCTCGATCACCGCGCCGATCGACGAGCCGCTCTTGCGGATGCCGTCGAGATAGGTCTCGAAGAACGCGGCCTTGTCCTTGTCCGGACAGAAGAACGGATTTTTCGCAATCTCGTCCCAGTCCCATTTGTCGCGGTCGATCTTGTGCGGGCCGATTTGCACCAGCGCGCCGCGGACCTTGACGTCGGGCAGCACCTTTCGCGCGATCGCACCCGCAGCGACGCGCATTGCCGTCTCGCGCGCCGAGGAGCGGCCGCCACCGCGATAGTCGCGCAGGCCGTATTTGGCCTCGTAGGTGAAGTCGGCGTGGCCGGGACGAAACTTGTCCTTGATCTCGGAATAGTCCTTCGAGCGCTGATCGGTGTTCTCGATCAGCAGGCCGATCGGGGTGCCCGTCGTCACCTGCACGCCGGTCTCCGGATGCGCCATCACGCCGGACAGGATTTTGACCTGGTCCGGCTCCTGGCGCTGGGTGGTGAAGCGCGATTGGCCGGGCCGGCGGCGGTCGAGATCCTGCTGGATATCGGCCTCGGTGAGCGGGATCATGGGCGGACAGCCGTCGACCACGCAACCGATCGCTACCCCATGGCTCTCGCCGAAGGTGGTGACGCGGAACATGTGGCCGAAAGTGTTGAAGGACATCGCTGCTCGCTGGGTCGGGTCCGGCGTGTGGTAACGCGCGGGGGGCCGGGGGTCAAACCCATAGCCACCGTGGATGACGGCGAACCGGCCTAACTAAACTTCTCCAGCCGCCCGTCGCGGAAGACGTAGACGGCGCCCTGCTCGATATAGAGCTCGGCGGCGCTGGCCGGCGTCTCAAGGCCGAGCGAAACCATCAGGGCCCGGCAAGTCCCGCCATGGGCGACCGCAACGGTATCGGTCCGGAGCTCGTCGTACCAGGCCCGCACGCGGACCTGCACATCGGCGTAGGTCTCCCCGTCCGCGGGGCCGACCGTCCATTTGTCGGCGAGGCGCCGGGCGTAGACGTCCGGATCGGCCGCCTCGCTCTCGGCCAGCGTCAGCCCTTCCCAGCTGCCGTAGCCGATCTCGCGCAGGCGATCGTCGAGCGCGTAGTCGGCCTGCGGCAGTTCGAGCTTGCCGCGCGCGAGTTCCATGGTCTGGCGTGCACGCCCGAGCGGGCTCGACACATAGGGTAACGCCGCCTTGTCCTTGCCGTCGCGCTTGAAAAGATCCGCCAGCACGCCGCCGGCCTGCACGGCCTGACCGCGTCCACGCGCGTTCAGCGGAACGTCCTTGGTGCCCTGAAGCCTCCCGAGCGCGTTCCACTCGGTCTCACCGTGGCGAAGATAATAGATCGTGGGCACGGGCATTCCAGATTTATAAGCTAGTCCTTGCCGCCGAACGAGATGTCCGGCGCGTCCGGGCGCTTCATGCCGAGCACGTGATAGCCGGAATCGACGTGATGCACCTCGCCGGTGACGCCGCGCGCGAGATCGGAGAGGAAATACAGCGCGCTGCCGCCGACGTCTTCGATCGAGACGTTGCGCCGCATTGGCGCGTTGTTCTCGTTCCACTTCAGGATATAGCGGAAGTCGCCGATGCCGGATGCCGCGAGCGTCTTGATCGGGCCGGCCGAGATCGCGTTGACGCGGATGTTCTTCTCGCCGAGATCGGCCGCGAGATAGCGCACGCTGGCCTCCAGCGCAGCCTTCGCCACGCCCATCACGTTGTAGTGCGGCATCCACTTCTCGGCGCCGTAATAGCTGAGCGTGATGAGCGAGCCGCCATCGGTCATCAGCTTCTCGGCGCGCTGCGCCACGGCGGTGAACGAGTAGCAGGAGATCAGCATCGACTTGGAGAAATTCTCCGGCGTGGTGTCGACGTAGCGGCCATCAAGCTGCTCGCCATAGGCGATCGCGTGCACCAGGAAGTCGATCTTGCCCCACTTCTCCTTCAGCACTGCGAAGGCGGCGTCGATGGTGGCAGCATCGGTGACGTCGCAATGGCCGAGCACGAGACCGCCGATCTCGGCGGCGAGCGGCTCGACGCGCTTCTTGAGCGCATCGCCCTGATAGGTGAAGGCAAGCTCGGCGCCGGCTGCGTGGCATGCCTTGGCGATGCCCCAGGCGATCGAGCGGTTGTTGGCAAGGCCGAGGATCACCCCGCGCTTGCCTTGCATCAGTCCCTGTATCAGACCTGAATCCTGCGACATTTTTGAGCGTCCCGTCGAGCTCTCGTTGAGGTCTGGAGGTACACCAGCCCTCCTTCGCGGTACAGTCCTAATACGCGGCGTTAACGCTGTTTCAAGCGCCGGAATAGCCGTTCCGTTCGGGTGTTATGATGATTGAGGCGCTCGCGCCGGACACCAGGACGTCAAGACGGCATGAGTGCGTTTCGCCAGAGTGTGGAAGCCATGATCCCGGCGTTGCGCCGCTACGCCCGCGCGCTCACGCGCGATGCGGATGCGGCCGACGACCTGGTGCAGGATACGCTGGTGCGGGCGCTGCGTTCGGAGCGCCTGTTCCTCGGAGGCGATGTCAGGAGCTGGCTCTATACGATCCTGACCAACCTCAACAAGAACCGGCGGCGCTCGCTGGCAAGGCGCCCGCAATTCACGCAGCTGACGGAGAACAATCCGGATGCCAGCGGGACCGAGGCCGAAGGGCGCGACATCGAGAAGGCGCTGGCGACGCTGGTCGAGGAGCAGCGCTCGGTGCTTCTGCTGGTGATGCTGGAGGGCATGAGCTACCGCGAGGTCGCCGACATCCAGGGCGTGCCGATCGGCACCGTGATGTCGCGCCTGGCGCGGGCGAGAGCCCACGTTAAAGCATCGCTGGAAGGTGAGCGCCCGGCGCTCAAGCGGGTGAAGTGATGGCAGTGTTGATGCATCGCGCGGGTCGCTTCGCCTGCATGGAGCGGGAAGCAGCGCAGTTGAACCGCGAAAGACATTTTGGGCCGCAGAGCCAGAGACGATCGATATGAACGACCATAATATTCCCATTACCGAAGACGAGCTGCACGCCTATGTCGACGGCGAGCTGCCGGCCGAGCGCCGCGCCGACGTCGAGGCCTGGCTTGCCGCACACCCTGACGATGCCGGACGCGTGCAGTCCTGGCGCGCCATGGCCGAGATGCTGCACGCGCGTTACGACTCTGTCGTCCAGGAGCCGGTGCCGGCCCGGCTGGAGCTCGAGCGGCTGGAGCGCCGTCCCCGGCAATGGTTCTATGGCGCCGCGGCGGCTGTGCTGGTCGCCTTCGTGGCCGGCGGCACCGCCGGCTGGGTGGCGCACGGCGCCGCCAACGCCCCCTCGACCTTCCAGAGCTTTACAGCGGACGCGCTCGACGCCCACCGCCTCTATGTCGTCGAGGTTCGCCACCCGGTCGAGGTCGGCGGCAACGAGCGAGACCATCTCCAGGCCTGGCTGACCAGGCGCTGCGGCTGGACCGTGTTCGCGCCGAACCTGGAGGCGAGCGGGTTGAAGCTCGTCGGCGGCCGGCTCTTGCCGGGGCCGAACGGTCCGGCGTCGTTCCTGATGTATGAGGGCGCCTCGGGCGAGCGGTACACGATCTACACCGCCAAGACCGAGACCGGCGCGACTCAGATGCGCTACGCCAAAGCCGACAAGGACGGCGCACTGTTCTGGGCCGAGCGCGGCGTCGGCTACGTCGTCAGCGGCGGCAGCGATCGCGATCGCCTGACCAAGGTCGCGCAGGCGGTCTACGACCAAGCCGAGAAAAACGGTACCTGAGCAACCGCTTGAAGGCGGTGCCTCGATTCCGACATTGAAAATTTGGAATCAAGACATGGGTGCGTCTCATTATCGCACCGGATGCTCACGAGAAAATGAGTAGCGTTCGATCCGCCGATCGACGCGGGCGGCCTCGATTGGGGTTTTTGGTACCGCGCTGGTCCCCCTCTCGAGGCCGCACCTATTATCGACTGCCCCGCCGGACAGCCGACACGTCGAACCACATGGGCCGAGAGGCGCTCTCACGCCTCAGGCATATGACGAGCATCATCTGTCGAGAGATGCTCTGGACTTCTGGGAGAACCCCCTTCAGTTGCGACTTCGCCCTAAAGCGCGATGGCTCACGCTTCAGCAGTTTTCTCTGCGCATGATCTTTTCGGAAAGCCGCTGAACGCCAAATGAACGCCTCGCGCTCACGCGGCCCCCCGGGTCCGGATCATGCCTTAGCCAAGCCCGCTACGTGGATTGTAGGGGTGTTGGTCCCGCCACTTCTCCATCAATGCCTCAAGCTCGGCGTCGTTCCCGTCCGGTAGCATAATCCTGATGGTAACGAAGAGATCCCCGGTTCCGCCGGCTTTTGGCAATCCCTTGCCCTTGAGGCGGAAGGTCCGGCCGCTGGAGGTGTTTTTCGGGACCGACAGTTCCACGGCATTGCCGAGGGTCGGCACGCGGACCTTGCCGCCGAGCACCGCCTCGTAGAGCGTGACCGGCAGGTCGATCCTGAGGTCGGCGCCCTCGATCTTGAAGTACGGGTGCGGCGCGATGCTGATCGTGATCAGGAGATCGCCCGGCGGATGGCCCTGAGCGCTCTCGCCCTGCCCCCGCAACCGGATCTGCTGGCCCTCGGTGACGCCGGCCGGAATCTTGACGTTGAGCTCCTTGCCCGTCGGCAACCGGACGCGCTTCTCGCCACCCTTGACCGATTCTTCCAGCGAGACTGACATCGCGACATTGACGTCGAGATCGAGGCCGATCCCGCCGGTGTCGAATTCGAACTGCCCGGCGCCGCCGGCCCCGGGCCGCGCACCACGCGTCCCGCCGAACATGCTGTTGAGGATGTCCTCGAACGCGCCGCCGCCCTGGCCCGGGCCCGCGCCGCCACTGCGGAACGTATAGCTTTCGAACCCGCCGGGACCCGCACGGCCGCGCGGCCCGCCGCCGCCCGGAAAACCCTGGAAGCGCGGCTTGCCGTCGGCGTCGATCTCGCCGCGGTCGAACTGCTTGCGCTTGTCCTCGTCGCCGATGATCTCGTTCGCCGAATTGATCTCGGAGAAGCGCTCGGCGGCCTTGGGGTCATCCTTGTTGCTGTCGGGATGGTGCTTCTTGGCAAGCTTGCGATAGGCGCTCTTGATCGCGGCAGCGTTGGCGCTCCGCGGCACCCCCAAGACCTCATAGGGGTCGCGCATCCGTCACGTCTCCTTCAAGAGAAATCGAATTGTTCAAAGGGCTCCCCGCCCCATCTGCTGGTCATGTGGGAGGCGAGTGGCATTTTTGCAACTAGCCGCAGAGCCGATTCCTAGCTCCGCCACGGCTTTAGCGTATGAATCTCCCAACGGCCACGGCTGCTTTGGCAGCCGGCGCCCTGGAGCCAGCTTTCGGTGCTGCCATTGACGTAGCTCGCCAGGAAGTCCCGGCACTTGCGGCCGTCCTCGGCGGCGTAGGACTGCGCGATCGGCGTCACCGAGCCACGCGCTCCGGTTTCCGGATTCTCCCAGTGCTGGCTGGAATCCTTGTCGCCCTTGCTCAGGACGTCGGAGGCGGCGTTACGGGCGAAGGCAAGATCGGTGTCGGTCGGCGGGGCGTCCTTTGCCGGCCGCGCGATCGAGCCGGTCAGGTCGCTGTCGTCGGCCTTGGCGTAGGCACTGGTGTCGTTGCGGGAAAAGCTGCAGCCGCCGGAGCCGAGCCCGATCAGAATCATTGTCATGACAAAGCCGGACGGCCGGATCGCCGATAGGCCAACGCGTCCCCATGCCCTATATAGGGCGGTAGCGGACAACAACGCGTTTTGGGCCGCGGGACGCAATTCGGACTCCGGACATGACCGACACGACCTCGATGAAACACCAGACACCCTTAACATCCGGTGATTTCACCGCCGCCGACGAACCGTTTGCGCTGTTCGAGGCCTGGCTGAACGAGGCGATCAAGAGCGAGCCGAACGATCCGAACGCCATGGCGCTCGCAACCGTCGACCCCGACGGGCTGCCAGACGTGCGCATGGTGCTGATGAAGGGCTTCGATGCCGACGGTTTCGTCTTCTACAGCCACATCGCGAGCCAGAAGGGCCGCGAACTCGCCGCAAATCCTAAGGCGGCGTTACTTTTTCACTGGAAGTCGCTGCGCCGTCAGGTCCGCATCCGCGGCAACGTGACGCCAGTGACCGACGCCGAGGCAGACGCTTACTTCGCCACCCGTCCCAAGCAGGCGCAGATCGGCGCCTGGGCGAGCAAGCAGTCCGAGGCGCTGGAAAGCCGCTTCGCCTTCGAACAGGCCATCGCAAAGGTCGCGGCCAAGCACATCATCGGCGAGGTGCCGCGGCCGCCGGGCTGGAGCGGCTGGCGCATCACGCCCTCGCGTATCGAGTTCTGGCACGACCGCCCGTTCCGCCTGCACGACCGTATCGAATTTCGCCGTGACGCGGCCGGCCAGCCATGGTCCAAGACGCGGATGTATCCCTGAGCTTAGGCCGACCTGAAAGATGTCCATGCCGCATTCGTCCAATGCGCCGCGCCGCACGCTGCTCCTGACCGGAGCGAGCCGCGGCATCGGCCACGCCACCGTGATCCGGTTCTCGTCGGCGGGCTGGCGCGTCATCACCTGCTCGCGGCATCCCTTCCCCGAGGACTGTCCGTGGGACGCCGGCCCCGAGGACCACATCCAGGTCGACCTCGGCAACCCCCTGGACACCGCGCGCGCGATCACCGACATCCGCAACCGGCTCGAAGGCGGCATGCTGCATGCGCTCGTCAACAACGCCGCGATCTCGCCGAAGGGTCCGGGCGGCTCGCGGCTTGGCTCGGTCGACACCGACCTCGACACCTGGACGCACGTCTTCCACGTCAATTTCTTTGCGCCGATCATGATCGCGCGGGGATTGATCGAGGAGTTGAAGGCGGCCAGGGGCTCGGTCGTGAACGTCACCTCGATCGCGGGCTCGCGCGTGCACCCCTTTGCGGGCGCCGCCTATGCCACATCGAAAGCCGCGCTTGCATCCCTGACGCGCGAAATGGCCTCCGATTTCGGCCGCGTCGGCGTCCGCGTCAACGCTATCGCGCCGGGCGAGATCGACACCTCGATCCTGTCGCCGGGCACCGAGAAGATCGTCGACCAGCAGATCCCGATGCACCGGCTCGGCACGCCCGACGAGGTCGCCAAGATCATCTACGTGCTGTGCACGGACACCAGCTCTTACGTCAACGGCGCCGAGATCCACATCAACGGCGGCCAGCACGTGTAAGGCCAGGCAGGCGAAGCATGGGCCGGTTCGCGAGCACTGCGTCACTCTACGAGCATTTGCGGCCGCCCTACCCGAGCGAATTCTTTCGCAGCGTCGCGCATAAGCTTGGTCTTACCAAACAGAGCAGCCTGATAGACCTCGGCACCGGACCCGGACTCCTGGCGCTCGGCTTCGGCCCCTATGTCGGCCGCATCGTCGGCGTCGACCCTGAACCTGCCATGCTCGATGCGGCGCGACGCGCGGCTGCGAGCGCAGGCCACGCACTCACGCTGATCGAAGGCAAGGTCGAGACGCTTAGCCCCGACATCGGCGCATTCGACGTCGCGACCATCGGCCGCGCGCTGCATTGGATGGATCGTGAGCCGACGCTTGCGCGGCTCGATCGACTGGTCGCGCGCGATGGGGCAATTCTGATCTGCGCCTCGTTCTCGGCCACCGACGGCAGCAACCCGTGGCTCGATGGCTACAACGACGTCCGCCGCCGCTGGTCACCGGCCAAGCTCTGGGAGGAGGCAGGCATGGGCACGCGCACCCATCGCGACTTGCCGGCGTTCTTTCGCGGCAGCGCCTTTCAGCCCACCGAGCTCGTCACGGTTGAGACCAGCCACACAATCAGTGTGCAGGACCTGACACGCCGCACCCTCACCTACTCGTCGTCATCGCCGGAAGCGCTTGGCGAAAATGCCGACGCGATGCTGCGCGACGTCGGGCAGCATCTCGCTCCCTTCAGTCGCGACGGCGCCATCGCCGAGACCGTCGTCTCGACGGCCCAGATCGTGAAGCGCTAGATGATTTTCCCGCTCGAAGGGCGGGAAGCAAGGCGATCCAGACAACGCCGCCGCAGGACCTGGATCGCCTTTACCCTTCCGTTCCTCAATCGACTCGAATCCGACGCGACCGATCGCGCAGCCGCGGAGCGGCCGTGCTGAACGCAGTCGAGCAGTCGTCGTCGTTCTCACCGTCGAGCAGCGGAGCACCACAGTGCCGGCACATGCGCGCCGACATCGACAACGCCTTGCCGCTCGCCAGGACCTGACGATAATTCGCCAGATCGATGACGTTGCGGGGCGACGTTATGTGTTTTTCAACCATGGCTGTTCCTCGCGGCTAACATGCTGCTTATCGCAGACAAGTTTCGCGCAAACGTTCAGCCCACCGCTCAAATTTTACCGGAGGAATTGGGGCGGCGGGCACACATCACGGCGCGGCCTCAATCCCGCTCTATTCTGCGACACCAACCACCGTGTCTCGTTGAACGGCGTAAGGTCTCGGTAGGTATCAAAGCCACTTCTTCCACTTGAAGAGCCAGTACGGGACGATCGCGGCGGCGAGCATCATCACCAGCGCCATCGGATAGCCGTGGACCCATTCGAGTTCCGGCATCGCCTTGAAATTCATGCCGTAGATCGAGGCGATCAGCGTCGGCGGCATCAGGACAACGGCCATGACCGAAAACAGCTTGATGATGTTGTTCTGCTCGAGATTGACGACGCCGAGCATGGCGTCGAGCACGAAGGTGATCTTGCTGGAGAGATAGGAGGCGTGGTCGGTCAGCGAGGCGACGTCGCGCTGCATGGTCTTGAGCTGCTCGCGCATGTCCTTCGACCATTTCACGCCCTCCACCACCGCGGAGAGGAAGGTGACGACGCGGCCGATCGACACCAGGCTTTCGCGAACCTTCGAGGTCAGATCGCCCTTGCGGCCGATCGAGATCAGGATCTGGGAATATTGCTTGGCGTGGCCGTGGCGCTCGCTCTCCGGCTCGAAGATGTCGTGCGAGACCTGGTCGATCTCGGCGCCGCAGCGCTCCAGGATGTCGGCGCAGCGGTCGATCACGGCGTCCAGCAGTTCCATCAGCACCATCTCGCCGGTGATCGCGGGCGTGCAGGACCGGGCCAGCTTGGCCTCGACCAGCGCAAACGGCTTGGGCTGGTCGTAGCGCACCGTCACCAGGCGATGATCGCCGAGAATGAAAGTCACAGCCGTGGTCCGGGGCATGTCGGTGTCGGACTGGCACATCAGCGTCGCCGTCATGTAGCGCGCGCTGTTCTCGATATAGAGCCGGCTGGAGATCTCGATCTCCTGCATGTCCTCCCGGGTCGGGATCGCAATACCGGAGAGCCGCTCCACCGCCTTGTCCTCAGCCGCGGTCGGGTTGACCAGGTCGATCCACACCGCATGCTCCGGAACCGCCGCGAGGTCTTCGACAACCGCTTTCTTGAGGGAGGAGTCGGAGGGAACGAACACAGAAAACATGCACAACTCCAGCAGGGGCCTGCGACAGACTGACAGCCCTTAGCGCGATTCTGACAAGTTCATGATGACAAGCACATTAACGGAGCGTTTGCATTTGTGGCGGCGCCGTGGCCCAACCGTGGCACGGAATCGACAGTCGGGCGTGCTTTGCCTAAAAACCAGCACAGGAGCGCAAAACTTGCGGCAAAAAAGCCACAGCTCGGCTCTTGCAGCGCGGGAAAAGGTCCGATACGCTGGAATTGTGGCAGATTTCAACGATAATAGGGCCCAACGGAGTCGTGGTTTGGGCGCGTCTCAAGCCCCGCGAAAGCTAGTTGTTGTCGATTGGAATCAAATCATGTCGTCGCTGAAAGTTATGCTGGGTATTTTGGCCGCTGGCCTGATGCTGTCGGGCTGCATGCAGGCCACACATTTTGAAGCGACCGACACCAAGGCCTTCAAGCCGAAGGACAAGGAACTCCTCGCCAAGGTCCGGTACGAGAACACCCCCGTCGCCGAGCCGTTCCGCCGCGCCATCGTCGATTACCACCGCAAGGAATCGCCGGGCTCGATCGTGGTCGATTCCGACAACCATTACCTCTACTGGGTCATGGATGGCGGCAAGGCGATCCGCTACGGCATCACCGTCGGCGAAGAAGCCATGGCCTGGTCGGGCATTGCCAAGGTTGGCAGCATGACCGAGTGGCCGGCCTGGCATCCGACCCCGGGCGAGATTTCGCGACTGGGCGTGCCGACCTACGTTGCACCGGGTCCGGACAATCCGATGGGCTCCCGCGCGATGTATCTCTACTCCGGCGGCAAGGACACGCTGTTCCGCATTCACGGCACCAACCAGCCGGAATATATCGGCGCCTCGATCTCGTCGGGCTGCATCCGCCTAACCAACGAAGACGCGATCGACCTCTATGGCCGCGTCAAGGTCGGCACCATCGTCGTGGTGCTCGAGCCGAAGCATGGCGACTCGCCCTACAATTCGCGCCTCGCGCTCGGCGGCAGCCAGACGGGCCAGGCGGGCAGCTACTGATCGCCTCCTGCTCTCGGACATTCAAAAGCGCCGGTTTTACCGGCGCTTTTTTGTTGCCGGCTTGTGCGGCTCGGCTTTGGTGCCATCGGCGGCCGACTTGTCCGCCGGCGCAGGGGATTTCTGCGCCGGCTCGTCATCAGCTCCGTCCTTGGCCCCATCCTTGGCCTCAGGCCTGGCCGCGACCTCGCGCGGCGGCGCCTCCTCGGGCCGTCCCGCCGGCAGCAACGGGGCGACCTGCGGCAGGGGATCCCAGACGTTCCACTGACAGATCCGGTAGTCGTTGCGCCGCTGCGCCAGGTCGAGATGGATGTGGTCCTCGTGATACCAGTCCGAGCCCGGACCGAGCACGGTGGAAAAGCGCGCGCAGACTGAATGCAGCACGCGCTCGCGCACATCGCGCGGCATGCCGCGGTCGGTCAGGCCGATCGACCGCCCGTTGGCGAGCTTGATGGCGCGGACGTCGAGCGCGTTGGCCTTGCCGTGCTCGGACAGCATCGCGCCGGCGATGCGGTTACGGCCTCGGCATTCGAAACTGTCGAAATTGTCGAGATCGCTGATGGTCGAGCCGAGGCTCGCCGCCAGCGGCACCATGTCCTTGCGCACCCAATCGGCGATCGCGGAGGCCATGGTGCAGCGGAGGATCGCCGCCGGCTTGACCGCCACCTTGCGCTTGTCCGGCAGCACGATCGCCTCCAGCCGCACCAGATCCTCGCCGCCGCAGGCGCCGGGGCCGCGAATATCGGGAATGGACGGCGCGACGGCGATCTCCTCGGTCAAGGCGAGCCGGCAGACCGAGAGCTGCTTCTCGGGCGGCGGCGCGGCCTCGACGGGCTTGGTCGCGCTCGGCTTGTCTGCGGAAGGCTTCCCCTCTGCCTCCGGCGCGGCCTCGTCCGTTGCTTGGGGGGCCTCCTCCGGGCGGGGCTTTGGTAGCGGTATCCTGGCGGAGTGCACCTTCGCGCGCGGCCGTGGTGTACCAAGACCGAAGATATCCAGCGGCGTAGCATATTTTCGCGCTTCTGCCCGCTCCGCCAGCACAAGCGACAGCCCGAGCGCAGCGGTAACCATTGCCGCGCCTGCGGACATATAGCCGCGACAAGACCATTTGCGGCGAAAGTCCGGCAGGCTAAAACTCATGACAATTCTTTGGCCCAGCGCTGAGAGCTATAAAAAGTCCAGCCCACCTCGGAGGAATGTCTGAATGCTTGGTTTGATGCAAGATTGGCCCCTGCTCTGCCACCGGATCATCGAACACGCCGCCAAGATTCATGGCAAGCAGGAGGTCGTTACGCGATCGGTCGAGGGACCGATCCATCGCACCACCTACGGCGAAATCCACAAGCGGGCGCTCAAGGTCTCGCAGGTGCTGGAGCGAGACGGCATCAAGCTCGGCGACCGTGTCGCAACGATCGCCTGGAACACCTGGCGCCATCTCGAGGTCTGGTACGGCATCATGGGGATCGGCGCCATCTGCCATACCGTCAATCCCCGCCTTTTCCCCGAGCAGATCGCCTGGATCATCAACCATGCGCAGGACCGCATCGTGATGACCGACCTCACCTTCGTTCCGGTCCTGGAGAAGATCGCCGACAAGCTGCCAAGCGTGGAACGCTACGTCGTGCTCACCGACAAGGCGCATCTGCCTGAGACCACGCTGAAGAACGTGGTCGCCTACGAGGACTGGATCGCGGAGGCCGACGGCAAGTTCGAATGGAAGGACTTTGACGAGAACACGGCCGCCGCGATGTGCTACACATCCGGCACCACGGGCGATCCGAAGGGTGTCCTGTATTCGCATCGCTCCAACGTGCTGCACGCGCTGATGGCGAACAATGTCGATGCGCTCGGCACCAGCGCGTCCGAGACAATGCTGCCGGTGGTGCCGCTGTTCCATGCCAATAGCTGGGGCATCGCCTTCTCGGCCCCCTCGCAAGGCACCAAGCTGGTCATGCCCGGCGCCAAGCTCGACGGCGCCTCCGTCTACGAGCTGCTCTCGACCGAGAAGGTGACGCACACGGCGGGCGTGCCCACGGTGTGGCTGATGCTGCTGCAGCACATGGCCGCCAACAATCTGAAGCTGCCGGCTTTGAAGATGGTGATCTGCGGCGGCTCGGCGATGCCGCGCTCGATGATCAAGGCCTTCCTCGACATGGGCTCGAACGTGCGCCACGCCTGGGGCATGACCGAGATGAGCCCGATCGGCAGCGTCGCGGCGCTGAAGCCGCCGTTCCAGAATGCGACCGGTGAGGCGCGGCTCGACGTGCTTCAGATGCAGGGCTATGCGCCCTTTGCGGTGGAGATGAAGATCGCCGACGATGCCGGCAAGGAGCTGCCCTGGGACGGCAAGACCTTCGGCCGTCTCAAGGTCTCCGGCCCCGCCGTTGCCAAGGCCTATTACCGTGTCGACAGCAACATCCTCGACGAGGAAGGCTTCTTCGACACCGGTGACGTCGCGACCATCGACGAGGCCGGCTACATGCGGATCACCGACCGCTCCAAGGACGTGATCAAGTCCGGCGGCGAGTGGATCTCCTCGATCGACCTCGAAAACCTCGCGGTCGGCCATCCCGCCGTGGCGGAGGCCGCCGTCATCGGCATCTATCATCCCAAATGGGACGAGCGGCCGCTGCTGATCGTGCAGCTCAAGCAGGGCCAGCAGGCCAGCCGCGAGGACATCCTGAAGTTCATGGACGGCAAGATCGCCAAATGGTGGATGCCCGACGACGTCGCCTTCGTCGAAGGCATTCCGCACACCGCGACCGGCAAGATCCTGAAGACCGCACTACGCGACCAGTTCAAGGATTACCGTTTCCCGAACGCGGCGGCGTAACCCTCGGTACCGCCCTCCCCTGGAGGGCGTGAGCGCTCGACGCATTGAAGCCTCCATAACGACATGGCCGGGCCTGTCCCGGCCATCCACGCCTTGCCCCGCGGCACGGAGAACGTGGATGCCCGGGCATAGGCGAGTGGAAGCGACGCCGTCCTTCGGACGGCTATGCCCGGGCATGACGGTCTGGGCGCATGCGGAACCCTTGAATTTGCCCCCGGGCCGTGGTCTCAACGGCCCATCGTCGCGCCAAATCGGCCGACATCGCCCAAAACCCCGGCAGAGCTTCACCCGATGGCCCGCAGGTTTTCCGCTCCCTATCAGTCGGAGCCCGTGTCCAGCCTCGCGAGCTGGGCGCGTAATCTGGCCGTGTTCGCGGTGGTGGCGGTGGTGGTCTCGATCATCATCGTCCGCTTCGACTTCCTGGAGATGAAACCGGCGCTGATGACGTTCTTCGGCGGGCTCGCGATCGCCGGCCTCTCGATCCTGTTTGGGCTCGCGGGCTTTGCCGCGATCTGGCAGAACGGCTCGCGCGGCATGGGGCGCATCCTGCTCGCCTTCCTCATCAACGGCGCGATCCTCGCTTATCCCGCTTATCTCGCCCTGCAATACCGCAAGCTGCCGCCGATCTACGACATCACCACCAACCCGATCGACCCGCCGCGCTTCGACGCGCTCGCGCACCTGCGCACCGGCGATGGCACCAACACCGCGGTCTATGCCGGCCTCTATTCGGCCGAGCAGCAGCGCCAGTTCTACCCGGACATCGAGCCGATCGAGCTGGAGATCCCGGTCGATCGGGCCTATGCGATCGCGCGCCAGCTCGTCATCAAGCGCAAATGGCTCGTCATCGACGAGCGCGAGCCGCAGCCACCGCGCCGTATCGGCCGCATCGAGGCGGTGGCACGGACGCCGATCATGGGGTTCCGCGAGGACATCTCGATCCGGGTCGTGCCCGATGGTGACGATTCCCGCGTCGATATCCGCTCGGCGTCGCGCTATTTCGACAGTGATCTCGGCAGCAACGCCGCGCGCGTCAAAAAATTCATCGACGATCTCAACACCGCCGCCGACGCCGACGCGCTGAAACCGGTGAAGAAGACGCTGGTCGCGCCACCGAAGGCACCGGCGAAGACGGTGAAGAAGTAGCCCCGCTGTCATTCCAGGACGATGCGCAGCATCCAGCCCGGAATGACGAGAAGCTAGGCCCCCGCCATTCGATACGTACCGCCGATCACGGGATCGCCATCCGTCGCCACCACGCCGCGCGCGACCAGATCTTCCAGATGCGCCAGGACCGAATAGCCGGCGGCCGTCGTCAGCCTGGGATCGATGCCGATATAGATCGCGCGCACCATGGTCGGGATATCGGCCTCGCCCTTGGCCAGGCGGTGCAGGATCGAGGCTTCGCGCGCCTTGCGGTGGCGGATCAGGAAGCGCACGAAGCGCTGGCCGTCCGGGATCTCCGGGCCGTGGCCGGAGAAATACAGATCCTCCTCGCGCGCGGCGAGGCGGTCGAGCGACTCCATGTAGTCGATCATCGAGCCGTCGGGTGGCGCCACGATCGACGTCGACCAGCCCATCACGTGATCGCCGACGAAGTTGAATTTCCGTTCGGGCCAGGCGAAGGCGAGATGATTGGCGGTGTGGCCGGGCGTCGCCACGGCCTCCAGACGCCAGCCGGCACCCTCGACGACGTCGCCATGGGCGATCCTGATATCGGGCGCGAAATCGCGGTCGGCGCCGGACTCCGGATTGTGCTTCTCGCTCTCGAAGCGCGGGCGCGAGGCACGGTGCGGGCCCTCGGCATAGACGGGCGCGCCGGTCGCCTGCTTGATCCGCGCGGTGTTCGGCGAATGGTCGCGATGGGTGTGGGTGACGAAGATATGGCTCACCGTCTCGCCCCTGACGGCATCGAGCAGCGCCGCCGCGTGCGCCTCGTCGTTCGGACCGGGATCGATGATCGCGACGTTGCCTTGGCCTACGATGTAGCTGACCGTGCCGGTGAAGGTGAACGGGCTCGGA
Source organism: Bradyrhizobium sp. MOS001 (assembly GCF_004634465.1). Taxonomy (NCBI): domain Bacteria; kingdom Pseudomonadati; phylum Pseudomonadota; class Alphaproteobacteria; order Hyphomicrobiales; family Nitrobacteraceae; genus Bradyrhizobium; species Bradyrhizobium sp. MOS001. The sequence continues at coordinate 46,808 of NZ_SPVJ01000050.1, forward strand.
TTGTTACAGAGCACGCGCCGCACGCCGGGACGGACTTCCTCGACGACACCGGCCCTGAGCGGAAAGTTGCGGTTGAACGGGATGTCGTCGTTGTCGGACATGGGACTTCCTGTGCACTGCAGCCCCAACCCTCGCCGTCATACCCCGCGAAAGCGGGGTATCCAGTACGCCGCGGCGCCTGAGGCGAAGGCGAGGTCTCTGGGATACTGGATCGCCCGCCTTCGCGGGCGATGACAGCGGAGCAAACTAGCCGCGGCCGAAGAACGCTGCGACTAGAAAAACGCCTGGATGCCCGTGATCGCACGTCCCAGGATCAGGGCGTGGACGTCGTGAGTCCCCTCGTAGGTGTTGACGGTCTCGAGGTTATGGACGTGGCGCATCACGTGGTACTCGGCCGAGATGCCGTTGCCACCGTGCATGTCTCGCGCGACGCGGGCGATATCGAGGGCCTTGCCGCAATTGTTGCGCTTCATGATCGAGATCATCTCGGGGGCAAACTTGCCCTCGTCCATCAGACGGCCGACGCGAAGCGAACCCTGGAGGCCCAGCGCGATCTCGGTTTCCATGTCCGCCAGCTTCTTCTGCACGAGCTGGGTCGCGGCGAGCGGCTTGCCGAACTGCTTGCGGTCGAGCGTGTACTGGCGGGCGCGGTGCATGCAGTCCTCGGCGGCGCCGAGCGCGCCCCAGGAGATGCCGTAGCGGGCGCGGTTGAGGCAGCCGAACGGGCCCTTGAGGCCGGACACGTTGGGCAGCAGCGCGTCCTCGGGAACCACGACGCCGTCCATCACGACCTCACCGGTGATCGAGGCGCGCAGGGACAGCTTGCCGCCGATCTTCGGCGCGGAGAGGCCCTTCATGCCCTTTTCCAGCACGAAGCCGCGGATCTGGTTGTCGTGCTCGGCCGACTTGGCCCAGACCACGAACACGTCGGCGATCGGCGCGTTCGAGATCCACATCTTGCTGCCGGTCAGGCGATAGCCATCCGAGACCTTCTCGGCGCGGGTCTTCATGCCGGCCGGATCGGAGCCGGCGTCGGGCTCGGTGAGACCGAAGCAGCCGACCCACTCGCCGCTGGCGAGCTTCGGCAGGTACTTCTTGCGCTGGTTCTCGTCGCCATAGGCGTAGATCGGGTACATCACCAGCGAGGACTGCACCGAGTTCATCGAACGATAGCCGGAATCGACCCGCTCGATCTCGCGCGCGACGAGGCCGTAGGCGACGTAGCTCGCATTGGCACAGCCATATTCCTCAGGCAGCGTAATGCCGATCAGGCCGAGCTCGCCCATCTCGTTGAAGATCTCGCGGTCGGTCTTCTCCTCGAGATACGCCTTGGTGACGCGCGGCAGCAGCTTGTCCTGAGCATAGGCGCGCGCGGTGTCGCGCACCATCCGCTCGTCTTCGGTGAGCTGCTCGTCGAGCAGGAACGGATCGTCCCATTGGAAAGAAGCCGCAGCCGGCTTGTCCTTGGTCTGAGGGCGCACGCTCATGAAACGTCCTTTCGTCTGGTTCCGTCAAAATTTGCCCGACAAAGTAAAGCGCCGCGGCAACAAGTGCAATTGCGTTGCAGATGGATGGCTCTGCGTGGACCCCGGGGATGCGCAGCGCGCGCCCCCGGAATGACAGCGCTAGCTTTCAAGCTGCTCGTTGGCAACGATCTCGATGCCGAAGCCTGACAGGCCCTTGTAGTCGTGCACCGACGAGGTGAGGTGGCGGATCGAGGTGACGCCGAGATCGCGCAGGATCTGCGCGCCGACACCGACCTCGCGCCACTGGCGGTTGCGGTCCGCCTCGCTCGCGCTCTCATCGGGTAGCGGGGCAACGGGGACACCGGCGGCTCCGTCACGCAGGTAAACCAAGACGCCACGGCCGGACTTCTTGAAGTGCTCGAGCACTGCCGCCATGCGCTTATGGCCGGTGAAGATGTCCTTGACGATGTTGGGCTTGTGGAAGCGCGTCAGCACGTTCTTGCCGTCGCCGACGCCGTTATAGACGAACGCGACGTGGGCGATGGAATCGAACGGCGAGCGGTAGGCATAGCCCTGAAGCGGCCCGATCGGGCTGTCGGTGACGAAGGTCGAGACCCGCTCGATCAGCTTCTCGCGCACCTGGCGGTAGGCGATCATGTCGGCGATGGTGACATGCTTGAGCTTGTGCTGGGCCGCAAAGCGGGCGACCTGCTCGCCCTTCATCACGCTGCCGTCGTCGTTCATGAGTTCGCTGATGACGCCGACCGGCGGCAGGCCGGAGAGCTTGCACAGGTCGACCGCGGCCTCGGTATGGCCGGAGCGCAAGAGCACGCCGCCGTCCTTGGCAATCAGCGGGAAGATGTGGCCCGGGCGGGCAAAATCGTTGGCGCCGACATTGGGATTGGACAGCGCGCGGCAGCACGAGGCGCGCTCTTCGGCCGAGATGCCGGTGCCGCCGTCGGGCTTGTAGTCGATCGAGACCGTGAATGCGGTGGTGTGCGCGGAATCGTTGTGGGCCACCATCGGATCGAGCCGGAGGCGGCGCGCGTCCTCGGTGGTCACCGGCGCGCAGACGATGCCGGAGGTATGGCGGATGATGAACGCCATCTTCTCGGCGGTACAGAGCGAGGCGGCGACGATCAGATCGCCCTCGCCCTCGCGGTCCTCGTCGTCGGTGACGACCACGAGCTCACCCCGGGCAAAGGCCTGCAAGACTTCCTGAACGTTATCGGGCATTTCCCAATCTCTATCGGTTATGGCCGGGAGGCTTCGCCGGACGCCTTAGCCGGACTTGGCCCCAAGCGCTAGTGTCCTGGACGCAACCGCATATGCCTGATGGCGGGCCGGCCCGCGGGTCTAAGGCTTGCACCGAAGATACCAGGGATATAGGCGCACACGGCCCGGACGGAAAGCGGCCGCGCCGCCTTCAGGGCAGCACTTCGCGCCGCTCGCCGAGCCGGACATCGAGCTCGGCCCGCTTGTCGGCCAGCAGGCCAGCCTGGGCCGCTTCGATCACGGTAAACAGCTCATGAGCGTCGCTGAGCCGGGTCACCGTGACGTAGCTGGCGCCGGCCGCGTAGAGCTCGCTCACATCCGACAAAAGATCGGCCGTGGCCACGATCATGGCGGTCGGGTTGAGGGTACGGACGTGGCGGACCAGCTTCTCGTTGCTGGCGCCCTTGAGAAGGGCGTCCGGCACGCTGAGGATGATCATCTCGGACTTGCCGACGCCGGCATGGAGCAGCGTGTCGGCGCTGCTGATGTCACCATAGATCACGTGCAGGCCGCGCGACAGCAGCGTCTTGTACACATTGGGATTGAAGTCGATCACGGTGATCTGCTCGAGCAGCACCGGCGCCTGCCGTTCGATCTCGGCCAGCAGCGCGCTCGCCGCACGGAAAAAGCCGAGGATGACGATGCGGCGGGCCTCGCCGTGGCCGCCCTCGTGCCCCTCCTCGGCGTGGCCGTTGCCATGGTCGAGGTCGCGCAGGCCGATCCGCTTCAGGGGGCCGATCGCCCAGCGGGTGATCTCGTCGCTGCGGGTCATCACGAAGGTCGAGAGCACCGCCAGCACCACGAAGGCAAAGGAGGCCGCATTCGCCGTTTCGGCCGCGATATGATGGTCGGCGACGCCGGTCTGGATCACCACCAGCGAGAACTCGGAGATCTGCGCGAGGTTAAGGGCCGGCAACAGGCTGGCGCGCAGGCCCTGCTTCATCAGGTAGAGCGGGGCGAAGGTGGTGACGAGGCGGCTCACCACCGTGAACGCCGCGATCATCAAGGCAAGCCCGATCACGGAGAGGCCCGGCACGGGAATGGTCATGCCGAGCGCGACAAAGAACAGCGTGATGAAGAAGTCGCGGAGCGTGGTGACCTTGGCGGTGACGTCGAGGGCGTAAGGGAAGGTCGACAGCGAGACGCCGGCGATCAGCGCACCCATCTCGCGCGACAGTGAGAGCCGCTCCGCGGTCTCGGCGACGAGGAAGCACCAGGCGAGCGCGCCAAGCAGGATCAACTCGGGGCGACGGGCAATCTGATGGAATAGGCGCGGCAGCACATAGCGGCTGACCAGCAGTGCGGCAGCGACCAGCACCGCGACACGGCCGATCGACAGCAGGATGACGCTGACCTCGAGATTGGCGAGGCTCGGCTGCACCGCCAGGAACAGGATGGCGAAGATGTCCTGGAGCACCAGCACACCGAGCGTGATGCGGCCGGGCAGCGTGTCGAGCTCGCGCTTCTCGTAGAGCACCTTGACGATGATCACGGTGCTCGACAGCGCGCAGGCGACGCAGAGATAGACCGCATCGAAATGCCCACCGCCGAGCGACAAGCCGATGCCGACGAAGAACAGCACCCCGAGCAGGCAGCCGCCGATGAGCTGGCCGCCCGCCGCGAACAGGATCACCTTTCCCGCCCGCACGATTTTCTTCAGGTCGATCTCGAGCCCGATCATGAACAGCATGAAGATCAGGCCGAGCTCGGAGATGACGCTGATCGATTCCTGCGATTTGACCCAGCCGGCACCGAATGGACCTATGCAGAAGCCGGCGATAAGGTAGGCCAGGATCAGCGGCTGCCGGGAGAAATGGGCGAGCAGGCCCAGCATCCAGGCAAACAGAATACAGAGAGTGATGTCGCGAATGAGTTCGTGCATACCAAATTGGTCCGTTTTGCCGCACCCTAGGGCCAGGTTGCGGCGCGGCAAGCGAGCAATTCGTCACATGCGAGCAGGGCTTTTCGCAGCAATGCTGCTATGTCCCCTCGCCTCTGCCGCGCCCGCAGCCGCGCAATCCAAGGTCAATATCGAACAAAACTTTGCCGATTCGCTCACCACACTGCCGAAGGAGGAACTCGCCGTCTCCGGCGGGTTCTATGTGCCCGCCTATTCCAGCGTTGCGATGAGCCAGGGCAAACTACGTGTCGACTTCTCGGTGACGCTGAGCGTTCACAACGCCTCCGAGACCCAGCCGCTGATCGTCAAACGCATCGCCTATTTCGACACCGCAGGCAAGCAGGTCGAGACCTACCTGAAGGGCCAGGTGGCGCTGAAGCCTCTGGCCACCGTCTCGATCTTCATTCCGACCGACGATGTGCGCGGGGGGACCGGGGCCAATTTCCTTGTCGACTGGGCCGCAACAGGCGAGATCGCCGAGCCCGTGGTCGAGGCCTTGATGGTTGGCGGCGTCGCCAATGCGCATTACGCTTTCATCAGCCAGGGCCGTCCGACCCGGACGGCCACAAAGAAGTAGAGGCCGTCCGACGAGGACGGCCGGCAAGAAGTAAGGCACGCCGGCGCAAGGCCGGTCGCTCAACAAGAACAAAACGAGGAACGCTCCCATGACGTCCAGCTTCGATTTCGCGCCCCTGTTTCCCGCAGGGCTGCCGGCCCCTTCCGCGCGCTGGACGGGCCTCGCCAAGTACAGTTTTGTCGGTGGCAACAACGACTCCGAGCAGTTGCCGCTCGACGGCCTGATCGAGGCGACCAATTCCGCCTTGCAAAAGGAAGGCCGCTCGCTCGCGACCTACGGCCTGGCGCACGGGCCGCAGGGCTATTTGCCCTTGCGCGAATTCCTGGTGACAAAACTGAAGCGCGACGCCGGCATCAACTGCACCGTCGACGACCTCCTGATCGTCTCCGGCTCGCTCCAGGCGCTCGACCTCGTCAACGCAACGCTGCTGACACGCGGCGATACCGTGATCTTCGAGCAGGACAGCTATCAGGGCTCGTTGACCCGCCTGGCGCGGCTCGGGGTCAACGTCGTCGGCATCCCCCTCGACAAGGACGGCATGCGTATGGATGTGCTGGCCTCGACGCTGGCCGATTTGAAGAGCCGCGGCATCCGGCCCAAGTACATTTACACCATCCCGACCGTGCAGAATCCCACCGGCAGCATCATGCCGGAGAGCCGCCGCGCTGAACTGGTACGGCTCGCGGCCGAATATGGCGTGCCCATCTTCGAGGACGATTGCTACGCCGATCTCGTCTGGTCGGGACAGCGACCGCCGGCGATCCACGCGATGAGCCCGAACGGCGGCGTGATCCATATCGGCTCGTTCTCGAAATCGATCGCACCGGCGCTGCGCGTCGGCTTCATCGTCGCGCCCTGGGATGTGATGTCGCGGATGCTGGCGCTGAAGACGGATGCAGGCTCAGGCGCGCTGGAGCAGATGGTGCTGGCCGCCTATTGCAAGCCGCACTTTTCGACCCACGTACCGGCACTGACGAAGGCGCTGCGCACCAAGCTCGATACGCTGATGGAGGCGCTGAACGAGCAGTTCGGGACGGCGGCCGAGTTCGAGGAGCCCAAGGGCGGCATCTTCCTGTGGGTCAAGCTGCCCGACCAGGTCGATACGCTGAAACTCTATCAGGCCGCGCTCGCCGCCGGAGTCTCGATCAATCCGGGGCCGGAATGGTCGACCAACAAGCCCCATTCCTCCTCGCGGCTCAGGCTGTGCTTTGCGAGCCCCTCGCATCAGCAGATCCGTGAGGGCGTCGCCGTGCTGGCCGAGGTCTGCCGCAAGGAGTTCGGCGTGCCGGCCCGCAGCGCCAACGTGGAGAAGCGCGCCTAAGGCTCGCTCTAGGCCACCTGAGGCTGGCTGCCGTGGATCGCGGAGGCCAGCCGCAGCAGCAGCACGATCGAGACGTTGCCCTTGCCGGCCTCGATCTGGGCGATGTAGCGCTCGGAAATCCCGGAGCGGCGGGCCAGCTCCCGGCGCGACATCTCGCACCGCGCGCGCGAGGACCTCAAGCGCTCGCCCAGCTCGGCCAGGAACGCGGTCTCGGAATAAGGCGGCACGGCACAGCTCCCCGGCAGTACCTCGCCCGCGAAATCCACGACTTGATTCAGCATCGGTCTCACCAACTTCGCCTTCGGGAGCGCCATCCTACCCTTGATACGACCGGCCTCATTGACGCGGATCAAATTCGCGCGCGATTGCCAGCTCGCGTGGACGATCGCGCGCGGGATGCTACACTTGGACTTGTTCGAGGCGGGGTTTTTCAGGACATGACGCGTTGTCTGGGCTGCTGGATCGCGGCGGCGATGCTGTGGATTGCGTTCACGCCAGCGGCCGGCGCCGAGACGCTTGCGGCGACGGTCGAGCAATGGGGCCTGCTGGGCTCGTGGGCAGTCGATTGCGCGGCCCGGCCGGACCGCGACAAGGGCTCGCTGTTGACTTACGAGATCAGGAAGGACGGCCGGGTGATGTACCGGCGCGATTTCGGCGAGGCCAGGGACGAGAACGAAGTGGTGTCCGCCACGGTCGAAGCCGAGGGCCTGCTCAATGTGATGGTTTACTTCCCCTCGCTGCACCAGGCGCGTGAATTCGGGCTGCTGCTGGCGAAGGATGGCAGCCTGCGCGCGATCTACAATCGCAGCGAGCGCGGTGTGTACACGATCAGGGACGGCAAATACGTCGCGACAGGCGCGCCGACACCTTCACAGCAACGCTGCGATTGAGCATCACGTTTGAGCATGATCGCTCGGAAAGCCGCTTCGCACTTTTCCGAATCGTGCTCTGTCTGAACATCCATTCAGAATTCTCTTCCAGTTCCTCCGGAACGTTCGCACACATGCGCCGTTCTCATGTGCATTGCATTGGAGGAGGACATCTTGAAGAAGCTTGGTTATGTGGTTGCGGCTCTCGGCGCGCTCGCGATCGTTGCACCGACGATGGCGAATGCCGAAACGGTGGTGATCAAGAACGGCTACCATCATGGCTACGGCGCCCGCGCCGAAATGCGCGAGCATCGCGACCACGGCTGGCATCGCGGCTGGCACCATCACGACCGGGTCGTCGTGGTCAAGCGCGGTCACCGTCACCATTGGGATTGATGCGTAACACATCATGGAAATGGCCCCTCGCGGGGCCATTTCTTTGCGCTCTTTCTTCCTTCTCCCCTTGTGGGAGAAGGTGGCGCGAAGCGCCGGATGAGGGGTTGCTTCAGCGCATTCAATGAGAATTGGACTCGCGGATGGAGACCGCTTGTAAGTCGAAGCGCCGCAGGTCTGCTATTGTAGACGTTGCGGTGACGGACGGGAGCCCGCAAACCCCCAGGTCGTTGCAGGCCGTGGGTGAGAGAGGTGCCCCGTCCGTTAGTCCATTGAACCCGAACAGTC